>JAWLFN010000021.1:0-19952 GCA_041685555.1 Gammaproteobacteria bacterium | reverse complement strand
GTCATGCTCAAGGCCACATCCGGTGGCGGGGGGCGCGGCATCCGGCGCTGTGACACCGAGAAAGATCCGCGCCAGGCCTTTCCCCGGGTGATCTCGGAGGCCAGCAAGGCCTTTGGCAGTGCCGAGGTTTTTCTGGAAAAATGTGTCGTCAACCCGCGCCACATCGAGGTACAGGTACTGGCGGACAGCCACGGCAATGCCATCCACCTGTATGAACGGGACTGTTCCATCCAGCGCCGCAACCAGAAGCTGATCGAGCTGGCCCCCTCGCCGCAGCTCAGCGACGGTCAGCGCGAATACATCGGTGAGCTGGCGGTGCGGGTGGCGCAGGGCTGTGGTTATGAAAACGCTGGCACCGTGGAGTTCCTGCTGGATGATGAAGACAATTTCCATTTCATGGAAATGAACACCCGGGTCCAGGTGGAGCACACCATCACCGAGGCGATCACCGGCGTGGATATCGTCAAGGAGCAGATCCGCATTGCCTCCGGCGAAAAACTGCGTTACCGGCAGGATCAGATCAGTTACCGCGGATTTGCCGCCCAGTTCCGCATCAATGCCGAGGACCCGCGGAACGGTTTTCTGCCCAGCTTCGGCCGTGTCACCCGTTACTACTCGCCGGGTGGTCCCGGTGTGCGGACCGATGCCGCCATGTACACGGGCTATGAGATACCGCCGCACTACGATTCCATGTGCGCCAAGCTGATTGTCTGGGCCATGGACTGGGAGGAGCTGCTGGAGCGCAGTCGCCGCGCCCTGAGTGACATGGGTATCTACGGCGTCACGACCACCATTCCCTATTACCAGCAGATTCTGCAACACCCGGACTTCCGGACCGCCAGTTTCGACACCAGTTTCGTGGAAAGTCATCCGGAACTGATTGAATACAGCACAAAATCCAGGCCAGAGTCTATTGCCGCCGCCATTGCCACCGCCATCGCCGCGCAGGCCGGTCTGTAAACGGAGATCATCATGAGTCAACGCAAGATCCATATCACCGACGTCATCCTGCGGGATGCCCATCAGTCCCTGATCGCCACCCGGATGCGCACCGAGGACATGCTACCGGCCTGCGAGTGGCTGGATCAGGCCGGTTACTGGTCATTGGAGTGCTGGGGCGGGGCGACTTTCGACGCCTGTGTGCGCTTCCTCAAGGAAGACCCCTGGGCCCGGTTGCGGCAGCTGAAAAAGGCGCTGCCCAACACCCGTTTGCAGATGCTGCTGCGAGGTCAGAACCTGCTTGGCTATCGCCATTATGCCGACGATGTCGTGGAGGCCTTCTGTCACAAGGCGGCCGAAAATGGCATTGATGTCTTTCGCATCTTCGATGCCATGAATGACGTGCGCAATCTGGAAACCAGCATCCGGGCCGTGAAAGAAGCCGGTAAGCACGCCCAGGGCACACTGTGCTACACCGTCAGCCCGGTGCACGGCACGCAGGCGTTCCTGGACCAGGCCAAAGCCATGGCGGACATGGGCGTGGACAGCATTGCCATCAAGGACATGGCAGGGCTGTTGACCCCTGGTGCCGCCGCTGATCTGGTGGCGGCGTTGAAAAAGCACCTTGATCTGCCGGTGTTCCTGCACAGTCACTATACTTCCGGTATGGCGACCATGTGCCAGTGGGCGGCGCTGGAAGCCGGCGTTGATCATATCGATACCGCATTGTCGGCCTTCGCCGGTGGCACCAGCCACCCGCCCACGGAGTCAGTGGTGGCTGCATTGCACGATGCGGGCTATGAGACCGGACTGGATCTGGAGCTACTGGAGCAGGCTAACCGGCATTTCCGTGAGGTGCGCAAGAAATACCATCAGTTCGAGAGTGAGTATAACGGCGTCGATACCGGCGTGCTGTTGTCCCAGGTGCCCGGCGGAATGATGTCCAACCTGGCGAATCAGCTCAAGGAGCAGGGCGCGCTGGATAAGATTCGCGAGGTATTCATCGAGATACCGAAGGTGCGCAAGGACCTGGGCTATCCGCCACTGGTCACGCCCACTTCCCAGATCGTCGGCACACAGGCGGTAGCCAATGTGCTGGGCGGTAAACGCTACGAAAACATTACCAACGAGGTCAAGAAGTACCTGCAAGGCTGGTATGGCAAGGCTCCCGGCAAGATCAACGCTGACCTGCAGCGTCGCGCGGTCGGCAAGGAGGAGCTGATCGATGAGCGCCCGGCCAACCTGCTGAGTAATGAATTTCACAAGCTCCGTGAGCAGATCGGCGACCTGGCCGAAACCGAAGAAGACGTGCTGACCTATGCCATGTTCCCGGATCAGGCCCGGACCTATCTGGAACAGCGACAGGCCGGTACTCTGCAACCCGAGCCGCTGGAGCCTCTGCCCAGTGAAGGGAGCACGGGGAATATCTCTACTGAATTCAAGATCACCGTCCATGGCGAGAGCTACGATGTTCATGTCACTGGCGCCAGTCCGGTCGGCGAGACCAAGCGGCGCTTTTACATGACGGTTGATGGCGTGCCCGAGGAGATTTCCCTGGAATCCCAGGGCGAGTTCCACAAGGAAGAAGGAGCCGGCAAGCGCGACAAGGTGACGAAAGAAGGCCAGGTCACCACGACCATGCCTGGCAATATTGTTGATGTGCTGGTTGAGGAGGGCGCCGAGGTGTCTGCTGGCGACCCGGTTCTCGTCATCGAAGCCATGAAAATGGAAACCGAAATCAAGGCGCCGGCCTCGGGCATGGTGACTGCGGTGCATATCAAAAAGGGAGATCGGGTTACGCCGGGGGATGTACTGGTCGAGATTGAATAGTCAGGTCTGCCTTCATCCATGATGTGCTGGTGATCTCTGCTTCGGGTGCCCTTTACATTGCGACAGAACAGGGATAGTTTCGTGGTTGACGCTGTCCGTTCTGTCACGTCGGGTCATGAAATCAACCTGTGAGGAGATCTGCCATGTGGAGCCACAAGCAGCTGACCGTCAATATCACCATCACCCTTCCCGGCTTGTTGCTTGCGGGTTTTTCAGCGGCCAGTCTGGCGCAGGAGGCCGGGCGACCGGAGTTGGGCGGGGTCTGGACCAACGCTTCATTGACGCGGTTGAACCGGCCGGCGGACGTTGAGCCTCTGGTAGTGACCGCTGAGGAGGCGCAGCGCATTGCGGCGGGTACCTCCGTCGCCGGGTTGCCGGCCGGCGAATTCGATGCTGCGGCGGCGCCGGGCGGGGACTCTGTGCCACAGGCGGGTAGTGAGGATTTCGGTCTCCGTGCCTATAATGACTTCTGGATCGATCCAGGCTCCACACTGGCGCGCGTGAAGGGCGAGTTCCGCAGCTCCTACGTCATCGACCCGGAAAACGGACAGGTGCCGCGCCGTGAGAATCCTCGTGGGGGCTTTCAGCAGCGTAACTTCGGTGCCCGCTATGCCACCGGCGTCGGTGATATGTCGGGCCCCGAGGCCATGCCGTTGTCCGAGCGCTGTCTGATCGGTTTCGGCAACACCGCCGGCCCGGGCATGATGGGTACGCTGTACAACAGCACCTACCGCTTCATCCAGACCGAGGACTATGTGGTGATAGAAGTGGAGATGGTGCATGATGCCCGCATCATTCCGATCCATGCGAGCGCTGCAGAGGCACGGGCCAATCAGCGGCCCGCGGTCTGGAACCAGTGGTTCGGCGATTCCCGCGGCTGGTATGAAGATGGCGAGCTGGTCGTGGAGACCGTCAATATCAAGCCGCTGCAGATGGAGCAGAGTGCGGTCCCGATCACGCCGGACGGCCGCATCACCGAGCGTTTCAGCCGCTATTCGGATAGTGAGATTGTCTATCGCTTCACGGTGGAGGATGACAATCTGTACACCCGACCGTGGACGGCAGAGCTCAGTTATCATGCCACCGATGGGCGGATGTACGAATACGCCTGCCATGAAGGGAATTACTCGATGCCCGGTGTCCTGGCGGGTGCCCGCCTGCAGGAGGCCGAAGACGCACGAGAGGAAGCGCAATGATATCGAGCTCTGCCTGCGGATCACGCGGGCAGAGCCGCTGATCTCTCCATGCCGCGGCAGGGATGGACAGCCCTGCCATCCATGCCAGTAACAGTGTCATCGGCAATGACATCCATCCTATTTTCCTTATGGGAGTGCTGATGTCAAAGCGGCCTCGTTGTTGCAAAAAAACGTCTTGCTGGGTTGCTTGCTCCAGTGGTTGAGGAGCAGAGTGCACCACGGTTCCTGCCGCAGGTCAGATTCTATACACTGGTGTTCAATAGCACATCCGACCCGCCCGCCGGCGCTACAGCGGGGAGCAACGGAAGGGAGCACATTCATGAGCTCACGAAACGTCACGCAAAAGCTCATTTCATCTCATCTGGTGTATGGTGAGATGCGAGCGGGCGAGGAGATTGCCCTGACGATAGACCATACGCTGACCCAGGACGCCACCGGAACGCTGGTGATGCTGGAACTGGAGGCCATGGGCCTGGACCAGGTCAAAACCGAACTGTCGGTACAGTACGTGGACCATAACCTGATCCAGGCCGATTACCGCAACCCTGATGATCACCTGTTTCTGCGCAGTGCCTGCCGCAAATATGGCCTGTACTATTCTCCGCCCGGCGGTGGTGTCAGTCACGCTGTGCACATGGAGCGTTTCGGAAGGCCCGGCAAGACCCTGCTCGGCTCGGACAGCCACAGTTGCGCGGCCGGCTCGCTGGGCATGCTGGCCATGGGCGCGGGCGGCCTGGCGGTGGCCCTGGCAATGGCCGGTGAGCCCTTTTATCTGCCGATGCCAGAAATCTGGGGCATACGGCTGACAGGCGAGCTGCCCGACTGGGTCAGCGCCAAGGACGTGATCCTGGAAATGCTGCGCCGCCACGGCGTGGATGGTGGCAGCGGCAGGATCATCGAATACTACGGGCCGGGCCTCAGTAGTCTCACGGCCATGGACCGTCATGTGATCGCCAATATGGGGCAGGAGCTGGGCGCCACCACCACCGTTTTCCCCGCCGACGCGCAGGTGAAGGACTTCCTGCGCCGCCAGCATCGCGCTGAAGATTTCCAGGCGATGGCAGCTGATGAGGGTGCCACCTATGACCAGCATGACGAGATCGCGCTTGATGAACTGGAGCCGCTGATTGCGCTGCCCAGCAGCCCCGGTAATGTGTCCACGGTGCGGGAGGTCAGTGGCCGGCCCATCTACCAGAGCTATATGGGCTCTTCCGCCAATCCCGGCCTGCGTGATCTTGCGGTGCCGGCGATGATGCTCAAAGGGCACAGTATCCACGACCGGGTATCGCTGGATATCAACCCGGCGTCGCGCCAGACGCTGGAGAATCTGGCCCGGCAGGGCTGGCTGGCCGATCTGGTTCACAGTGGAGCGCGCCTGCACCAGACCGGCTGCAATGGCTGCATCGGCATGGGGCAGGCGCCAGCCACCGATCAGATCAGCCTGCGCACGGTGCCCCGCAATTTCCCTGGCCGCAGCGGCACACCGGAGGACAAGGTATATCTTTGCAGTCCGGAAACCGCCGCGGCCTCGGCGCTGACCGGTGTCATCACCGATCCCCGGACGCTGGACATGGATTGTCCCCGATTTTATCCTGAACAATCGGTATTCATCGAGGATTCCAACATCCGTTCGCCTGAGGAGGACGGTGAGCGGCTGGCGCTGGAGAAGGGGCCCAATGTCGTGGAATTGCCCGAGTTCGAGGGCCTCCCCGACGAATTTGAACTGCCAGTGTTGCTCAAGGTCGATGACGACGTGTCCACCGACGAAATCCTGCCAGCAGGAAGCAACATCCTGCCTTTTCGCAGCAATATTCCGGAAATCAGCCGGTTCGTCTTCCGGGCCGTCGATGAAGAGTATTCGGAGCGTGCCCGGCAGCACAGTGAATCAGGCTCGGCACTGGTGGGCGGCCGCAACTACGGGCAGGGCTCCAGCCGCGAACATGCGGCGCTGTGTCCGCGTTACCTGGGCGTTCGCTGTGTCATCGCCAAAAGCTATGCCCGGATCCACTGGCAGAATCTGGTCAACTTCGGGATTCTGCCGCTGACTTTCGATAACGATGAGGACCATGATCGCATCGGCCGTGATGATGTGCTCGTTTTCCGCGATCTGCGTGACTCACTGCAGAGGAGCGGAACGCTCGAAGCGCATGACCGTGATACGGAGAAACCCTACTGGTTCCGCCACAGTCTCAGTCCACGGCAGGTGGACCTCGTTCTCAAGGGTGGACGGCTGAACCTCATGAGGGAGCGACTGGATGACAAGCAGCCGCGGTCCGCTACCCGTCGTTCATGAGCGTGGCGGCCATTCCGCGTGGGTACGGCGCTACGACCGCGCCGCCACCTCCAGGCGGTTGTCCACATCGTGCACACCCGGCACGTACCAGCAGTTGCGTTCGGCGCGCTGGCGCTGCTCCTGACTGAGCACATTGCCGGTAAGCGAGACCCTGCCGTCGCGGGCAAGCGCGTTGATGGTAAGATGATCCAGCGCCTGGTCCTTGTCAAACACCAGATCCAGCGCATCGCAGAGCTCACCATCGTTGTCCTGTTCGGGGGGCTGAACGCGCAGTCGGTTGTCGACGTCAGCGACGCCAGGTACCCACCAGGCCAGCACCTCGGCCAGGCGACGGTGGCTCAGGCTGGGAACGGCGCCATCCAGCCTTATCGTGCCGTGCTGCGCGGATAGCGAGATCCATTTGTTGTCCTCCGAATTATCCGGTTTCTGTTCACGACCGACAGGTATATCCTGGAAGTCACTGTCGCTGCGCAGCATCCGGTCGGCATCGTCGCGCAGCTCGTCGTCATTCTTGCGCTCGCCGGCATCCAGCTTGATGTGGTCGGCTATTCTCGGAGTGCCCGCGGTTTCCCGGGCTGCATGCAGTGCCCGGCGCTTGGCGGCAATGCCGGTGACCGTGCCTTCCAGGCGGATCTCATCGCCTTCGATCACCTCAATGGTGTCCTGACCGGCGTTGATGGCGGTTTCGACCTCAAGCGCTGCCTGGATTTTCTTCTCGATATCGCTCATTGGTGCCTTCCTTCCATTGCTGTCTGTATATCAGACGTGGCTCTGCATCGCCGTCATTTCAAGAGACGGTCATGACAAGGCTGCCACGGGCGCTCTTGACTGGCGACCGATGTCTTGCACCCCGGGTTTGCCAGATGCCCCGCGGGCCGTGTTAGCCTCATTAATACGGCTAGCCATTCAGCGATCAGGGGGACCCCATGACTCCGATCAGATCGACACGAATTGCCCTGCTGGGCGCATCCTTTTTCACGCTGGCCTCACAGGCCTGCCTGGCCTCCGGGTTTCAGATTCTGGAACAGAGTACCTCCCGATTGGGCACGGCATACGCTGGCACCGCATCGATCGCCGATGACCCGTCCACCGCTTTCTTCAATCCGGCCGGTATGTCGCGACTGGAAGATGCCGAAATGGCAGCGGCCGGACATGTGCTGGGGCTGGATGCCGGGTTTCAGGACCAGAGTTCGCGGGCAGCAGCGGGCACGCCCTTACAGCAGCCGCTGACCGGCCCCGAGGGAGTGACCGAGGAGCCTGCTTTTGCCGGGGGGGTGTACCTGGTGCAGCCGATCACGGAGCGCTGGACACTGGGATTTGGAATGAATGCGCCTTTTGGGTTGGTCAGTGAATACGACACTGATACGCGGGTGCGGTATCATGCCACCAAAAGCGAATTGACGCTGCTGAATATCAACCCGAGCCTGGCCTTCGCAGTGAATGATCAACTGTCGTTGGGCATTGGATTGAGTTATCAGCAGGCCGATGTGGAACTGGATAATTCGGTCGACTCCTTTGCCGCCTGCGCGGGCGCGGGCGGTCCTGTGCCGGTCTGCGCGACGACGCATGGCGGTCCGGCCAACGCAGCCGCGGACAGCCAGAGCAGCATTGATGGTGATGACGACGCGCTGGTCGCCGACCTGAGTCTGCACTGGCAACCCAACCGGCGCACCGCATTGGGAGTGATCTGGCGCCAGGGCGGTGACTTCGAGCTGGCCGGGGATGCCGAATTCAGTCTCTCGGAAAGCTGCGCCGCCGATGCGTTCTGTAGCGGTGCGCTGCAGTCCTTGCAGGGACCTGTCCGGGCCAGGGCGGAGTTGCCCGACACAGTCACGGTCAGTGTTTCCCGTCAGGTAATGGATCGCTGGGAAGTCCACGGAGATCTGGCATGGACCGAATGGAGTTCGCTGCAGCGGATGGCGATCGTCAATCAGGACAGCGGTGCGGAAGTCAGTGCGCTGGAGCTGCACTATGACGATACGCTGCGCGCTGCCGCAGGTGCCAGTTTCCAGGCCTCAGACCGTCTTGCATGGCGTTTTGGCATCGCCCTGGACGAGGCGCCGCAGGTTGATCCGCAGTTTGTCACACCACGCATTCCGGATGCCGACCGGCTTTGGGCTTCTGCCGGATTCAATTACCGGTTTGGCGGCAATGCCAGTGTCGACATGGGGTACGCGCACCTGTTCATTGATGACGCGGGCATCGATTCGCTCGAGCAGGGCAACCGCCTGACTGGTCAGTTCGATAACGCGGTCGACATTGTCGGCCTGCAGTTCAACTGGCGGTACTGACAATCTGCCCTGTCCATCAGCCGGGCATTCTGTTGATACGGGTGACGTGGCTGATGGTGGATATCAACTGCCCGCGTGTGACCCTGGTCTGACGGCGCCGCGCGGACAGGTGATTGCTGGTCGGGTCACTCGGCCAACACTACCTGGTCGCGGCCGCCGCGTTTGGCTTCGTACATGGCTCGGTCGGAGCGTCGAAGTAGTTCCTCGGCGGTTTCCTGCTGCGCCAGCGTGGCGATACCGAAGCTGAGTGTGACCCGTATATCACCAGACATGCCCTGCTCGTGTGCCGCAGTCCGCAGGCGGTCCACGATCTGTCTGGCTGCCGGAGCCGATGTGTCCGGGCAGATGATCAGGAACTCCTCGCCGCCCCAACGGCCACAGATGTCGATCTTTCTCATATGTTCACGCAGAAATCCGGCAATGTCCTTGAGAATCCGGTCACCGGTGAGGTGGCCGTGGTCATCGTTGATCTGCTTGAAGTGATCCACGTCGCATAGTACTACCGTCAACGGTTGACTGCTGCGATGGTGGCGCTCCAGTTCCTGTTGCAGCACGGCGTCCAGGCGACTGCGATTGAGCAGACCGGTGAGCTTGTCGGTCTCGGACAGATGCTCCAGGTCTGCAAAGGCCTCGGCCCGAGACTTCTCGTACAGGCGGAATAGAAACCAGTGGGCCGTCAGGATTTCGACGGTGTTCAGCCAGGTTCCCAGGCCCGGTTCAGCAGGCGTCCAGTGAGGCAGGCGCAGATAGACGAAAAGCGCGACATACAGGAAAACGCCGGCGCAGATCCAGGCGCCAGCCCGGCGGCCGAGCAGGAAAAAAGTCACTGGTGGTAGCAGAGTGACCCACATCAGGGAATAGGAACGACCATCGGCCATGTGGATGAAAACCAGCATCACGGCCACCACTACAGCCACCACGATCCAGGAGGTGATCAGCAGCTGTTGGCTGCGGCGGAAATAGACCTGTGTGGCGAGGACACAGACCATTCCGATGTAATCCAGGGCAGCCAGCCCGTGATCAGCGAACAGAAAAAGGTTGAGTGTGCCGATGACGGCGAAATACGCCGCCATCAGTAGCAGAATGGCATTCACCAGCCGAACCTGGTGGCGTTGCGGACCGAGGTGGATTCTGGCGGTAGCGGATCGAGCGCTGAAATGGTCCATTACTGCGATTCACTCAGGCTGGGGCAGAATGCACATGATTGACTGGATAAGCGTCAAACACAAGATGAGAGATTTCTGCAGCGCAAAAAAGTGGTTGTGTGATACGGGTATCGGGTTCAAGGCTCCGCCCCGGCATACCACAGGCGGGGTGGGTGATTGGAACGCACCCATTACCCGCCCTGGTTGCGATAGGTCAAAGTCGCAAGTTCGTGGAGTTGTTTCAGGCCGTTCTTATGGGGTATGTTGAAGGGATTATTCCCATTCAAGGCGGAGAGGTACAATGAACGCATCACGGAATAACCGGAACCCCCAGGACGCATTGCGCATTTCCCGGCGTGGGCTGCTCATCGGATTGCCGATGATGCCATTTGCGATGCGCGCCGTGGCTCAACAGGCCGGTGTCGAACCCATTGCAGTCGACGGCCTGCACAGCTTCACCCTGCGAGTCAGCGATGTGGAGCGTTCCCTTGCGTTCTACCAGGGCCTGTTCGGTTCGCCCGTACTGGCTCGCCTGGGAGACACCGTTTCTCTGCAGATTGGGGAGGGTCCCCAGCATTTTGTGTTGGCGCCGACGCGGCGTGACGAGGCCCCTCACATCAGCCATTTCGGGCTGCGCGTGCCGAATTTCAATATTTTCGGGCTGCAGAACCAGTTATCCGATCACGGCATTACCCGGACGGTTGAGACTCTCTATGATGGCGCCTCTGCGCTTGAGCGGGCCGGATTGAGCTGGACTGCGCGCCGGCCCGGCATCAGCCAGGACATGACCACCGACAATCTCCAGTTGTTCCTGGCGGATCGCGATGGCATCCTGGTCCAACTGTCCAGTCCCGACTCCTGTGGTGGAAGTGGCAATCGTGGCGCCACCTGCGATCCTGAACCGGCACCGGGTGAGGGCCTGATCCGTCTGCATGACATCAACCACTTCACCTCCTACGTCTCCAACTATCAACGCAGCAACGAGTTTTACCGCAACCTGTTCGGTCTCGAGAACCAGGCCTTCCAGGGGGATTTCCCGCTACTGGGCGTGGGCGATGGCCCCCAGTTTCTGATGTTCGTGGGCGGCACCGAACCGGGCGAGCCTGCTCAGCCCGGACGCATCGACCACGCCAGCCTCAATATGGAAGACTTCAGCGTGGATTCAGTACTGCAGCGCCTGACCGATTATGGCCTGACGGAACGTCCCAATGGCGAGGACGCCGATCCGTTGCAGCATTGGGTGGTGATGCGCATGCCCGAACGCGGTGGCGCTCCCGGCGGCACACCAGAGGTCTACTTCTCCGATCCGGATGGCATCCACCTGCAGCTGCAGCATCGCACCTATTGTGGCGGCGGTGGCGAGTTCGGGCAGGATTGCAGTCTGTGAGTCCGGGCGTCGTTCGCTAACGGCGTAATGGTGCCGTGTGCAGGTGTGTACCGCCATCTATGATGAAGGTCTCGCCGGTGGTCCAGTCCATGCCGGTGATGACACCCACGGCCATGTCGGCGATGCGCTCTGGTGTTGCGGTGTCGGACAGCGGGGCGATCTTGCGGATACCGGCCAGGGTCCTGTCATAGGTGTCCTGGCCCAGGCCCTTCGCCAGCCATTCGCCCTGCACGAAACCGGGGCAGATGGCATTCACGCGCACCTGCGGGCCCATCACCCGGGCCAGTGACATCGTCAACGTCACCAGCGCGCCCTTGGAAGCCGCGTAGGCGATGGAGCTGCCCACGCCGGTGATGCCGGCGATGGAGGCCATGTTGATGACGTGGGCGATCTCGCGCTGGCGTAGCGCTGCCTCCGCGGCCCGCACCATCTGGAAGGCGCCGACGGTGTTGACGCTGTACAGGTTCAGAAAATCCTCCTTGGTAAGCCCCTGCAGGTCGGCGTGATCGCAGAATTTCGTGGTGCCGGCGTTGTTCACCAGGACGTCGAGCCGGCCGAAGTGCTGCAGCGTAGCGTCGACCAGCGTGTGGCAATCCTGATCCTCGGCCACATCCGCCTGTTGGACCAGTGCCTTAACGCCTCTCGCCCGGCATTGCTCCGCCACTTGTCCGGCGCCGCTGCTGTTGCGGCTGTAGTTGATGACCACGTGGCACCCCTGATCAGCCAGCGCGACGGCGGTGGCGGCTCCGATGCCGGAGGAGGAGCCGGTGATGATGGCGACTGAATCAGTGAGTTGCATGGATGTCTTCCTCTTCTGGTTGTGACCCGAGGAGGCCATTCTCCGGCAGAACGCCGCCAGCTGCAACGCGGGGCCGCAGTCACCGCATCGAGGACGAAGTAGCGGGGGGAGTGATACCCAGCGGGTTCTGTCGCGGCCGGGAAACGTAGATAATGCCTTCTGGCGCGCGGGGTCTTTTCGACCTCCCGGCTTTCCGTGTATAAAGACCGATTTTCTCCCGGACAGAGCTGATGATTGGCATTGGTATAGATTTTGGCACTTCGAATTCGGCGGTGGCCTGGTATGACGGGGAGACCGTGCATTGTCTGGACCTGGAGCCGGACCGCGGCACGATGCCCACGGCGGTGCACATTGACCGCCAGTTTCAGACCCTGGTCGGTACGCCGGCAGTGCAAAAGTACGTCAGCGAGAACCGGGCACGGCGAGTGGAGGTCACGGCAAAGCCCATTGGCGAGGCAGCATTCGACGTCCGCGAGTCGCTGAAGGGAGAGCCACAGGCCGAGGAGGGTAGCCGTCAGATGCTGTACGGGCCGAGCGATGACTACGGCCTTCCCGGCAGGCTGTTCCTGGGTATCAAGCGTCTGCTGGGCGAAACCGGGCTGGAGCGTATCGACATATTCGGCAGGCCGTTCCGGCTGGTGGCCCTGGTCACACCGGTATTCCTGGCGTTCCGGGAGGCCATTGCCGCTTTGCCCGCTCGCGGAGCCATGCGCATTCATGTCGGGCGGCCGGTGGAGTTCGAAGGGGGAGGGGAGCAGAGCAACCGGAAAGCCATCGAGCGCCTGATGGAGGCCAGCCGGCATGCCGGGTTGGCGGCGGATGCGCTTTACCCGGAGCCGTTGGCTGCCTGCCTGAGCTTCCTGCAGCAGCGATCGGATCAGGGAGATTGTCGAGTGCTGACCGTCGACTTTGGCGGAGGTACGCTGGACCTGAGTCTGGTGGACTGGTCGGGAGGCGATTTCCGTGTGCTGGACACCGAAGGCGCAGGGATCGGTGGAGACCATATCGATCAGCTCATCTACCGGTCGCTGGTGTTTCCTGAACTGGGTAAGGGGTTGTCCTGGACGCGGCGGGTGGAAGACAGAGAGGTGACGACAGAGTTCCCATTCCACCTGTACGAGAAGAAGCTGCTCAACTGGGCCATCACCCATACCCTGAACCAGAATGAGTACACCGCCCGGCTGCACGAGTACATCAGCGACGGTGGTCCGGGGGTGGAAAAGATCAGACGGCTGCGGGACGTCATCCTCAACAACGAGAGCCATGACATTCTCCACTCGATCAGGGAAGCCAAGGCGCGGCTGTCCGAAGTGGAGTCCACGCGGCTGGAGATTCCCGAAATCGACCTGAGTCTGCCGTTCTCACGCGCCAGGCTGAACGCCATCATCGGAGATGTGGTAGGAGAGCTCGAGCGGCGGATTGCGGCGCTGTTGTCGCGCAATGGCGTGAACCCTGCGCAGGTGGATCACGTTGTGCGCACCGGGGGATCCTGCAAGCTGCGGGCGGTGGTCGATCTGCTCGAAAAGCAGTTTCCCGGCAAGGTGGTCGAACATGACATCTTCACCGGTGTGGCTCGTGGGCTGGCGATTGCCAGCTATCACGGGTATGAGTACCGCGTTTCCCGGTCCCCGACATGAAACAGCCCATCACCGGATACCACAAGGATGACCAGCAGGACTGGGTGGCCGAGCTGGCCTGCGGACACTTCCGCCACGTCCGCCATCGGCCACCGTTCTTCAACCGGCCGTGGGTTGAATCACCCTCCGGTCGCGGCTCCATGCTGGGGTATGAACTGGAGTGCAGGAAGTGTGATCAGGGTGCTCCCAGAGATGTATAGCGCACCGACGGGGAATTCACCGACTGCTACGCTGTAAGCTGCAGCATCCCGATTTTTCAGGGATACCAGTTATTCTTCCTGGCCGGGGCGGGCAGTAATGCATTCCAGTTTCACGTTTTTCCTGCCCGGCGGGTATTTCGGCCGCCGATTGCCTGTACGTTCATCGGCCTGGCTGTCATCTGTTGTTCTGTTTTTCGCCATGATCCCGGTCTGCTTCATTGCGGAGGCTCAGGAGCCACTGGAGGAATTGACTGAATCAGCGGAAATCAGCGCACCCTCCGCGACCGAGCTTGACGCGGCCATTACCGCAATCCAGGAAGGTCAGCCACGCATTGAGGCGCTGATGCGAGACATCGACCTGTCTGCGGCTGAAGACCGGCTGGGAGTGAGCCCGATCGAATCACTGGCGGAAGGGGTCGCCGATGAATCGCTCGACACCGCTCCTGGACTGGGACAATCGTAAAGTTCTGGTGCCGAACAAGATGTTCATCACCGAGCGGCTGATCAACTGGACAGTGTCCGCGAGCAAGGCTGACTGGTGACCACCGTATCCGGTGTGGCGCGTCACACGTACTTTCCTGAACCCCCTTTTTTCGCAGCTTCCAGCCTGTCCTTCGTGCGCAGCTTGAAGTCACTGGCGTCGTGCCGCTCCGGCAGCTGCTTTGATTCGTCGCCCCAGGTGCGATTGACCATGCAGCCGCGCTTGACGGCGGGCCGCGCGTTGATCGCCTTGGCCCAGCGCTGCACATGCGGGTATTGCTCCACATCCAGGAACTCGCCCGCCTCGTAGAGGCGGCCCAGTGCCAGAGCGCCGTACCAGGGCCAGTTGGCCATGTCGGCCAGGGTGTATCCGTCACCGGCCAGGTATTCGTTCTCCGCCAGATGTTGGTCCAGCACGTCGATCTGGCGCTTGACCTCCATGGTGTATCGGTCGATAGGGTATTTCATCGGCTCCGGGGCATAGGCATAGAAATGCCCGAACCCGCCGCCCAGGAAGGGGGCGCTGCCGATGTTCCAGAACAGCCAGCTCAACGTTTCCGCCCGAGCCGGGCCATCGGCCGGCAGGAATGCATCGAATTTTTCGGCCAGGTGCAACAGTATGGCGCCGGATTCGAACACCCGCATGGGTTCCTCTCCGCTGTGGTCCAGCAGTGCCGGAATTTTCGAGTTCGGGTTGATGGCGACAAAGCCGCTGGAGAACTGCTCTCCGTCCAGGATCCTGACGGGCCAGGCGTCATATTCAGCGCAGGCATGCCCCAGCTCCAGCAGTTCCTCGAACAGGATCGTGACTTTCACGCCGTTGGGCGTGCCCAGGGAGTAGAGCTGGAAGGGATGTTTCCCCACAGGCAGTTCCTGTTCGTGCGTGGCACCGGCCTCGGGCCGGTTGATCCCGGCAAAGCGACCGCCGCTCACTTCATCCTGGGTCCATACGCGGGGGGGATTGTAAGCTTGGCTGTCAGTCATGCAGGTACTCCGTAAAGCCAGTTTGATACCGGGGACAGGAAATGATCCGGCCGCCGCGGCGGCCGGATGATCCTATAGCGCCACATTGACACCGCTTCCTTCCAGCAGACCGACGACGCCGACCAGAATCAGGTAGCCGGCCACGATGTAGTTGAGCAGTCTTGGCACCACCAGAATGAGAATGCCGGCGATCAGGGATATGATGGGTGTGAGTGCAATGGTCATGGGAGTAATCTCCTTGAACATGGAATGTGGTCTGGCCAGTATGAAGGCTGTGTCTGATAATCACCAGACCATCATGTAGCGCTGTAGACGCTGCATCCCCTGTGGCCTCATTACGTGGAAGAGATATTTCCAGAGCTGAATGGTAAACTCGATCTTCAGGATTCCCCTGCCGCCCGCCAGTGGCCAACCTGTCTTAGTCAGGCCGGGTCAACGCCACGTGTGGGCCAGGTGGATACGCGATGCCCGGGATGTACGCTGATGGGGAAGGCATGAAGAACGCGATCAGAAAGCTGGTATCACCCATACTCGACTTCTTCG
This sequence comes from Gammaproteobacteria bacterium, assembly GCA_041685555.1. GTDB lineage: Bacteria > Pseudomonadota > Gammaproteobacteria > Pseudomonadales > Pseudohongiellaceae > PWQG01. The sequence continues at coordinate 4,228 of JAWLFN010000021.1, read as the reverse complement.
AGTCCGGGGATGAAGAATATCTTTACAGACAGTCGCACCGGTTGATTCTCAAGGTGGTGGGAGGACTTTTCCTGTTTCTTGCCCTGGTTTCAGCGCTGACGGGGCTGGTCGCTGCCCTGCCAGGTGCGATCATCCCGGTGCTGGTGTTCCTTGCGGTGGGGGTGGTCAGCACCGTGGTGGGCACCCTGGGCAATGATCGGGCCGTTGCCAGAATCTGGGGCAGTCGAAAGGACGAGCGCAATGGGCAACGATGAATACGGAACCGGGAGGCAGGGAATGAGCAGGCTGCAGAAAGGGTTGCTGTTGGCGGTGCTGATGATCGGGGCGTATATCGGCATGAAAGTCCTGGTGGGCACCCGGGTGGCCGCACATCTGGACAATGTCACGGCACAGCTCATCGCGCATGAACATGTGCAGGTCAACCGGATGGACTATGAGCACGGTCTGTTCGGCGGACGACTGGACTACGATGTTGTCTACCGGCCACCCTTCGGCTCATCCGCCCGCGAATTGCTGAGCGGATTTCGCCGCGACGGGACTCTGGATCTGGCCGGCTCGATGGACGTGGTGCATGGCCCCTGGTTGCCGGGAACCGGATTCAGTCTGGCCCGGGGGGAGATCGATATTGCCCTGCCTGACCAGGTGCGGCCGGCCCTGCCACAGTACCCGGCCAGCGAACCGCTGGTCACCGTGGTGGTGACCTCGGGCTTCGATGGCCAGACCACGCTGGATGCCAGCGTGATCGACTACCAGGGACAACTGGGCGGTCCGGGTGAGCCCATGGCGGGCGAACTGACACTGGCGGGCCTGCGCGGCGAGGTCACGTTTCCGGTATCCATGGATGCGGTGAACGGCAGCATGGCACTGGAACGCCTGCATCTGCGGGAGCGTCGGACCGAGGCGCAGTTCGAGCTGCGCGATGTCGAGTCAGCCCTGGACCTGCAGCGGATCCTGCCGCTGGTCTGGGCGGGTCGTTCGTCGCTGGACATGGAGCATGCGCAGCTGGCGCTGGACGGAGAGCGTGCCGGCGTGGATGGTCTGACGATGGCGGGTACGCTCGATGTTGAAGATCAGTGGATAAACAGCCGGATGGCGCTGGATTTCGAGACCATACAGTTCATGGAACTCGATCTGGGACCGGGCCGGCTGCGGGCCTCGGCCGACCGGATCGATACGGCGGCATATGCTGATTTGATGGCACTGACCGACTCGGTGGCCATGCAGGGTGGGGGCATGAATATGGCGACCCTGCCGGGTGTCCTGGAGCGACTGCTGGCGGCGCGGCCCGAACTGCGTATCGACGAGCTGGGTATCTCGCTGGCGGATGATCATGACACTCGGGGGAATCTGAGTGTGGCCTACGACGGGCCGGCCCGACCGGAACTGTTCGATCTGGAGCAGATGAGCCGCTCGTTCACCATCGCGATCGAGGTCGCGACCACGGAGGCGGCGTTGGAGCGGGTGGCCGCGGGGTCGGTGGCCGCTGACTGGCCGGGTGCTTCCGATGCTGAGCGGCAACAAGAAACGGATCGCATCCTGGCACGGTGGATACAGACCATGACCGGTTTCGGCGTGCGGCGTGATGAGGATGGCGATCTGATGCTGGCGCTTGCGCTGCGAGATGGACAGCCGATCGTCAATGGTGAGCCGACGAGTTTTGACGAACTGTCGCGAAGCCTCATAGACGCCAATAATGCGGCCGCCGCGTCACCATTGATGCCGTGAGTATCTCTCTGCATCCCCCGGGCTCCTTCAGTGGCCGGCGAGCATGCCCCGGTACTTCCGCAGAACCTGCTTGTCGGCGGCCGGGTAATCCGGCGCCAGTGCCTGCAGTTGATCTGCCACCAGTTGTGCGATGATGGCGCGCGAGGCAGGTTTGCTGTCGCCGGGTATGATGAACCACGGGGCTGTAACGCAGTGCGTAGCCGCAATGGTTTCCTCGGCATATCGTTGCAGTTCCTGCCGCCGGCGCCATGTCTCGATGTCGGACTGGTCGAATTTCCATTGTTTATGGGGTTTATCAATGCGGGCAATCAGACGGCGTCTGTGTTCCTCCGCCGACAGGTTCAACCAGAACTTCAGAATGGTGGTGCCTTCCTGTGTAAGGTGTGCTTCAAAATGCCTGAGAGCCGCATGACGTGCTGACCAGTTGTACCGGCTGGCAGTGTGTACGGGAAAGACGCGCTCGGAAATGGTCGCTTCGTGGTGGCTGCGGTTGAACGCCGCTACCTCACCCCTGGCTGGTAACAGGGGCGTGACGCGCCACAGAAAATCATGGCGTATTTCATCTCCGTGGGGACGGCGGAACGACCAGGCATGGAAGCCGGCCGGGTCCATCCGGGTGGCCAGTGTGCGGATCAGACTGTCCTTGCCGCTGGTGTCGAGTCCGTGGAATACCAGCAACAGGCTTCGTTCCTGATTGGCCCACAGTCGGCGCTGGTATTCACCGATGTCCCCGAGCGCACCGGGGAGATCGGGTAGCGTGGCGCTTTCTGGCGGCTGTTGCGGATAATCGGATAATTCCGGTTGGTCGGGACGGTAGTGCCATTCCGTGCTCACGCATCGGTCATTGTCATGGTTCATGATGGGGCTGCCTGCGGTCAGGAGTATTCATCGGTTCAGGGACCAGTATGGCGACCGGGGCCTGCAAATACCACCATGACGGGCGGATGTCCGGTGACAGGATCTGGTGTCACTCCATGGCCGCCACACCCTGCCGCGACGGACTCCGGGCCGCGCTCTGATCACTGCCGCATCAGCAGCACGGGCACCTCGCTCTGACGCAGCAGCCGGGTGGTGGTGCTGCCGACCAGGAACTGGCGGATCCGGGAGTGACCGTAGGCGCCCATGATCAATACGCCGATGTCCTGTGCGCGCACATAAGCCATCAGCGTATCCTCCACGTCCCCTTCAATGATCCGGGGTATGACCTCGCCGTGACCCTGTTGCTCGAGTTCGAGTCGCGCTTCGTCGAGATGCGCGCGGCGTTCTTCATTGTCGGCACCGACCATCAGCACGTGGAAGGGCAGTCCTTTGAACAGCGGGCTGCGCGCCAGAATGTACAGCACTTTCCGGGCCGTTGGGCTGGCGTCATAGGCGAACAGCACGCGGTCGGGTGGTGTGAAGTCGGGCGGCACGATGAGAATGCGACAACTGAGGCTGCGGATGACGTTCTCGATATTACTGCCGATCTGCCGGATGTCACTGACATGATCCTCGCCGTGCCGGCCCATGACCAGGATCCGGATATCTTCCTGACGCTCGGCCAGCGTCTCGACGAAGTGGCCGTGCAGTTGCAGGGTGTCCAGTGCCTGGATGCCGGCCTCCCGTGCGCGCTTGCGGGCTTCCTCGAGCTGCAGCTTGCCCTGTTCCAGAGCCAGCCGGCTGCGTTGCGCGTCCAGCTCGGTGAGATCCTCCAGCAGCTGGTGCTGCTCGCCTACCACCAGATTGCCGCTGAGATCGGTGCGGGTGGGATAGACGCTGCGGTCGAGGACATGGAGCAGCAGCAGCGGTCGGTCTACACGCTGACTGACCCAGGCGCCGGCGTCGCAGACAGCGCCGGCGGCGCCGGAGTGATCTATGCAGGCAACGATGTTCTTCATGTCTGTCTGTCCTCGGGCGCTCAGTGGGCACCCATCAGTTTCTCGATCCCCTTGGGGTCATCGTGTACACCGAAGCGGTCCACCAGTGTGGCGCTGGCTTCGTTCATGCCGATCAGTTCAACCCGCGCGCCTTCGCGGCGCAGCTTGATGATGATGCGGTCCAGCGATTCCACGGCGGTGATGTCCCAGAAGTGTGCCTGACTCAGATCGATGACCACGGTGTCCACCACCTCGCGGAAATCAAACGCGGCGGTGAGCTGGGTGGAAGAGGCGAAAAACACCTGCCCGATCACGCGGTAGACCCTGGCGCCATCGTCACGCCGGCTCTTCCTGACCGTCATATAGTGGCCGACCTTGTTGGCAAAGAACATCGCCGCCAACAATACACCAACAAACACGCCGATCGCCAGGTTGTGGGTGGCCACCACCACGACCACGGTGACCACCATGACGATATTGGTCGACAGCGGATGCTTCTTCAGGTTGAGCAACGAATCCCAGCTGAAGGTGCCGATGGACACCATGATCATCACGGCCACCAGGGCGGCCATCGGTATCACCGACAGCCAGTCACTGAGGAAGACCACCATGACCAGCAGTGTCACGCCGGCGGTCAGTGACGACAG
>JAWLFN010000210.1:0-4906 GCA_041685555.1 Gammaproteobacteria bacterium | reverse complement strand
CATCAGATGCCTCAGATAATCCTGCTCATGCGTTTTCAGATCAGGCAGCACGGTATTGTCAGCGGCCGATATGTCCGCGGGGCCTGGACGTTCATGCGCCACTTCGTCGTGATCCAGCGCCAGACTTCTCTGGATGACATCGTCATTGACCACCGGCGTGTCCGCCAGCACCAGCGCACGCTGCAGCAGATTCTTCAGCTCCCGGATATTGCCCCGCCAGAGAGGCTCCTGCAGGCAGCGGATCGCCGAATCAGTCAGCACGTAACGGTGGCTGCCATCCATCCGGCGTAAAATGGCCTTGGCCAACAACGGGATGTCGTCCACACGCTCCCGTAGCGAGGGCAGATGAATCGGAAACACATTGATCCGGTGATACAGATCCTGCCTGAACTCGCCCTGCTTCACCAGGGAATACAGCGGCTTGTGAGTGGCACAGATCAATCGGAAATCCGCCCGCCGTAGCTCGGTGCTTCCCACGGGTCGATAGGAGCCGGTCTCGATGAGGCGCAACAGCTTTACCTGCAGCGCTTGCGGTATGTCACCCACTTCATCCAGAAACAGCGTCCCTCCGTTGGCCGCCTCCACCAGGCCGGGTTTGTTCTGCGTGGCGCCGGTGAAAGCCCCCTTGACATGCCCGAACAGCTCACTCTCGAACAGCGTTTCCGACAACCCGGAGCACTCCAGCGTCACCAGCGCATGATCGCGTCGCGGACTGGCGCGATGCACCGCCAATGCCGCCATCTCCTTGCCGGTACCGGATTCTCCCGATAACAGAACGGCGGCCTCGGTGGGTCCGACACGGGTGATCTTTTCGACCATACGGTTGAATGCAGGAGTGGCGCCCACCATTTCATTATCATCGATCCGTGGGCTGGCATGCTCGACGGGCTTCAGCAGCTCCACATAATAGCGATGCTCCCCATGCACGTCGGCTACCGGCACCAGTTCCACATCCACATGCTCCCGGCCACGGGGTGTCTGGTGGATATGCAGCACCCGCTCCTTGTGCCCCGAAGCCCTTGCGGCCGCCAGCGGACAATCCTCACCCGCCTGGTCGCAGGGCACGTCATAGCCATGAGAAACCTGGTAACAGCGTTGCCCGCGCGCCGGATCCAACTCGCCGAAACGTTCCCGGTAGATCCGGTTGGTGGCCACGATTTCATAGTCACTGGTCATAAGAATGGCCGGATGGTCATAGGCATCCAGCATCATGGACAGATCAGTCCGCGTATCACTGACCAACATGGTCAAGCCTCTCTTCTGACATTTTTGACAACACTACTGCCAATATTGACACAATGCGGAGACCAATGTAAGCCTCAATATTGCGCCAGTGCATGGAAAGCATCTTTTTTCTGCTTTATCTTCATGGGATTACATGATTGTAGCCCCTTGGGTAGCCAGCCTGGCACGGCTTCTGCAACGTCATCGATGAAGTCGCAGACCAGTGGGCCACCAGCCCACGCGGATGACCATTTTCAGAGGGCATGCAGATGGAGTTTGATCCGACGGTATTGGCCAGAATCCAGTTCGCCGCCAACATCAGCTTTCACATCCTGTTTCCGACCATCACCATCGGTCTGGCGTGGATTCTTCTTTATTTCCGTGTCCGTTACACGTTGACCGGCGAGCGCAACTGGGAACATGCCTATTACTTCTGGGTGAAAATTTTTGCACTTAGCTTCGCCATTGGCGTGGTCTCCGGCATCACCATGAGTTTCCAGTTTGGCACCAACTGGCCCGGGTTCATGGAACAGACGGGCAACATCGCCGGCCCCCTGCTGGGCTACGAAGTGTTGACCGCCTTTTTCCTGGAGGCCACCTTCCTCGGCATCATGTTGTTCGGCAAGCGCCGGGTGTCCAACCGGCTCCACCTGGTGTCCACGGCACTGGTGGCCATTGGCACCACATTCTCCGCCTTCTGGATCCTGAGCCTGAATTCCTGGATGCAGACACCGGCCGGTTATATCCTTGAAGACGGCGTCTTCCATGTCGACAGCTGGATGGCGGTCATATTCAACCCGTCTTTTCCTTATCGCCTGGCTCATATGGTCATCGCTTCTCTGCTGACCGCCGCTTTCCTGGTCATGGGTGTGAGTGCCCGGCGCATGCGCGATTGCGTGGACGGCCCCGCCACGATGCAGGTGTTCCGCACCGGGCTGGTGATGGCAATGGTACTCGCCCCCCTGCAGATACTGGTGGGGGACCTGCACGGCCTCAATACGCTGGAACACCAGCCCGCCAAGATCGCCGCCATGGAAGGGGTGTGGGAAACCGATACGGGCGTTCCATTCACCCTGTTCGGCTTTCCCGACGAGGAATCCCGCACCACCCGCATGGCGATCGAGATTCCCTATGCGGCCAGCCTGGTCCTGACCCATCATATGGACGGCGAGGTACTCGGACTGAACGAGTTCGAGGGCGAGCACCCTCCCGTTGCCGCGGTGTTCTGGTCATTCCGTGTCATGGTGGCGGTGGGCATGGCCATGCTGGTCAGCGCCTGGTGGGCCGGCTGGAAGCTGCTGTATCGGCGTCAGTCCCCCTCGGATTTCCTGCTGCGTGTCTTCTCCTGGATGACCTTCTCCGGATGGGTCGCTGTGCTGGCGGGCTGGTATGTGACCGAAATCGGCCGCCAGCCCTGGATCGTCAGCGGATTGCTGCGTACCGAGGACGTGGTCGCGGATCATGGTAGCGGCATGATGCTGAGCACGTTGACGGGGTACCTGGCACTGTATGCCTTTGTACTGTTCTGCTACATGGCCACGTTGCGTTATATGGCCAGCAAGCCGGCCGCCTCACTGCGGGCATCCGGACAGGAATTCCCCCGACCCGGCACAGAAGGAGCAAACTGATGGAAGCATTTCTGCCATTGTTTTTCGCCGGCGCCATGGGGCTGGCCTTGCTGATCTACGTCATCCTGGATGGCTTCGACCTGGGTATCGGCATCCTGATCCCGCTGGGCACCGAACCGGAAAAGGATCTGATGATCTCTTCCATCGGTCCTTTCTGGGATGCCAATGAAACATGGATTGTACTGGGCGTCGGCATTCTGCTGATCGCGTTTCCCGCCGCGCATGGCATCATTCTGACCTCTCTGTACATACCGGTCACCTTGATGTTGATGGGGTTGATCCTGCGCGGCATCGCCTTCGATTTCCGGGTCAAGGCGGAGAGCGGCCAGCGCTCCCTGTGGAATCGGGCCTTTTTCGGGGGCTCGCTGCTGACGGCACTGTCCCAGGGCTGGATGCTGGGCTCATACATCACCGGGCTGGACAACAGCGGTCCGGGCGCCTGGTTCCCGTTTCTGATTGCCGTGTCTTTTCCGGCGCTCTACCTGATGCTTGGCGCAGCCTGGCTTCTGATCAAGACCGAGGGCCACCTGCAACAGATGGCGCTGCGCTGGGCCAGACTGGCCGTGCTGCCCATGGGCTTTGCACTGCTGTTGATCTCCATCGCCACACCACTGGTCAGCTCCGCCATTGCCGCCAAATGGTTCACGCTGCCGAATGCCATCGGCCTGGCACCGATTCCGCTGTTCACGTCCCTGGTGTTCATCGGGTTGTTGTGGCTGCTGTTCCGCGCCGATGACTTCCTGTGCCGCCACGCCTGGCTGGCCTTTGCGGCACTGGTGCTGATCTGCCTGCTGGCCGCGACCGGTCTGGCCTACAGCATCTATCCCGACATCATCATCGGACGCCTGCGCATCGATGAGGCGGCTGCGTCATCAAAGTCTCTGCTTTTTGTGTTCTGGGGCGTTGCCATCACGTTGCCGGCGATACTGAGCTATACATTTTTCGTTTACCGCATATTCCGTGGCAAGACCACTGAATTGACCTATGACTGAAGAGAGAGGAGGTAACCATGAGCGACACAATACCTTTTACACCTGACCTGTCCGTGAAACCGGAGGTGTTCGCGTTCTATGACCAGGACACCAACACATTCTCCTACATCGTAAAGGATCCGGAGTCGTCGTCCTGCGCCATCATGGACTCGGTGATGAATCTGGACTATCCGTCCTGCACCACCAGTTTTGAGGGCGCGGACGAGCTCATCGCCCATGTGCGCAAGCACGAACTGAAGGTGGAATGGATCATCGAGACGCACGCCCATGCCGACCATCTCTCGGCCGCTCCATACATCCAGGAGCAGCTTGGAGGCAAGCTGGGCATCGGCGAGAAGATCATCCAGGTGCAGGAAGTATTTGGCAAGCTGTTCAATGCAGGCACGGAGTTCGCGCGCGACGGTTCGCAGTTCGATCGCCTGTTCTCGGACGGAGACTCCTACCAGATCGGCGGCATGACCGTGCACACCATGCACACACCAGGGCACACGCCCGCCTGTATGACACATGTGGTCGGCGACGCGGCCTTCGTCGGTGATACACTGTTCATGCCGGACGGTGGCACGGCGCGGGCCGACTTTCCGGGAGGGGATGCCCGCACCCTGTTCCGCTCCATCCGGAGGGTGCTCTCTCTGCCCGACGAAACCCGCCTGTTCATGTGTCACGATTATCCGGACGGTCGCGAAGTCGAGTACCTGACCACCGTCGCGCAGGAAAAAGCGGAGAACAAGCACGTCCGCGATGGTATCAGCGAGGACGAGTTTGTCAGTATGCGTGAAAAGCGGGATGCTACCCTGGATATGCCGCGCCTCATTCTGCCTTCATTGCAGGTCAACATGCGCGGCGGCGATCTCCCGCCCGAAGAGGACAACGGTATGCCCTACTTCAAACTGCCAGTCAACGCATTCAAGTGACAACCGTTTCAGGAGGATTCCAGTATGAGTAACGAAAAGTATGATGTAGTGATTGTGGGTGGCGGTGCCGCCGGAATTTCGGTGGCAGCCAGCCTGCTGAAACGCCACAAACGCCTGAACATGGCCATCGTGGACCCGGCTGACCAAC
>JAWLFN010000209.1:0-4937 GCA_041685555.1 Gammaproteobacteria bacterium | reverse complement strand
GGCAGGTTCAGGATGACCAGCTGCTCCACCATTTCCGGATAATTGAAGGCAAACTGCCAGGCCACCATCCCGCCCCAGTCATGTCCGGTCACAATGGCGCTTTCCTCGCCCTGCTCGCGGATGACGGCCGCCACGTCGGCGGTGAGGTTGCGCATGCCGTACGGTGCCTCGCCAGCAGGCTGGTCACTGAGGTTGTAGCCACGCTGGTCCATGGCCACGACCCGGAAGTGGGGAGCCAGTGCCTCCATCTGATGCCGCCAGCTGTACCAGAAGTCGGGAAAACCGTGGATCAACACCACGAGAGGGCCTTCGCCCATTGCGGCATAGTGGATGCGAACACCATCGTTGTCTGCATGGCCGTGCTCGACCTCGTCCCAGACATCGGCCTGTGACAGGCTCACTGTTCCCGCCAGCAGTAGTGCAGTGATCCTTCGTAACCCACCCATTGTGCGACCTCTACTGTCATCCTGTCTCATTCCTGGATGCGGAATTCCACCTCCGGGTCCTGCAGGCGATAGTCGGGCGCCATAATGTGGCGCATTTCCTCCATCTCCGGCATGATTTCCGAAGGTGGCTGGGCATCGGGCCCGAAGGAGAAATGGAATCTGCCGTGAATGACCCGCTCTTCCTCGTTGACCACGGCCCAGTCCGCTATGTAGTACGGCGCCGCATCCAGGGATGGCAGGGCGTGCGTGAACATACTGCCGGCCGTGGGGTCGTACCGGAATCCGATATCCAGCAGTTCCCGGTTTTCCGGGGTACGTAACGTCAGCTTGACCAGGCGCACATCGTCTTCAAATGCCAGCATGATCTGTTCGGGTGAGGCTGGCAGCACGGCATCGTCGTGCGGGGTGGTGTCGACTTCGATCCCGGCGGCTTCGCCAGTCCCGTGCATCATATGTTGGGCGTATCCCGGTGCGCCGTATGTGGCAAGACAGAGTGCCGCCAGGGCGCTCAGACTGGCTTTCCTTGGAAACAGCCGCCGCAATGGCCGCGTTGAGGTTGTCAGGTATGGCATGGTGCTAAGGACTCCTTATGTTCTTTAATTGCATCTAACACGATCCGCTCGCATACTGTAAAGGGTCAATGCTGACGCATTTCGGAAAACGCAGACATTATCGTCTGTCACTGGAATCCGCAGGTACAGGCGTCAGGAATTTGCATGAATCCGTCAGCTTTTATCAATTTTCAGGGAGACGGGAGTGCAGGGTCCATGATCCAATCAGTCTGTCCGATGACAACCACAACGATAACAGTACGCTAGAGAGGAGGTGTCCCGTGAGGATATTCCAGCCTGATTCGCTGGCCAAGGCTGCTTCGGCAGCGGCGCTGGCGCTGGTGCTGCCACTGAGTGGCAGTGCACTGGCACAGCAGAACGATGAAGAAGTGACCTACCACAAGGATATCGAGCCGATCCTGCAGCGCGCCTGCCAGAACTGCCACCGGGATGCTGGCGTGGCCCCCATGCCGCTCGAGACCTATGAGCAGGTGGCTCCCTTTGCCGGTCTGATCGAATACAAGACCGGTCTGGTAGACCAGGCGGGTGCGATGCCTCCCTGGTATATGGAGCGTGATATCGGCATCCAGGAGTACAAGCAGGATCCTTCATTGAGCCTGGACGAGATCGACATGATTTCCCGCTGGGCGCGCTCCGGTGCTCCGAAGGGGAACGAGGCCGATGCGCCGGAGCCGATCGCCTGGGATGACGAGACCAAGTGGGCCGCCGGAGAACCAGACCTGGTCGTGCGGACGGAAGACATCACCGTGGAGGGCAATACGCCAGACTGGTGGGGCAATATCCCGAGAATCCCGATCCCGCTGGAAGAGGATCGCTATGTGAAGTCGGTTGAAGTCATCGAAGTCAATGACCTCAACCCTGATGAGATCGATGGTGCCGTCGGTGCCCGCAACATCGTCCACCACATGATCTGGAGCACCCAGGTGCTGGATGAGGAAGGTAACGCCGTGGGTACCCCCGTCTCCTGGCCCGTGCACGAGATCGCGCGTAATCCGGACATCTTCGACGAGGATTCCGGGCGGCTGCTGGAGGCCGGTTCGGTCATCGTTTCGGATTCCGTGCATCTTAACTCGGGCAATGTGGATATCACGGGCCATCTGGAAATCGGCTTCCGCTTCCACGACGAAGACTACGAGCCCAAGTATCCGCCGGCGCGCATCGGCCTGGGTAACGGGGTCGATATCAGCATCACCGGTAATGAAGACGACCAGGAGCTGCACGCCTACGCGGTGCTGAATGAACCCACCAAGATCGTCACGTTTGAGCCACACCTGCACGCCCCGGGTGAGCGTATGTGTCTGGAGGCGATCTGGGGCTACACCATCGAAACCCTGTCCTGTGTGGGCTATGACCACAACTGGGTGCGTGGCTATCCCTTCGGTGACGACCATGCCCCATTGCTGCCGGCGGGTACGATCCTGCACATCACGGGTTACATGAACAACACCGAAACCAACCCCAACGTGCCTGACCCGCGTAACTGGCAGGGTTCCGGTAATCGTTCGGTGACCAACATGTTCATCGACCTGGGTATGCGCGTCAGCATGACCGAGGACCAGTTCTTCGAGGAAATGGCCGACCGCCGGGAGGCGCTGGATCTTGGACCGAACGATCACGTGATCGGATGCCCGCTGTGCACGGTACCACTGGTGGCACCGCTGGACATCACCGAGGCGGACCTGGAAGAGATGAGCCCCGAGGCCATCAAGTACTGGGATGTCAACGGAGAAGTCAGCCGCATGGAGCTGGCGGATGAACAAGACCGTGCTGAAGACCTGGAAGGCATCAGCGAAGCGGCACTGAGTTACTGGAGGATTGATTGATGTTGTACGCAGTAAGGCGCATGATGCCCGTGGCCATGATCATGGCCCTGTCACTGGTGGCCTCGGACGTGCTGGCCCAGCAGACCTATCGCGAGGGTCAGCATGTCGAGCCGGCCTTTGAAGGCTGGCGTCGGGCGGAAGACGGTTCCATCGACCTGGTTTTCGGTTACCACAACGAAAACTGGGAGCAGAGGCTGGACATTCCCGTGGGTGAGAACAATTTCTTCTCCCCGGGAGAGGCTGATCGCGGGCAACCGACGCATTTCCTCCCCCGCCGCAATCGCTTCACATTCACGGTCAATGTCGACGAGGCGTGGGCTGATCGGGATGAGGAGATTGTCTGGGAAGTGACCTCGCCCAATGGTGAAACCCGTCGGGCATATGCCACGTTGAACCCCGACTATGTCATCGATGATGTCGTGATTGCATCAGAGACGGGTTCCCTGGGTGCTGGGACCAGTACGCCGGAATCGCGTGCCAACACGGCGCCGGAGCTGACCGTACTGGGTGACCACGAGCCGGGTGAAGAGATCGTGCGTTATGTCCGGGTGGGTGAACCGCTGGTGATCGAGGCCAGAGTCGACGATGATGGCCTACCCACCACCCGCACCGGGCCGTCGGATCGCACTGTCGCCAGTGAAACGCAGCGCGCGCTGAGACCGCCGACACGCGTGACGGTAGGCAAGACCAATGGTCTGTACCTGTCCTGGAACGTGTATCGCGGCGGTGACGTAGCGGAGTTCAATCCGCCACAGGTCAAGCCCTGGGAAGACACGCGTCATGGCGCGAATTCACCCTGGGGTGCAATGTGGACGCCTCCGCCGGTGCCGGAAGATGGCATGTACACCACGGAAGTGACCTTCGATGAGCCCGGCACCTATGTGCTGTGGGGTCGCGCTGATGATGGCGGTCTGTTCGATGATCAGTGGATCACCGTGGAAGTGACCGAGTAACCATCGGTTCATCTCCATGACTGAAAACACCGGTCGGTTCCGTGCATGCGGACCGGCCGGTGTTTTTTTATGGGTATACAGCAGAAATATCAGTTTCGCGCCCGGCCCTCTCCGGTACTGATGCTATAATCTTCCCCCAGCATACGGGCGGTGGATGTCCTGCCGGCCGCACTCTGACTACAGGTCTGAATGCATCATGCACTGGACGCACTATGCCAGCAGTTTTATGGCCGTTTCACAGCTGCTGTTCATGGGTCTTTTCTACCTGATCCATTACCGTCACCGGATGCTGGGCCGTCTGATGGCGCTGTTCTGTCTGTGTATGACGGCGTACATCTTCAGTCGATTACCGCAGATCACCCGTGACAGCAGCGGAGTCTACTGGGAGATATTGACCACCCTGGCGATCGCGGTACCGGCACTGCTCTGGGTCATCGCGCGTTACCTGTTCATCGACCAGCAACGGGTCCATCCGGCTTTCTGGGTGCTGATCGTATCCTATATCCTGCTCAGGTCGGTGGGGCTGTGGTTCTATGATGGTGGCCAGCCACGCGCCACGCCATTCTTTCTCGTTTTCTATTACCTGCCACAGGGGGTGATGCTGGGCTTCGCCTGCCATGTCATCTATATGGCCATACGGGATCGCGGTGGTGACCTGATCGAGCTTCGACGCCGGTTGCGACTGCCGTTCGCGCTGGGGATGGGTAGTGTCATCGCCGTTATTCTGGCGTCCGGGTTCTTCGTTCCGGCCAACAGCAGCCTCGATGCCCTGCTGTTCCTGTTGCTGTTCCTGCTGGCGTTGGCGATGAATCTGGCGGCAGCCGACCGCAGGCTGGATGTGGCACGATTGATGTCCCCGGAGCCCGGGCAGCAGAGTGCGCCGAGATCCGTCTCACCACCTTCGGACGATGCGGAAGAGGCAGGGCAGCAGGTGGACCGTGTTCTGATGGAAACGGTCCGGCGGGCGATGGAGGAGGACCGGCTGTATACACAGCCCGGTCTCACCATTGGCGAAATGGCCCGACAATTGTCCGTCCAGGAGTATCGGTTGCGCCGGTTGATCAACCAGTCGCTGCATTATCGCAACTTCAATCAATACCTGAACAGCTATCGGATCCGTGAAGCGGCGCGACTGCTTCGGGA
>JAWLFN010000208.1:0-4946 GCA_041685555.1 Gammaproteobacteria bacterium | reverse complement strand
AAAGGGCGCTTGCCGAGGAGAAAATATGGCATAACGCCCACCATGACCTTCTCACCGGGTTACCGAACCGACGTCTTTTTCTGGATCGACTGGAACAGGAGGTCAAACACACAAAGCGCAGTGGCGAGCTCCTTGCCTTGCTGTTCATGGACCTGGATGGCTTCAAGGAAGTCAACGACTCGTTCGGTCATGAGGCGGGGGATCGTCTGCTGTCTGATGTGGCAGGGCGAATTGCCGAGTGTGTGCGGGAGGCGGATACGGTGGCTCGCCTGGGAGGCGATGAATTCACCGTGATTCTTGCCGGAATCAGGCAACGCAGTGACATTCAGCTGGTGGCCCAGACCATCATCGATGCGCTTGCCATGCCGTTCCACATCTCGGAGCAGCTTGTCCGGATCTCCGGCAGCATCGGAATCGCACTCTATCCCCTGGACGCTAACACTCCCGACACTCTCCTGCAGGCCGCGGATCAGGCCATGTACATGGCCAAGAAATCCGGGTCCAACCGGGTGTGTTTCTACGACGCTTCCAGTGTTATTCGATATTCTGCACCTGCTCCCTCATCTGCTCGATGAGCACCTTCAGCTCCACCGCCTGTCGCGTGGTCTCGGCCACGACGGACTTGGATGACAGCGTATTGGCCTCGCGGTTCAGTTCCTGCATCAGGAAATCCAGGCGCCGGCCGATGGGTTCGGAGAGCGTCAGTACACGTCGCACTTCGGTGACATGGGCATCCAGTCGATCCAGTTCCTCGTCGACATCGGACTTCTGGGCCAGTAGCGCGATCTCCTGCTCCAGGCGTGTCGGGTCCAGTTCCTCGCGCAGTTCTCCCAGCCGTTCCACCAGCAGGCTTTTCTGCCGGGTCAGGATGGCGGGCAGTTCGCCTCGGACGGAGACGACAATCTCGCTGATGGCATCCAGCCGTTTTTCGATGGCGACGGCCAGTTCCGCGCCTTCCCGCTGTCGCGTCTCGACAAACTCTTCCAGTGTGGAGTGGAACAGCGTCCGCGCATGACTGGCGATATCGTCGACATCCGGTTCGGGTTCCTGCAGCACCCCGGGCCACTTGAGCAGTTCGCTGACCGACAGCGGCTCGGCTTCCGTGTGTACGTCTCGGATCTGCTGGTCCAGTGTTTGAAGCTCCCGCAGCCGGTCTGAATTGAGGCTGGCACCGCGTTCCTCCTGATCGGCTGGCTGAAATCGCAGCTGGCAATCCACCTTGCCCCGGCTGAGTCGTTGCCTCAATCCCTCGCGCACCTTCGGCTCCAGCGGACGCAGCATGTCCGGTACACGGATGCCGGCTTCCAGGTAGCGGTGATTCAGGGCGCGGATCTCCCAGCTTAGCGTGCCCCAGGCATATTCCTGCTGCTGGCGGGCGAAGGCGGTCATACTGGCAACCATCATGAACCTCATGTCTGTCTTGTTTCGGGAACGGGTGTAAACCGCAGAGTCTACCGCAGATGCCCCGTTGCTGGCTCGCTATCGGGCGCCGAATTCGGGATAATTACGGATGCACCATCCATCCGACATCAAGAGGTTCCATGAGCGAACAACAACGTCCCAGCCAACGACAGCCCGATCAACTGCGCGACATCCGCCTGACGCGCAACTACACCATGCATGCCGAAGGTTCCGTGCTGGTGGAGTTCGGCGACACCAAAGTGATCTGTACCGCCAGCGTTGAAGAGAACGTACCCCGTTTTCTGAAGGGCAGCGGCCAGGGCTGGGTCACCGCCGAGTACGGCATGCTGCCGCGCTCCACCGGCTCGCGTATGGACCGCGAGGCGGCCCGTGGCAAGCAGGGCGGGCGCACGCTGGAGATCCAGCGCCTGATCGGCCGCTCGCTGCGCGCCGCGATCGCCATGGAGAAGCTGGGCGAGAATACCATCCGCATCGACTGTGACGTGATCCAGGCCGATGGTGGCACCCGCACGGCGTCCATTACCGGCGGCTGTGTCGCCATGGTCGACGCCGTCAACAGCATGATGAAACGGGGCCTGGTGAAAGAGGATCCGATCCAGCAGCTGATCGGGTCGGTGTCGGTGGGCATCTACAACGGTGTGCCGGTACTGGACCTGGACTACGCCGAGGATTCCACGGCCGACACCGACATGAACGTGGTGATGACCGAGCAGGGGCGCTTCATCGAGCTGCAGGGCACGGCCGAGGAAGGGGATTTCGATTTCACCGAGCTGGAGCAGATGGCGACCCTGGCACGCAAGGGAATTGGTGAGCTGGTGGCCATGCAGAAGAAGGTGCTGGGGATCGACTGAGGGCTTTCAGCAGGTCTGGAACGGAGCAGGAGGCACATTATGACACTTGAAGTGTATCAACAGCGGTTCATCGAGTTCGCCATCCGGCAGGACATTCTCTGCTTTGGTGAGTTCACGTTGAAGTCCGGCCGCAAGAGTCCGTATTTCTTCAATGCTGGTCTGTTCAATACCGGCAAGTCGCTGGGTTTCCTGGGAAGCAGTTACGCCGCCGCCATTCGCGACCGGGCACCGGATTTCGATCTGTTGTTCGGTCCCGCCTACAAGGGTATCCCGCTGGTATCGGTGACTTCGGCCGCGCTGGCGCTGGAGTTCGGGGTCGACAAGCCCTACGCCTTCAATCGCAAGGAAGCCAAGGACCACGGCGAGGGAGGGCAGGTGGTCGGCGCGCCGCTGAAAGGTGATGTGTTGATCATCGATGACGTGATCACCGCGGGCACCGCGGTTCGCGAGGTCATGGAGCTGTTGACACGGCACGGCGCCCGCGCGGCCGGTATTCTGGTGGCGCTGGACCGGCAGGAGAAGGGACGGAGCGAGCTGTCCGCCATTCAGGAGATCGAACGAGACTACGGGGTTCCTGTCATCAGCCTGGTCAATCTGCAGCAGATCATCGATTACCTGGAGGCGGAGGGCAGCCCGATGCTCAAGGATCACCTGGAGGCGGTCCGGGCCTACCGGGACGAGTACGGAGTCCGGTAGAAAATCGGGACTGTCCCTGTTTTCCGGTTTTCTTGTCCGGTTTCCTGTCTGGCTGGTGCCTGGCCAGGGACAGAAATACGACGGCCACCAGCAGCAGGCTGATATTCACGCCCAGTGCCGCGTTGTTGCTCAGTGAGCTGTCACCGAACCGTGCCACGTGTGCCGCCAGCACCGCCAGAGACAACCCGGCAGTGAGGGATTGCAGCGTCAGCCGGCAACGTGAATCGTGGTTGATGAACTGCGCCAGTCCCATGCCGACCAGCAGGCCACTCCAGAACAACATGGCTGTACTTTGCCCTGCCCATAGCAGAGCCACCAACGCGGTCGTCAGCAGTGCCGGTGGCGTGCCCCAGACCAGCCCCGTCCATAGATTATCGAGGGAGTCCCGGCCCTTGCGTCGGGCCAGCCAGATATTGATGCCGGTGACCGAGACCACGGTCAATGCCAGTCCCAGTACGCCATACAGGGCCAGTACCGGAAAGCCACCGAAATGCCCGAAGTGGACCCGATAGGTGGAGAAAATGGCCTGCTGCCCGGTCGGACCGTCGGTGTAACCGGCCTTGCCCAGATACCGACCCTCCTGGTCGAAGCGGTACTGTTCCGCGTAGATCAGCCGGTCTTGATGGCGCCCGCCGATGATCATGTACTGTTCGGGTGTGTTGATGTCCTCGATGGTGATATAGAAGGGCTTGGCCCCGGGGGCCACCTCGGCCATGCGCTCCAGTGCACCTTCCACGTTCATGGTTGCGACTTCCTGCTCTAGTGTCGGTGCCGGACTGTGAATGGCACCGACCGCGGCATCGCGGTCACCATCGAAGAATGCGGTGGCGATCAGTGCGTTCATCAACGCCGCCAGACCGAAGTAGGCCCCTGTGACACCGATCATCAGGTGAAATGGAGCGCCCCAGACACTCAGCCGGTTATGGATGTCCACCTGCTCGAGCCTCCGGGAGCCGCCCAGGCGCAGGTTGAAGGCATCCCGAAAGATACGAGGATGCGCGAGAAAGCCGGAAATGATCAGTGCACAGAGCAGGGCGCCAAAGGCGCTCACCACGATCATCCCGAAGGCTGATGGCAGGTGCAGGTACAGGTGCAGGTTGGCCAGCATGTCGGTCCACGGGTGGGCGATCGCTTCGCCGCGGCGTCCGTCCGGCTGCAGGAACCAGGAGCCGATGGAAGAGGCCACATAGGCGCGCGGCGAGTTCTCCGTCGGCAGCATGATCAACATGTCGCCACTGACCTGCCGCGGCTGCGACAACACATTGCGATAGGCATGGCCGACCAGGTCCGGTGCCAGTTGCTGGTACTCGGGCACGTCCGGTTGCTCCCAGCGCTCGAAGTACTGGTAGTACACCGCTAGCGTACCGGACAGGCAGATCAGGTACAGCAGCGCGCCGGTCAGCAGCCCCAGACAGGAGTGGCCGGACAGCGCATTGCGGACCAGTGAGGGAGACAGCAGATTCTTCATGAGGCCTCAGGCATACAGGAAAAGGGCAGCGGACAGCAGTGCGATAGACAGGAACAGCACGGGTCGCCAGGGCCGGGGATCGGCACAGGCCCAGACCGATGCGGCTCCCCACAGCACCGGCATGACCAGGATGCCAGTGGACAGCTGGCTGGCCCGAGGCCAGGGCAGCAGGCTGCTCAGAGCGATCGCCGCGAAGGCGCTGGAAACGCCCGCCAGGGGCACGGCGGCGAGCAGCCGCAATGCCTGTCGGCCGAGTGTGCCGGCACCGGGTGGTGATATTCTGCCGTTCCGTGAGGCAGGTTGCCGTCCGGAGCGGAATTCGCGGTTGAGTACCACCAGTGCCCAGGCACCCGTCGGCAGTACCAACAGGGCGAAGGCCAGCCCCAACTCCATGTTGCTGGCCTGGACCCAGAGAGCGGCGGCCACGAGCTGCAGCAGCCAGCCGCCGGGCACGGCCAGTCGTGCCTGTATGGAATTGGCGGCCCAGGTGTCCCGCCAGGACAGATACA
>JAWLFN010000207.1:0-4966 GCA_041685555.1 Gammaproteobacteria bacterium | reverse complement strand
CGATGTGCTTACGGGCCCTCTCACGAAGGGTCTTCACGTCAGTGAGAAACGGTTGGTCTGTCATGCTGTCCACCTCTCTTTTCTGAATCAGTCTACTACCCTGCCGCAAAGGTCAGGCCGGATCAAGTGGGGATCATGCAGTCATCCCCGGAGCAGCGCCGGCGATCTTCAGAGGCCCTTATGGAGTTGCACAGTTCTGTTGGCGGTCAGCACAGATACCATCGAAGCCATCGGGTCATTGGCTTCCGACCGCGTAGCAACTGGAGATATCCGGCCATTGGTCGGCCTTGATGGCCGTGTAATGACGCCAGAACTCATTGTCAATGGCCCGCAATCGGGCGGGAGTGTCTTCGCGACGGTATCGTCCCAGCTGTGACGGGCCGCCGTTATAAGCGGCATAGGTTGCCTTGATCAGATTGTCATCACCGCCGGGTTGTTCGTGCTCGCCACGCCGGATCGCGTAATCAACCATGTAATGAGTCAGTATCTCGATGCCGGCGTTCACGTTGTAGTCGACCTCATCACTGAGGCTGTCAAGGTCGTAGACGCTGCGCCAGACGCGGCCGTTGATCTGCATCATGCCCACGGCCCCTACGGGTGAACGCAATACCTGGGGATCGCTGATTGAACCGGCGAGCTGGCGCCAACAGGATTCTTTCCATGCAGTGGCACGGACCAGGGGGTCAAGTCGCTGCCGCATCCTGTCCGGCACGCGATCATTTGCGGCCAGCCAGGCGCTGGTCTGCTCTTCAAGCAAACTGGCGACCAGGTCCAGGTAGTCATCGAGGTTCGCCAGCCGCGGGACCAGCCCCCTGAGCGCCTCCGCCGGGGAGTTGCTGCTGGCCCGGGCGGCCGGCAACAGCCAGGACCCCGTCCGTTGTAAGCCACCGGCGATGCGTCGCATCAATTCCGTTGTGGTGTTCACGGACTCGATGTTGGTATCCAGTCCAAACAGGGCGCGAAATTCCGGATCCACCTCCAGTGGCAACGGAGTGAAAGTCGATGGCGCTGCATCGGCCAGCAGCAGGCGGGCAAGCCGGCGCAGCCCGTCACGAGTGATTTCCAGGCCATAATCAGGCCCCAGGGCGTCGAGTGCCCGCAGCGCATCACCACCGGCCATGAAGGCAGCCAACCTGAAATCCACGTCCAGATCCGGGGTCTCCAGACTTTCCAGTTCGCTCATCAGGGGCCGCAGCCGATCCCAGGTGACCAGGAAAAGTTCGCGAACCGGGTCGGAACCGGGATCATCGAGCGTCAGCGCCTCGGCAATCGCGTATCGGGCGTCCAGCAGCGTGGCGAACAATTCCGTTCGCAGGTCATGGGACTCGGTTGAGCGGGCCAGGGTCGAGATGATCGTGGTCAGGAAGCCGTCCAGCTCATCCTCGATCGTCTGCCATTGAGCCGTCTCGGCGGCGCCCAGAGCTGGCTCGGGCACCTGATTGGCTTCGTCAAGAGTGCGAACCTGGAAAGCCAACCCGGCGCGGATGCCGGTTTCTTCGGTATCGAGGCGGGTAATACGGGTGCGCTCAACCAGGGACGGCTCACCCGTGTGCCTCGGGCCCAGCAATTGCTCGATCATCTCGTCAAGGGCATTCAGTGGCTCGGCCAGGTCAATTCGAACGCTGTTCATGCGCGGTACCACCAGCGCATCGGCAAGGACCCGGGCCGGTACGCTTAACACTCCGGGGCTGCCATCCGGTCGCAACAATTCGATCGAATCAGGCACAAACTCAATAGCCAGTCCCGATGCCATCACCCGAGGTGCCAGTAGCAATGCAAGTCGGCCCCGCCATGGCGCCGGCCCCCGGCAGGCACCGAGCACGCGGACCCCGGTCGTTGCGGTCAATGCCATGCTGACAGCCAGTTGCTCGTCCTCGGGCGACACGCCCAGATCGGACAGCTCAAGCCGGTTGCACAGGTCTTCGCCAAGCGTGCTCTGGCCGTGCTGATCGAGTTCAAGAACGCCACCGATCGCGGCATGGACCTGGGCGGTTTCAGCCAGCAAGGGAATTTCCACCTCGTCCGCGGACAGCGCTTTCGAACTGAACAGGACGCAGAGCAGCCAAACGAGTTGTTTCATTCAATTATCCAACCATTACTGACGAGACTGTCCAGGGAGTAGGGTCCGGTCCGTTTGTTGACATTCCCATCATTGGGGGGGCGTTGATGGCGAAAAGTCCAGGCCGGGTGGTAATACCGGGCACTCAGCCAATCCCCCCTGGCTTTGGCCATGTTACCAGTATCAGGCGCAGGGTGCTTGAACCAGGAGCCTGCCCAATGTATTGCAGGCATTGGCCTGCTTCATTCTGGTACATTACATGTCCATGAACGGAAAGGGGGTACACAGATGAGTGACAACGAAAGTCCGGTTCTGGTCATCACCGGTGCGTCCTCGGGCATTGGCGCCGCCACCGCCCGGGCAGCGGCCAATGCCGGGTACCGGCTGGTCCTGGCGGCACGGTCCAGGGACAAGCTCAAGACGCTGCGGGAGGAGCTGGGCGGCGACGAGAAAGTGCTGACCGTGGCCTGCGATGTGCAACAGGTCGCGGAGCAGGAGATCATGGTGGATGAGGCCGTGAAGGCCTTTGGCCGTATCGATGCGGTATTTGCCAATGCCGGGCGCGGCGGCGAGCCGGGAGGCTTCAGTGGTGCGGACCCTGATGTCTGGAAGGACATGATCCTCACCAATGTCCTGGGCGTCGGCATTACCCTGCAGGTGTGCATGCCGGAACTCAGAAGGTCCCGGGGCCACGTGCTGATCACTGGCTCGGCCGCGGGCCGTGCGACCATACCAGGGTCCATGTACAGCGCCACAAAGTGGGCCGTATCGGCCATTGGCTACGGGGTGAGAGAAGAGCTGCGGGGCAGCGGCATCCGGGTGACGCTGATCGAGCCGGGCATGGTGGACACGCCATTCTTTGACGAATCCCCCGACAATGCGCTGAGGCCGGAGGATGTGGCCGGGGCGGTGACCTACGCGCTGCGGCAACCTGCTCATGTCGATGTCAACGAGATTCTGGTGAGGCCGACGCCGAAGTAGAGAAGCAGGGTTCCACGAGTTGTCGGGTTGAATGGTGTGGCTGTTCAGGCTGATGCAGTGAATAGTTGGGACGCAAGTGGTCCGCCAACTGCTTTAATATTTCCGCGACACAGTTGAATCAGCCAGATTTCGTAAAGAGAACACTGCTGGACTCTGGCTGACGCCGGACTGGCCCACTAGTCCGCTCCATTATTGCCATGGGTCACGCTTTAGGAATGCAGCTTGTCGCCGAAGGGGTTGAGACAAAAGAGCAGCTTGAGCTGCTCTCGTCGCTGCACTGTGAATACTACCAGGGGTTCCTTTTCAGCAGAGCCTTTCCCATTGCGGATTTTTAGACTGTCCTTCTCATTAATCGTAAAAACTTGCCTCACTCTGCAAAATGAACACCGCATCATGCTCGCATCGAGCGGGTGCGAGGAGAAGAGCTTCTTCCGTCCCCGGGGGGCGTCACGCCCGTGCGGCCACGGACGCGAGAGCTGCAGACTCAGGATCAACGCGAGCGTTGAGTCCGTCGGTCGCCGGCATACTGGCGGACTGCCTCTTTTTTGTGTTTGCCAGTCCCGCCAAACGCCTTTCGGCCCTCAGCACCGGCTTCACGCTTCAAGGGGGCTGGGCGCATTCAGAACTGCATGGACAATCCCACCGTGGCGTTGCGACCCGGCTGTACCAATGGATTGGAAGGACTGACTGGGAAGGCGATATTCTCCGGCGTGGTTGGCAGGCGATACTGCTTGTCAAAGACGTTTTCGACGGAAAGTCGCAACATCGCCTGTTCAGTGGTATCCAGCCACCGACTCAGGTCGATACCGGCTGCAATATTGACAACGCCGTACCCATCGTCTGGGCGCTCCTGTGCAGGGTTGATCCGATCCTGCCCGGCGGCCCATTCAAATACCCCTTCCAGATAGGTACCATCACGAGGTTGCCATCGCAGCGATGCGGTTCCGTTCCAGGGCATGATCTGCGCCAGGGGTGTATCGGTCACCTCGTCGGTACCGCGCGTATAGGTAGCATTGGCCGATACGAGCAGGTTCGATGTCGCAGCCCAGGTGCCCAGCAGTTCGACACCGCGCACGACAGCCTCTCCGATATTCTGCATCTGAACCGCGGGGGTACCATTGAAGGAAGTAGGCGCATCGCGGTCGATCAGATCCTCCAGATCATTGTAGAAACCGATGATGTCAAAATTGAAGTCGGTTTGCCGAAAACGCAAACCGGCCTCATAGTTGGTCGCCGTCTCCGGATCTATTTCAGTATTAGGCAATCTCAGAACCGGATTTACACCTGTACCCACAGCAGAAATCTCGGTTACCGAAGGGGCGCGGAAAGAGTTGCTGATGTTACCGAACAGGCTGAGCGTTTCATTGAGGTCAACAATCGTTCCAACCGAACCGGTCACCGGAGTATTCTCCAGATCTCCCGCTCCGACAAAAAGATCGCGTGTCTCCTGATCAGAAATGAAGGCCGTATCAATGCGCGTTCGCACGTTATCCAGCCGCAGGCTGCCATTGAATTGAACCGCATCATTCATCTGCCACTCGCCGAGCGCATAAGCACCGATGGAAAGCTGATCGGTATCCGGATCCCGTTGCGCCCTGGGCCCGCCCCGGACGCTCCTCTCGGAACCCTCACGGTCCTCGTAGTACCAGTCAGCACCCAGCGTCAGGGTCAAGCGTGGGGCGAGTTCCCTCACGCCCTTCAGGTGGCCACCGTATATGGTCGGGCCCACCACGAATACGTCCACGAAGGTGGCTGGATTGTTTGTGTTGGGCACGACATTGACATGTGTTTCCAGATCCCGCCAATAGGCTGTAGCCTCCACGTCATTGAAAAGGCCATTTATTGCGGAGTCTGCGAAATAGCCCAGCCGCATGTAGTTCTCACGGTTGGAGCGGTCTGTCATTTTCCGCTGCAGTGAACCCGGGG
>JAWLFN010000206.1:0-4979 GCA_041685555.1 Gammaproteobacteria bacterium | reverse complement strand
CAGCAGAGCATGAAAGGGATCCTCGGATCCCTCATTGTCGGCCTCGATACCCATCACCACATCGCCGTACATCTGGATGAAGCGACGGTAGCAGTCCCAGGCGAAACGGGGGTTGTCGGAGATGCGGGCCAGCCCCTCCACGGTGGTGTCGTTCAGTCCCAGGTTCAGGATGGTGTCCATCATGCCGGGCATCGAATCACGGGCGCCGGATCGCACGGACACCAGCAGCGGGTTGTCGCCGCCGCCGAATCTGCGGTCCATCTGCTGCTCGATGTTTGCCACGGCGGCCGCGACTTCAGCATTCAGTGTATCGGGGTACTGGCGGTCGTTGGCGTAAAACCAGGTGCAGACTTCGGTGCTGATCGTGAAGCCGGGGGGCACCGGCAGTCCGATGGAGGCCATTTCCGCCAGATTGGCGCCTTTGCCGCCCAACAGTTCACGCATTCGGGCGTTGCCGTCCGTCTGCCTGCCGAAATTGAAGACGTGCTGATTCACTCCCGCCGAATCACGGGATTGCGCCACTGTGCTTGTGCTGGATTCTGTCATGATGGTTGCGATGGTTCCTGCCTGGTTCTGGCCTGCGCCTGATGTGATCCCCGGCATGCGGGAGCGAGGTCCTTGGCCGGGGGCAGAGAAGGGCGGAAGGATAAATCAACTGGCCGTCAAAATCCAGTATCGGCGGCGATAGTGTCCGCTTACTGCGCCACTATCGATTCGCGCTGGAAGCGCCCGTGTTGCAGAAAATACAGTACCTGATCGATGGCCGGCTGTCGCAACATGATGAAGGTGTGCGTGTAGGGCAGCGCGATGAAGTCCTGCATGCCATCCACCTTCGTGTTTTCGACGCTGACCTTGCCGTCATCGGCTTCCGGCAGCGTCATTGAGGCGATCGGGTTGATCGAGCGGGTGCCGGCGATCACGCCGAGCTCGAAATCCACCGCGCCCAGCTGTCGGGGTACGCTGTCGTGGTTGGTGCCAAGCTGGCGTGCGGGTTCGCCGGAGAACAGTTCGAAGCCCGGCAGGTCGCCGAATACGTCAATGATCTCACTGCCCCGGTTCGGGGGTGCCAGCATCACCACGCGGCCCAGGTCTTTCACGGGGCTCCGTGAGAGAAAGTCCCGGACCAGGATGCCACCCAGGGAATGGGTGGCAAAATGGATGCGGTCGGCCTGCAGCATATGGCACAGATCCAGACCCTGCTGCACGGCGGCATCGGCCAGATCGCGAATGCTGTACTGGCGGGACTGATAGCCGATATTGGCGACCCGGTAACCGGCATTTTCCAGGGATTCCTCCATGCGCTGCATGGAAAAGTCGGTGCGGCTCAGTCCGTGCAGCAGCACCACGCATTCTTCGCTCTGACCGATGGCCACCGAAGAACCCAGTGTCACCATCAGCGTCAGGACGCACCATACCGGGTTCCGCCAGCGTCGCGGTTTCATTCCCTGTCACTTTCGTTGGCCGACCCGGACTGGCTCGCGCTGGAGGTGCTGGTGCCCAGCACTTTCTGCAGGCCCTCGATCAGGTTCATCGGCAGCGGGAACACGATGGTGGAGTTCTGTTCGCTGGCAATCTCGGTCAATGTCTGCAGGTAGCGCAGCTGCAGCGACTCGGGCTGGCTGGCCAGCAGTCCCGCCGCATCGACCAGCTTCTGGGAGGCCTCCTGTTCACCCAGGGCATGGATGACCTTGGCGCGGCGTGTGCGCTCGGCTTCCGCCTGCTGCGCGATGGCCCGGATCATGCTTTCGTCGATGTCGACATGCTTGATCTCGACATTGCTGACCTTGATGCCCCAGTTGTCCGTCTGTTGGTCCAGGATGTCCTGGACATCCGAGTTGAGGCGTTCGCGCTCCGACAACAGTTCATCCAGTTCGTGCTGCCCGAGCACCGAGCGCAGGGTGGTCTGCGCCAGTTGGCCGGTGGCTTCCATGAAGTCCTCGACGTTGATCACCGCTTTCTGCGGGTCGACGACGCGGAAATACAGCACCGCATTGACCTTCACGGACACGTTGTCCTGGGTGATCAGGTCCTGCGAAGGTATGTCCCATACCTGCGTTCTCAGGCTGATCCTGACGATCTGCTGCACGCCGGGAATCACAATGATCAGGCCGGGCCCCTTGACTTTCTGAAAGCGGCCCAGCAGAAAGATGACGCCGCGTTCGTATTCGCGCAGTATGTTGAATGCGCTGAACAGCAGACCGGCCACGAGGGCCGCCAATACCAGCGAGAAAATCTCCATGTCGCGCTCCTGTCAGATGTCGGTTACTGTGAATTTGATCGTTTCTGGTCCGGCCGGACCTTCAGTTCCAGGCCATCCAGCGACTCGATGACGAGGCGATCGCCCCGCTGCACCGGCGTGTCACAGACGGCCAGCCAGATCTCGCCTTCGGCACGGACATGCCCTGAACCGGTGAAGTCCTCAATGGCGATCGCCCGGCCGCCGATCATCGTCTCCGTGCCGCTGGTCAGGCGTTGGCGGCGTGACTGCACCAGTGCGCCGAGCACCAGCGCCACGAATCCGGCCGTGCCGACCGCCAGCGCGGCGATCAGGGGCATTGATATCTGGTATCCGGGCAATTCAGTATCCATCAGCATCACCGATCCAAGTACAAAAGCGGCCAGTCCGCCTACCCCCAATACGCCAAAACTGGGTGAGAGGACTTCCAGTATCATCAATATCAGGCCCACCAGCAACAGCGCCAGGCCAGCGTAGTTGATGGGGAGCATCTGCAGGGCAAAGCCGGCCAGCACCAGGCAGATCACTCCGGTGATCCCCGGTACGCCCATGCCGGGATTGTAGAACTCGAGTATGATGCCGTAGATGCCGATCATCAACAGTATGTAGGCCACATTCGGATTGGTGATGAGGCCCAGAAAGTCATAGCGCCAGTCCGGCTCGATCTCGATGATCTCGGCCCCGGCCAGGTCCAGCGCGCGGCTCGAGCCATCAATTTCCACGGTCCGACCGTCCAGCTGGTCCAACAGCACTTCCTGGCTTTCGGCCATGATGTCGATGACGCCGGCATCCAGCGCGTCCCCGGCGGACAGGTTGGCCGCCTCCCGCACCGAGGCCTCGGCCCAGTCCGCATTCCGTCCTCGCAGTTCGGCCAGTCCCCGGATATAGGCCACGGCATCATTGAGCACCTTGCGCTCCATGTCGTTGGCAGGCCCGGCAGGCTGCTCTCCACTGTCTTCTTCGGTGCCGCCCGGTCCATCTTCGGGGGCCGGCATGTCCGGCATGTCACCGCCACCCAGGCTGACGGGCGTCGAAGACCCGATATTGGTGGCCGGCGCCATGGCGGCAAAATGACTGGCATAGGTGATATAAGTGCCGGCACTGGCGGCGCGGGCTCCGCTCGGGGCCACCCAGGTGGCCACTGGCACGGGCGAATTCAGTATGGCGCTGACCATATCCCGCATCGAGGCTTCCAGTCCGCCGGGCGTATCGAGACGGATCAGCACAAGCCTGGCATCCGCTTCCGCGGCTTGCTCCAGGTTGCGGACCAGATAGTCGGCGCTGGCGGGGCTGATGGCGCCCTCCAGCGCTATGCGGTGAATGTCGCCAGACGGGGCCGTGGAGGCCGGAGGCTGTGAAGATACCTGGGGAGATGACAGCAGCAGAAGGCCGGTCAAGGCGAATGCCATGGCGACGAGCGTCACCCGACTGCGCTGGATAAACCCCTGAAAGTGTTGAAATGAAGGGAATTTGTGCATAATGCTCATCATACTCCTGGGAAAGGGTGACGTCGACCTCTGGCGCCGACACAGTTTGTAACCAATTCGCTACTTGATGATAGTTGTAAAACGGAAATCAACTGAGTAAGATCGGTTTCAGGTCCAAGGACTTGCGCTCTTGGAGCGACAGTCGTCCCAGGGATACGGGGCTTCAGATGTGTCGATCCGGGAGGGCCATGAATTCCTGCCGCTGAGCGGGGGTCTACAAGAACAATAAGGGATGCAGAGACAGCTTGCTGCTAACGCCGGACAGGTCATTACGGCTGCCTGGCAGAGACCCGGAATGGGCTTGAGGGGTCTTGCGACGGTTGAATTCCGGTCGCGGAGACCAGAGCGTTAAAATGAAAACGGATGGTATCATTGTGGTCGACAGACTGGCTGATACCGGAACGGAAGATAACGGGCAGTCTGATCGGCTCAATGAAAGGGCACACCGGAAGTTCCGGTCCTGATCAGTGTATGCCTCAATTATCGGCAAAACCCGTACAGAGGAGTTCCATTATGAAAAAAGTAACCTGGACAACCATGCTGGCATTGTCTGCCGCGGTGTCTTACCAGGCGAACGCTGCCGGCGTTGATCCGCTGACGCAGGTCGAGCCGCCGCAGAGTGAGTGGATGTATGAGAACGGCGGTGAGCCGGATCACATTGTCGAAGTGCCGAGCTTCACGGTTCCGGCTACTGGTGTGATTGATTACATCAACTCAGTTATCCCGGTCGAGTTCGAAGAAGACCGGTGGGTCAAGGCCGTCCAGTTCATCCCGGGCGACAAGCGCGTTCTTCACCACCTGCTGTCCTACGTCGTGGATGACACAACCAACCAGGAAGGCGAGATTGACGAAGCGGTGAATGATCCGCGTCGCGAGTTCCTGGAAGGCTACGCGCCGGGTAAGGAATACGCTACCGAGTATCCGGAAAACACTGGTGTTTTCCTGCCGACCGACTCAGCGATCCGTATGTCCATCCACTACACCTCCTTCGGGCAGGAAGTGGTAGACAATACCCGCATCGGTCTGTGGTTCTACGATGAGAACGAAGCGCCGGAATATGAGTATCACACATACTCCGTATCGCCGGGTAACCGCACCGACAACATCCAGATTCCGGCTGGTGCGCGCAATCACGAGATGGCCGCGACTCACGTGTTCGACAAGGACATCGTGCTGCACGGTTTCCGGGCTCACATGCACTATCGTGGCAAGTCCATGAGTGCACGTGTGATCTATCCTGACAACACGCAGGAAGA
>JAWLFN010000020.1:0-20390 GCA_041685555.1 Gammaproteobacteria bacterium | reverse complement strand
CACCGCGTCCCGCTCGGCGGTGCCGAAACGCTTGCGATAGGGTATATATTCCAGAATTGCCGGTACGGGCCGCGAATGGGCATCCCGTGGCCGCCAGATACGGGCCGCCAGGCAGGCACCATCCGACATGGGTATGAATACATTTTCAACCTCTTCGACTGGCTGTGGACCCGATTGCACCACTTCGATCATGCCTCCGCCCCCTCCAGCGGTTCTATTTCAAAGGGCAGGATCTCCAGACATCGCTCGTATTTCTCCAGCAATTCGCCCTGGCTTTGCGCTCCCAGAAAAATATCCGCCAATTCGAAACTGTAACTGTCCTGATAGTGCAGATGGCGCAACGGGGTCCCTTCCGTGGTCAGCGGATGGATGCGCGCCTCGGGAAACAGGTCCTGCACCTGACGGATTTCCTCCTTCCCGGGCATCCTCGTCACCGTTCCATCCTTGAACACCCGGACCATGAATTTGCCTGCCAGGGCAAAACTTCCCTGTCGATGCGGAAAATCGGGCTTCCTTCCCAGCGCCAGATCAACCGCTACCTGGTGATGCGATACCCCGTCAACCAGACGGAAGAGCGGGCAATGTGACTTCGAGATGCGGGCATTGACCTCCAGCAGGCGGATGCGCCCCGTCTCCGGGTCCCAGTAAAACTCCATGTTGAATGGTGCGCCGTCGTAGTGAAAGCCTTTCAGCACTTTGTCCGCGGCCTCTATCATTTGCTGCCGCACGTCAGTCGGCAGGTCCGAAGGATACTGGTACCGCGAGAAACTGGACTGGTGCTCGCCGGAACGCGAAGAATCGACGATTCCGTAGACCGTGGTCCTGCCATCATGGACGTATCCTTCCAGCGTACACTGCCGTCCGGCAGAGATGATTCCCTCGGCAATGCACCAGTGTCCGTCGATGTGAGCTATTTCCCCGGGCATATCCACATGCCGCAGGTACTGCTCGAAGGGGTAACCGAACAGGTCGATCTTCTCGCGGATCTCGGGCAGATGACCGGAAAGTTCCCCTGCATTCCGGATTTTGAAACCAAGATGCGAGGAATGTGCCTTGATTGGTTTTATCCAGAACGGATAGTCGATGTCGATGGTCTCGAAAGGGTCGTCACTGAAAGGGTCGACCGCGGCAAATGGTGGCACCAGGTCCGGCACTGCCTTCTTCTGCTCCAGCCGGGACCAGTATTTATGTTCACAGCGACAGATCGCCTCATTGGAAGGCCCCGGCAGGCCTCGCGCATTCCGCAGCACACCGACCAGTGAACTGGAAGGGAAATCCCAGTGCGAGGCGATCCCGTCTATGGAACCGTCGAAGCTGTCCAGCCGGGCCTCCGCCTGCTGTCGCATCGCTTCGAAGTCCAGTCTTCCGTTTCGCGGGCGACTCACCTCTTCAACATCCAGCAGTCTGTGGATCTTTACGTTGTCGACTCTCCGCAGGGAGTCCACTTCAGGCAGGTTGAAGTCGTCAAGCCCCAACAAGAAAACATTCTTCATCAGTTCGCCCCTTAACGTACGCTGCACAGAATTTAAAACCTACGCTCCCTCCTTGAATACCACAACCACATGCCGCCGCGATTGACCAGCGTCAGCTGAAACGGAAGAATCTTAATGTCCCGTCACGCAGGATCGTGATCATCCAGAGGCATTGCACTGCGGCCGGTCCGTTGCTATCGTGACGTCATTGATGTCCAGGCAACGCAGCCCACGGCTGCCGAGGGAATCGAATGGTGGAAACAACCACGGCTTCCACAGTCCAGTATTGGGCCACCGGCTTTTTCATCCTCGCCGTTCTGGGCCTGTCCGCTTTCATGGTCACTGCTTCCTTTCTACTTGGGGGCCGCAGTTCCGGCCGCAGCAAAACACTCCCGTTTGAGTCCGGCATAGTCGGTGCCGGCAGTGCCCGACAACGTTTTTCCGTACAGTTCTACCTGGTGGCGATGCTGTTCGTCATCTTTGATCTGGAAGCTGTGTTCCTGTTCGCCTGGGCAGCAGCACTTCAGGAAACCGGATGGGCTGGTTTCTGGGGCGCAGCAGTATTCATCTTCATACTGCTGGCCGGCCTGATATACGATAGTCGGGTAGGCGCCCTCGACTGGGCACCTGTAAGACGATCGTAAGCGCTGGATGACCCATTACATTGGCGGGCAACCGTCATAGGGAGGAGTCACATGTCCTACACACTGACCAGGGCCGACGAAGCCACACAGGACAACACCCGCTATCCATTGAACCGGGGAGAGAAGGTAGAAGATCCGATACGACAGCAACTGGAACGCAATGTTTTCACCGGCCGACTGAGCGAAGTACTGCACTCGGCCGTCAACTGGGGAAGAAAGAATTCCCTGTGGCCCTACAATTTCGGCCTTTCCTGTTGCTACGTGGAAATGACCACGGCGTTCACTTCTCCTCACGACATTGCCCGATTCGGCTCCGAGGTGATCAGGGCGTCCCCCCGACAGGCTGACTTCATCGTCATTGCCGGTACATGCTTCATCAAGATGGCACCGGTCATTCAACAATTATACGACCAGATGCTGGAGCCCAAGTGGGTAATCTCCATGGGCTCCTGTGCCAACTCCGGTGGCATGTACGACATCTACTCGGTCGTCCAGGGCGTGGACAAGTTCCTGCCCGTCGACGTGTATGTGCCCGGCTGTCCACCGCGCCCGGAGGCTTTCCTGCAAGGTCTGCAACTGCTGCAGGATTCGATCGGGGAAGAGCGTCGCCCGCTGTCCTGGGTGGTGGGCGACCAGGGCGTGTACAAGGCGGATATGCCGTCGCAGCGGGAAAAACACCGCAAGGACCGCATCCGGACAAGAGAGCTACGGACACCGGACAGTCTCTGAAGTGGCAACTTTTTATCGGCAATGAGCACGCAACCACCTGATTCCAGGAGTTGAAGCACGAACATGAGCGCGGCAGACCAGACAGCGAGTGTGGACGCCCGGTCGGGTAGCCCGGATGACGTTGCGGCAACGTTGACCGCGCAGTTCGGCGAACAGGCCTTCATGCAGCAACGAACCCTGACCGGTATGCCGGTGCTCTGGGTCGACAGGCAGTTGCTGAAGCCGGTTCTGTGCTTCCTCCGTGATGCGTCCCGGCCTTTTTCCATGCTCTGTGATCTCTCGGCCATCGATGAGCGCCTGCGCGCCCACCGGGAGCAGCTGCCGCCGGCCGACTTCACCGTTTTCTATCACTTGCTGTCCATTGAGCGCAATGCCGACCTCATGCTCAAGGTCGCTCTGCGGGAAGAGGATCTGTTGCTGCCGAGTATCGCCGATGTCTTTCCCAACGCGAACTGGTATGAGCGCGAGGTCTGGGACATGTTCGGCATCGACTTCTCCGGTCACCCCCATCTGACCCGCCTGCTGATGCCGCCCACCTGGAGCGGCCATCCGCTGCGCAAGGACTATCCGGCCCGCGCCACCGAATTCGACCCCTACACACTGACCGTGGCCGGACAGGATACCGAGCAACAGGCACTGAAGTTCAAGCCCGAGGAATGGGGCATGCAACGTGAGCGCGATGGCGCCGAGTTCATGTTCCTGAACCTCGGCCCCAACCACCCCTCCGCCCACGGCGCCTTCCGCGTTGCCCTGCAGCTGGACGGCGAGGAAGTGGTCGACTGCGTGCCGGACATCGGCTACCACCATCGGGGCGCGGAGAAGATGGCCGAGCGCCAGTCCTGGCACAGTTTCATTCCCTACACCGACCGGATCGACTATACGGGCGGGGTCATGAACAACCTGCCCTATGTGCTGGCCGTGGAAAAGCTCGCGGCTATCGACGTACCGGACCGTGTCCGCACCATCCGCGTCATGATGGCCGAGATGTTCCGTATCACCAGCCACCTGCTGTTTCTGGGCACCTATCTCCAGGATTTAGGCGCCATGTCCCCTGTTTTCTATACCTTTACCGACCGCCAGAAAGGCTACGAGGTGATCGAGGGCATCACCGGCTTCCGCATGCACCCGGCCTGGTACCGGATCGGCGGCGTTGCGCAGGATCTTCCGCGGGGCTGGGAGAAACTGGTACAGGGCTTTGTTGACTGGATGCCGAAGCGGCTGCGTGAATACGAGCGCGCCATGATGGAGAATGCCATCGTGCGGGACCGCACGCGGAACATCGCTGCATACAGCACCCGGGAAGCCCTGGAGTGGGGCGTGACCGGCCCCAACCTGCGCGCCACCGGCTGCGACTTCGACCTGCGCAAACAACGGCCCTACTCCGGTTACGAGAACTTCGACTTCGAGGTCCCGCTGGGGGCCCACGGGGACATCTTCGACCGGGGTCAGCTGCGCATCGAGGAAATGCGGCAGAGTCTGCGGATCATCCAGCAGTGTATCGACCACATGCCGGCGGGTGACTACAAGGCGGATCATCCGCTGACCACTCCGCCACCACGCGAACGCATGCTGCAGCACATCGAGACCCTGATCACCCACTTCCTGCAGGTATCCTGGGGACCGGTGCTGGATCCCGGCGAGTCGCTGCAGATGATCGAGGCCACCAAGGGGATCAACAGTTACTACCTGACCAGCGATGGTAACACCATGAGCTATCGCACCCGGATCCGGACGCCGAGTTTCCCGCATCTTCAGCAGATCCCCGCCGTGATGCGCGGCGGCTTCCTGCCGGATCTCATCGCCCATCTGGGCAGCATCGATTTTGTCATGGCCGACGTGGACCGCTGATGATGAACGAGACGACAGCGACACAGACCATCGCCAGTGACGGGGACGGCTTCACGCTGCACCCGGAGGACCGGGATGCCATCCTGCACGAGTGCGGTCACTTCGAGCAGCCACAGGCGGCCTGTATCGAGGCCCTGAAGATCGTGCAACGGCGCCACGGCTGGGTCCCGGACGGTGCCATCCAGGCCATTGCCGATACACTGGGCATCGGTCCGGCCAGCGTGGAGGGTGTGGCCACGTTCTACAGCCTGGTTTTCCGGCAGCCGGTGGGACGCCATGTAATACTGCTCTGCGACAGCAGCTCCTGCTTCCTGACCGGCTACGAGACGTTGCGTGACGCCCTGTTCCACCATCTTGGCATCGAATTCGGCCAGACCACGGAGGACGGGCGCTTCACCCTGTTGCCGGTCTGCTGCCTGGGCGGCTGTGACCGTGGCCCCGTGCTGATGATCGACGACGAGACTTTCGGTCCGGTCCGGCCGGAAGATCTGGAAACACTGCTGGAGGCCTGGTCATGAGCCGTATCGATACCCTCCGCTACCGCAGCCAGTTGCGCCAGCATGCGGACGAACGCAAGAAGGACACCCATCCGCTGACCTGGCGTCTGAACGATGACGGGTCGCCGGTATGGCTGCGGGAATACCAGGAAAAAGACGGGTATGCGGCAGTGCGCAAGGTGCTGGGACAGAAGAGCCCGGACGATGTCATTGCCACCATGAAAGAAGCCAACGTACGCGGCCGCGGTGGCGCCGGCTTCTCCGCCGGCGTCAAATGGAGCCTGACCATGCGCGGCGACGACATCCCGCGCGGCTACCTGATCTGCAATGCCGACGAAATGGAACCCGGCACCTTCAAGGACCGGCTGCTGATGGAGCAACAGCCCCACCTGCTCATCGAGGGCATGATACTGGGCGCGTACGCCAACAATTCACGCTTCGGCTACATCTTCTTGCGTGGCGAGTACGTGGACGCCGCCCACGCCCTGGAGCGAGCCCTGGTGGAAGCCCGGCAGGCCGGCCTGCTGGGCAGCGACATCGTCGGCAGCGGATTCGATTTCGATATCGCCCTGCACACCGGGGCCGGTCGCTATATCTGTGGCGAGGAGACGGCGCTGATCAACGCCCTTGAGGGTGGGCGGGCCAACCCCCGGGCCAAGCCCCCCTTCCCCGGCCAGTCCGGCGCGTGGGGCAAACCCAGCGTGGTCAATAACGTGGAGACTCTCTGCAATGTGCCGGCGGTGCTGTTGAACGGTGTGGCCTGGTATCAGGGTTTATCCGGCGACCTGAGCGACGATGGTGGTACCAAGCTGTATGGCGTTTCCGGCCACGCACAGCGCACCGGTCTCTGGGAACTGCCAATGGGCATACCGGGCACTGAACTGCTGGACCGGGCCGGCGGACTGCACGACGGGAAGCAGCTCAAGGCCTGGCTGCCCGGCGGCGCCAGCACCGGTTTCCTGCTGCCGGAGCATCTGGAGCTGGCACTGGATTTCGACACCATCGGCAAGGCCGGCAGCCGCATGGGAACCGGCCTGCTGACCCTGGTCACCGAGGATCAGAGCATGGTCTCGCTGATGCGCAATCTGGAGACTTTCTTCGCCCGGGAGTCCTGCGGCTGGTGCACACCCTGCCGTGACGGACTGCCCTGGACCGTACGCTTGCTCCAGGCACTGGAGAACGGCGAGGGCGCCGAGGGTGAGCTGGAACTGCTGGACCAGCTGGCCGCCGACTGCGGGCCGGGGCTGACCTTCTGCGCGCACGCGCCAGGGGCGGCAATGCCACTGAGCAGCGCGTTGCGTTATTTCCGGCACGAATTTGAACAGGGCGTGACCCGGCCTCCGCAGCCGGCCCATGCCGATCCGATACCGGTGGGAGGAGAGTAGCGTCATGGCGACGATACACGTGGACGGCCGCACCTACGAGGTCGACGGCGCCGACAACCTGCTCCAGGCCTGCCTGTCGCTGGGGCTGGATATTCCCTACTTCTGCTGGCACCCGGCCATGGGCAGCGTGGGCGCCTGCCGCCAGTGCGCAGTGCGCCAGTACAAGGACGAGGACGACACCCGGGGCATGCTGGTGATGTCCTGCATGACACCGGCCAGGGACCAGACCCGCATTTCCATCGACGACGAAGAGGCCCGCCGGTTCCGGGCCAGCGTCATCGAATGGTTGATGATCAATCACCCGCATGACTGTCCGGTATGCGAGGAAGGCGGGCACTGCCACCTGCAGGACATGACGGTGATGACAGGCCACGACCGGCGCCGCTATCGTTTCCGCAAGCGCACCCATCGCAATCAGTACCTGGGTCCGTTCATTGCCCATGAGATGAACCGCTGCATCACCTGCTACCGCTGCGTGCGCTTCTACAATGACTACGCCGGCGGCGATGACCTGGGCGCCTTTGGCGCCGGCGACAACATCTACTTCGGACGCCAGCAGGAGGGCGTACTGCAGAGCGAATTCTCCGGCAACCTGACCGAGGTCTGCCCCACCGGGGTGTTCACCGACCAGACCCACTCCGATCATTACACCCGCAAGTGGGACCTGCAGTTCGCCCCCGGTATCTGCCACCAGTGCGCCGTGGGCTGCAACATCAGCCCCGGTGAGCGCTACGGCGAGATCCGACGCATCGAGAATCGGTTCCATGGCGAGGTGAACGGCTATTTCCTCTGCGACCGTGGTCGATTCGGCTACGGTTATGTAAATCGTGACGACCGGCCCCTGCAGCCGCTGAGAGGCGGCCGGGGTGACGGCAGACCGAAGATTGCCGATCTAGACGATGCCCTGTCCCACGCCGGAAGCGCGTTACGCGATGCCCGCCGGGTCATCGGCATCGGGTCCCCACGCGCCAGCCTGGAGAGCAACCATCAGCTGTGCCGGCTGGTTGGCGAGGAAAACTTCTCCACCGGCATCGCCGCGGGGGAACTGGAATGCCTGACCCTGATGAACACCCTGCAACGTGAGTGTGGGCTGGGGACACCCACCCTGCGCGAGGTCGAGGAGCACGATGCCATCCTGGTGCTGGGTGAGGATCCGATACAAAGCGCCGCCCGGCTGGGTCTGTCCCTGCGTCAGGCCGTGCTGGGACGGCACCGCGAGCTGGCCGGGCAGCGCGGCATACCTGACTGGAACGCCGAAGCTGTCAAGACCATTGGCCAGGACAACTACCACCCCCTGTTCATCGCCTGGCCCGCCGCCACTGGCCTGGATAGCGTCGCCCGTTCGCGCCTGGCGCTGGCGCCCGATGACATCGCCCGCCTGGGTTACGCGGTAGCCGCATTCATCGATGACACCGCTCCCGCCGTGGAAGGTCTCGACACCGCCCTGCAGGATGCGGCCCGGGAGATTGCCTGCGCCCTGCTGGCCGCCCGCCGCCCCCTGGTGGTCAGCGGCGGTTCGCTGGAAAGCACGGCCATCCTGGGGGCAGCCGGCAATGTGGCGCGGGCACTGGCCCGGCGCGAGCGCGACGGCGGCCTGCTGCTGGTGCGGCGCGAGGCCAACAGCACCGGCGTGAGCCTGATGGGCGGCCTGTCACTCGAGCGGGCACTGGACGAGTTGACGGCACAGCGCGCCGACACGCTCGTGGTGCTGGAAAACGACCTCTATCAACGCCTGCCCGCCGCGCGGGTGGACGCAGCGCTGCAGGCCTCACAATACCTGCTGGTACTGGATCATCAGACGACACCGACACTGCGGCAGGCGGATCTGGCCCTACCGGCGGCGAGCTTTGCCGAAGGCGATGGTACACTGGTCAGCCTGGAAGGCCGTGCGCAACGCTTCTTCCAGGTCTACGAGCCCCGCCTCATGCGCCCGGAAACGCGCATCCACGAGAGCTGGCGCTGGCTGCATGCCCTGCAGGCCAGCCGACGGGAACAGCCGATAGACGACATCACGCTGGACGCAGTGACACGGGACTGCGCCGAAACCTGTCCCGCACTCGCCGGCATCATCGAGGCGGCCCCCGGGGCGGACTTCCGGGTGGCAGGCCTGAAGCTGGCCCGTGAACCGCACAGATACAGTGGACGCACGGCCATGCGGGCTAACCAGCACGTCAGTGAGCCGCGTTCTCCGCAGGATCCCGATACACCTTTTGCCTATTCCATGGAAGGCTACAGCGGCTTCGACCGTCCCCGACAGCAGGTGGCCTTCGCCTGGGCACCGGGCTGGAATTCGCCCCAGGCCTGGAACAAGTTCACCGATGAGGTGGGCGGTCACCTGACTGGTGGCGACCCCGGTGTGCGACTGTTGAAGCCAGCGCCAACCGATACCGGAAAAACTGGTAGCGCCTACACGACAAACATTCCGACAACCTTCACCACCGACCGCAACCAGTGGCGCATCGTGGTACTGCCCGCCCTGTTCGGTGGCGAGGAAACCTCCGCCCGGTCGCAACCCATCCAGGAGCGGGGCGGCGACGCGCGGATGACGCTGTCGAGCGCCGATGCCCGGGCACTGGACATCAGCGACGGAGACTTCGTTACGGCAACCCTGAATGGTGATGCACTGACCCTGGGCGTTCAGCTTGATCCGCACTGGCCCGACGGTCTGCTTGGCCTGCCAGCCGGTACGGCTCCACCCGGATCGCAGGGAGCCGGGGCGTCTCTGGGACCGGCGGCCAGCCAGCCGGCACCAGAGAGCCGTCAGCCCGGAGAGGTGCACCCATGAGCTGGCTGTCCCCGGAACTCGGCGCCATCCTGTTCGCGATGTTCCAGGCCCTGGTGATCCTGCTGGTGGTGGTGTTGCTGGGCGCGGTCATGACCGTGGTAGAACGCCGTCTGCTGGGGCTGTGGCAAGACCGCCACGGCCCCAACCGCGTCGGCCCCTTCGGCAGCCTGCAGCTGATTGCCGACATGATCAAGATCTTCTTCAAGGAGGACTGGGTACCACCATTCTCCGACCGCCTGCTGTTTGTCCTGGCGCCACTCATCGCCATGACCTCGTTGCTGCTCTCGTTTCTCATCATTCCTGTAACCCCGGACTGGGGCGTGGCGGACATGCACATCGGCCTGCTGTTTTTCCTCGCCATGGCTGGCGTCAACGTCTACGCCGTGCTCTTCGGCGGCTGGTCCAGCGGCAACAAGTATGCTCTGTTCGGTGCCCTGCGCGCCTCGGCCCAGACCCTGTCCTACGAGGTGTTCATGGGACTGTCGTTGATGGGCGTGGTGGCCATGGCGGGCTCCTTCAACATGCGCGACATTGTCGCTGGACAGGAGGGCCTGTGGTATGTGATTCCACAGTTCCTGGGCTTCTGCACATTCCTGATCGCCGGGATCGCCGTGACTCACCGCCACCCATTTGACCAGCCGGAGGCCGAGCAGGAACTGGCGGACGGTTACCATATCGAGTATTCCAGCATGAAGTTCGGTATGTTCTTCATCGGCGAATACGTTGGCATGGTGCTGGTCTCCGCACTGATCGTGACCCTGTTCTTTGGCGGCTGGCACGGGCCGCTGCTGCCGCCCGTGGTCTGGTTCGCACTAAAGACCGGCCTGTTCCTGATGCTGTTCGTCCTGCTGCGGGCCTCACTGCCGAGGCCGCGCTACGACCGCGTCATGACCTTCGGCTGGAAAATCTGTCTGCCATTGACTTTGATCAATCTCCTGGCGACCGGCGCCATTCTATTGCTGGTCGCCCCGGAAGGCTGAGAGGAAACAACGCATGCTGACATCGTATTTGAAAGGCCTCTGGTTGAAGGACATCTGGTCCCAGCTGCGCACCATGGGCATCGTATTCATGCACGGTTTTCGCAAGCGCGAGACGCTGAGCTATCCCGAAGAGCCGGTCCCTCTGCCGCCCCGCTACCGAGGCCGCATCGTGTTGACGCGGGACCCGGATGGCGAGGAGCGCTGTGTCGCCTGTAATCTGTGCGCAGTAGCCTGCCCTGTCGCCTGTATTTCACTGGAGAAGGGCGAGCAGGAGGACGGACGATGGTACCCCGAGTTTTTCCGGATCAATTTTTCGCGCTGTATTTTCTGTGGCATGTGCGAGGAGGCCTGCCCGACCTCGGCGATCCAGCTGACCCCGGACTTCGAGATGGCGGAGTACGACCGCCAGCAACTGGTCTACGAGAAAGAAGATCTCTTGATCGACGGCCCCGGCAAAGACCATGACTACCACTTCTACAAAGTGGCCGGCATGGCCATTGGCGGCAAGGGCAAGGGCCAGGCAAGAAACGAGGACGAGCCAAAGGATGTGCGCACACTGATGCCCTGACCGGGCGGAAGGGAAGAACGGACAACAGACGGGAATTCGTTTATGGAAATCGCTTTCTATGTCAGCGCCCTGATCGCTGTACTGGCAACCATCCGGGTGGTCACCAGCTTCAGTCCCGTGCATGCGGTGCTGTACCTGATCGTGTCACTACTCGCCGTGGCCATGGTGTTCTTCGCGCTGGGCGCGCCCTTTGCCGGTGCGTTGGAAATCATCGTCTATGCTGGCGCCATCATGGTGCTGTTCGTTTTCGTGATCATGATGCTGCAGCTGGGCGGCGAGGCCTCGGCCCAGGAACGGGCCTGGCTTCAACCGCGCATCTGGGTGGGCCCTGCCCTGCTGGCCGCCCTGCTGTTGCTCGTCCTGCTTTCCACAATACTGCGGGGAGAGGCGGGCGAAGTGATCAGCGGTGAACTGATTACCGCCACGGCGGTTGGCGGATTGCTGTTCGGCCCCTGGCTGATGGCGGTGGAACTGGCCGCTTTCCTGCTGCTGGCTGCCCTGGTCACCGCTTCGCATGTGGGACGACTGGAACGTACGCCGGATGAGGAAACCGGCAAAGGAGAGCCACGATGAACGGTGTGCCCGTGGAACATGGCCTGATACTGGCGGCTCTGCTGTTCACGCTGGGGCTGGCGGGATTGATGTTCCGGCGTAACATGTTGTTCGTACTGATGAGCCTGGAAGTGATGCTGAATGCGGCCGCCCTGGCCTTCATTGTCGGCGCCACCGCCTGGGGGCAACCGGAGGGGCAGGCAATGTTCCTGCTGGTGATCACCCTGGCCGCCGCCGAAGCCGTGGTGGGCCTGGCGCTGATGATCCAGCTCCACCACCGCTTCCGCCGTCTTGATCTGGACGCCGCAAGCAGGATGCAGGGATGATGATGGATTCTTTCACCACCACACTGGTCATACTGAGCTTCGCATTGCCATTGGCGGGCACATTGATCCTGGCGTTTTCGGGCGGCGCTCTGGGTGAACGTGGCAGCGCACGGGTCGGCGTGGCCAGCGTGGGCCTGGCCGCCCTGGCCACCGCGTGGCTGATCGCCGGTTTTACCGGCGGCGACGGTACACCCCGCACGGTGCACCTGTGGACCTGGATCCGAGTAGGGGATTTCCAGCCGGCCATGAGCCTGGTGCTGGACGGACTGTCACTGACCATGATGGCGGTGATCACCGGCGTCGGGTTCCTGATCCACCTGTTCGCGGCCTGGTACATGCGCGGCGAGGAAGGTATCACCCGGTTTTACGCTTACATGAATCTTTTCGTGTTCAGCATGCTGCTGCTGGTGATGGCGGACAACCTGTTACTGCTGTATCTGGGTTGGGAAGGGGTCGGCCTGTGCAGCTACCTGCTGATCGGCTATTA
Source organism: Gammaproteobacteria bacterium (assembly GCA_041685555.1). GTDB lineage: Bacteria > Pseudomonadota > Gammaproteobacteria > Pseudomonadales > Pseudohongiellaceae > PWQG01. Next base: position 8,117 of record JAWLFN010000020.1, on the reverse strand, counting down.
CTTCCAGAACGCGGCCAACGGCCAGGCGGCCTTCAAAGCGTTCCTGGTCACGCGCATCGGTGATGTGTTCCTCGCCCTGGGACTGTTCCTGCTGTTCAGCGAACTGGGCACGCTGAACATCAGCGAAATTCTTGCCCGGGCGCCGCAGACGTGGGAAACCGGCAGCACCACAGTGAACCTGGCAGCACTGCTGATTCTGGGCGGAGCCCTCGGTAAATCGGCCCAATTGCCCTTGCACACCTGGCTGCCCGATGCCATGGCGGGTCCCACCCCCGTCTCCGCGCTGATCCACGCCGCCACCATGGTCACCGCCGGTGTCTACCTCATCGCCCGCCTGCACGGCATCTTCACGCTGGCACCCGACGTGTTGTTGCTGGTAGGCTTGATCGGCGCCGTCTCCATGCTGCTGGCGGCCTTCGCCGCGCTGGCACAGACCGACATCAAACGGGTACTGGCTTTTTCCACGATGAGCCAGATCGGCTATATGTTCCTGGCCCTGGGGGTGGGTGCCTTCGATGTCGCCGTATTCCACCTGGTGACCCATGCCTTCTTCAAGGCACTGCTGTTTCTGTCCGCCGGCGCAGTGATCATCAGCTGCCATCATGAACAGGACATCCGGCGCCTTGGTGGCCTGTGGAGGACATTGCCGGTGGCCTGGGGCGGCTTCCTGGTGGGCGGCGCGGCGCTGGTGGCCCTGCCGCTGGTCAGCGCCGGCTACTACAGCAAGGATGAGATTCTGTGGGAGGCACTGGCCGCCGGCGAGCCCGGCCTGATGCTGGCGGGTCTGCTGGGCGCAGCGCTCACCTGCCTGTACACGGTGCGGTTGATACTGGGCATCTTCCATGGTCCCGCCAACAGCGACAATGCACGGCATGCCAGGTCTGGCACGGGTCTGGCCCACAATCTGCCCCTTGTGGTGCTGGCCGTGCTGTCGACCGCCATCGGCGCCTGGCTCTATCCTGGCCTGCATGGCGGCGTACTACCCCCCAATCCGGGCGAGTCGGTCGAGGGCGGCCATACCATGGTGGCGATCATTGCCAGCGCCACCGTGATCGCCGGACTGGCGCTGGCCGGCTGGTTGTTCCATTACCAGCGGACCTGGCTGGCACGGCAGGTCGAACGCGGCATGGGCGCCCGGCTGTGGATGCTGTGGCATAACGCCTGGGGCTTCGATGCGCTGTTCGACCGCCTGTTCGTCCGGCCCTGGCAGGCGCTGGTGCGCTGGCTGCGCAATGACCTGCTGGACCAGACCATGAGCCTGTCGGCCGTGGCGGCGCGCTGGCTCAATGTGCGGCTGGTGCGTAGCCAGACGGGACAGCTGCGGCACTATGCCGTGATCATGGTGCTGGGTGTCACGCTCATCCTGTTATTCCTGGCCCTGGCTCCGGCCCTTGGAGGTGGCGCATGACCCTGGTCTGGCTGATCGTCCTGCCGCTTATCGCCGGTGTGCTGAGTTGGCTCGTCGAACGCTGGCACGGAAAGGCACCGCGCTGGATCGCACTGGCCACAATGACCCTGCTTTTCCTGATCGGTCTGGCGCTATGGTGGCACGGAGACGTCGGCCAGGGCCGCTGGCTGGCAGAATGGCGCGCCGCCTGGATTCCTCGCTTCGGTATCGAGGTGCATCTGGCGCTGGACGGACTCTCCGTGGTGCTGGTCACGCTGACCGCCCTGCTGGGCATGCTGGCGGTACTGTGTTCCTGGACCGATGTCACAGAGCGGGTGGGCTTCTTTCACTTCAACCTGCTCTGGGTGCTGGGCGGGGTCATGGGCGTGTTCCTGGCGCTGGACCTGTTCCTGTTCTTCCTGTTCTGGGAAATGATGCTGGTGCCCATGTACTTCCTGGTGGCGCTGTGGGGCCACGCCGGCGCCGAGGGCAAGACGCCGGTCCGTGCCGCCACGCGTTTTTTCATCTATACCCAGGCCAGCGGCCTGCTGATGCTGGTCGCGATACTGGCGCTGGTGTTCATCCACCAGTCCGGCAGCGGCGTGTACTCGTTCAATTACGAAGTCCTGTTGAGCGCTGACGTCCCCGAGGCGCTGCGCATGCCCGTGATGCTGGGCTTCTTCATCGCCTTCGCGGTCAAGCTGCCGGTACCGCCGCTGCACGGGTGGCTGCCCGACGCTCATGCCCAGGCGCCCACCGCGGGCAGCGTGCTGCTGGCCGGCATCCTGCTCAAGACGGCGGCCTATGGCCTGCTGCGGTTCGCGCTGCCGCTGTTCCCCGAGGCCTCGCAGGTCTTTGCGCCGGTGGCGATGGCACTGGGGCTGGCCGGTATCATCTATGGTGCGGTATTGGCCTGCGGGCAACACGACATGAAACGCCTGATCGCCTACACCAGCATCTCGCACATGGGCTTCGTGCTGATCGCGCTCTATGCCGGCACCGCGCTGGCGCTGCAGGGCGCTGTCGTGGTGATGGTGGCGCATGCCTTCTCCTCGGCCGCGCTGTTCATGCTCAGCGGCCAGGTGCGCGAACGGGTGCACTCCCTGGACATGCGGGACATGGGCGGTCTGTGGAGCCGCCTGCCGGTGCTGCCGGTATTTTTCCTGGCCTTTGTGGCCGCCTCCCTGGGCATGCCCGGCACGGCCAATTTCGTGGGTGAATTCATGGTGCTGTTCGGTGCCTTCCCGGTGGCGCCGGTGGTGGTGGTCATCGCCTGCACCGGCCTGGTATTGGCGGCCATCTATTCGCTGTTGCTGATGCAGCGTGTCAATTACGGTCCGGTGCAGAGCGAAGACCCGCTTCCCGGTCCGGATCGGCGCGAATACGGCACACTGCTGGCATTGCTGGTACTGGTCATCCTGTTCGGACTGTATCCACAGCCGCTGCTCGATACCACCGCGCCGCTGACGGATCGCCTGGAACTGTTGTTCACCGCGGAGGCTGAGTGATGCTGACCCTGGAGCACCTTGTCGCACTGACACCGCTGATCCTGATCGGCGCTGCCGCCGTCACCGTGATGCTCGGCATCGCCTGGCGGCGTCATCATGCGGCCACCGCGCTGACCACGGGGCTGGGTCTGATATTGGCGCTGCTGTTCCTGCCCATGGTGGCGGGCATGGGGAACATCGACACGCCGTTACTGGCGGTGGACGGTCTGAGCCGTTTCTCCACCGTGTTGATTCTGCTGTCAACACTGGTCATCACGCTCCTCGCCTACCCCTACCTGGAGGGTCACGAGGGTGCCCGGGAAGAGTTCTACCTGCTCCTCCTCTGTGCGGTGGCCGGCGCGATCACACTGGTCAGCGCCCGCCACCTGGCCACGCTGTTCCTGGGTGTAGAGCTACTGTCGATGCCGCTCTACGGCATGCTGGCCTATCGTTTCCGGGAACCGACTTCTCTGGAGGCCGGCATCAAGTACCTGGTGCTGTCAGCCGCGGCAACCGCATTCCTGCTGTTCGGCATGGCGCTGCTTTACGCCCGCACTGGTGAGCTGGAACTGGCGGCGCTGGCGGTGGAACTGACTGGCAACCGCGATGCCTGGGTGCTGGCCGGTGCCGCGTTGATGATTGTCGGACTGGGCTTCAAGCTGTCGCTGGTGCCCTTCCATCTGTGGACGCCGGATGTCTATCAGGGTGGCCCGGCACCGACAGCGATGTTCCTGGCGACGGTCAGCAAACTGGCTGTATTCGTGGTATTGCTGCGAGTTGCACTGGCCGCGCCGCTGTTTCACGATGACTGGCTGCAGCCGGTGCTGATCGCCCTGGCCCTGCTCAGCATGCTGGCCGGCAATCTGCTGGCGTTGTTCCAGGACAACCTCAAGCGCCTGCTGGGCTACTCCTCCATCGCCCACTTCGGCTACCTGCTGGTGGCCCTGGTGGTGGCCAATGAAATGGCGGTGGAAGCCACTGGCGTGTACCTGCTTACCTACGTTGTCACCACGCTGGCCGTATTCGGCGCGGTCACGGTGTTCGCCAGCCCCTGTGAGGGCGAGGACGGCGCCGCGCTGGCCGATTACCGCGGACTTTTCTGGCGGCGCCCCTGGCTGGCTGGCGTACTGACCCTGGGCCTGCTGTCACTGGCCGGAATCCCACCGACAGCCGGTTTCATCGGCAAGTTCTACGTCATCGCCCTGGCCGTGGAGGCTGGTCACTGGTGGCTGGCCGGCGGTATTGTGCTGGGCAGTGCCATCGCCCTGTTCTACTACCTTAGAGTCATGGTGGCGCTATACATGCCTGCTTCAGAGGACAGTCCAATCCGAATCCAGGACACTCCCCACAAGGGGCTGCGCGCCAGCATGGTGGTATTGCTCATGCTGGCAGTGCTTATCATGGTACTGGGCATATACCCCGCTCCGATGATCGGATGGGCCAACGCTCTGTAAAGCTGGCTCCGGAAGCGCCCGCCAATATCGTGGAGGCGGAGAGAGAGCCAACCCGATGCCCGGCGAGAAAAGTATCATCAGATCAATGAACCAGGACCCTGTTGCGTCCCGCGCTTTTGCCTTCGTACAGGGCTGTGTCAGCGCGCCCCACCAGCGACTCGACGTCATCACCCGCCTTCACTCCGGTGACACCGAAAGTGGCCGACAACGCGGTATCAGCCACCGGAGAGCCGGTCACGGTTCCCAGACACCGCTCGGCCAGCCTTTGGGCCCCGTCGAGCTCCGTTTCCGGCGCCACTATCAGGAATTCTTCGCCACCCCAGCGGGCCAGGACATCCGTTTCCCGCAGACATTGCTGCAGGCGCACGCTCAACGCTTTGAGTACTGCATCCCACTTGAGGTGCCCCTGCGCATCATTGATTGCCTTGAAATGGTCCACATCCAGCATGATGACCGCCAGCGGCCGACCATGGCGCATTGCCTCCGGGCAATGAAGCTGTCACCGGCGCCGCCCATCCACCAGCTCAGGACCAGGACGCCGACGCCCAGCAACAGAATGATCAGCAGGGAAAGGCGTTTCCACCGCTCGAACCGGCCCTCGTCCTCCCCTTTGTCGACGGAGAGCAGCAATGACATGAACCGGTTCAACTACCCAGCTCGACCAGCTCGACCCGCCGGTTCTCGGTACGCCCCTCTTCCGTCCGATTGGTCGTCACCGGGGCCATCATGCCTGCTCCGGCCGACTGCAGGCGGTCCCTGTCAATACCCAGCTCGCCATCCAGATGCTCCACCACGGCGGTCGCGCGCTCCATGGAAAGACGCAGGTTGTAATCGAAATCACCCACGTTGTCGGTATGCCCGACCACCAGCAAACGCAGTTCCGGCTGCTCCCGCATCAGATCCGCAATGGTCTGGAGCGCGTCGGCCGATTCGGGCAGGATTTCATCACTATCGAAGGCAAAACGGATATTGCGGACAGCCACCCGACCATCCTGGACCAGACCACTTTCCATCTCGTCCGTTGTCAGCGGCTGATGCTCCGTGGCAAAGTCCATCGCCTCCGGCGTCACGACATCGACTAACGCGACAGTACCCATGCCCAGCTGGGCCTCAAACGTGACCATGGACATCAGAACACCTTCCTCGGGATGACGCGCGGCCAGATAGCGTACGTCACTGCTGTTGCTTGCGCTGCAACAGCGGCGGTCCGGCCGATCGAAATCACCCTGGAGGAGAAAACCGACACCATCCCGATACGCCAGTTCATCATTGCTCGCCGCATACAGGATCTCGAACCCGGCTTCCTCCAGCATGCGTCGATAATTACTCTTCACCCGCAGCGTTGTAATGTCCCCATCCTCGAATCGATAGGTGAATTCGAGATACTCCCCCTCCACCGTTTCAACCGATTCAAACCCGTCGTCCGCCCACGGGCCGGTCGGTATCGACTTCCGGTCGAACTCACTGCGCTGGAACGTGAAGATCCAGGAATCCGCCAGCCGCGGCACCAGTGGATGGTCCCCGGCCCCATCCACGTCCTCGGCGGCATGCAGACCCGGCGCCACCAGACACGCCAGCCCCATGAATGACAGCCACTGTTTCATGCTCGCGAAATGCATAAGGTCGCCTCCCCTCCGGTTACTGCCCGAATGGTACCGGAGGCACAATACAGCTGCCACCCCGAGCAGGTGGCGACTGCCGGCGCGCAAGGCCGCCGACTTACAGCTCAGGCAGAGCGAAGAGCGACTTCAACACATCGCCGCCCAGATCCCGGGGGCACTGATCCAGTATCGCCAGGCGCCCGATGGTACGCGCAGTTTCCCCTATTTCAGCCAGAGGCTCGTCGAGTTCGGCGGCCTGGCCAGGGAAGAGCTGTCCGGAACCGAAGCGGAGCCGTTGATGTCCCGCATACTTCCCGAGGATGCGGCTGCAATCGAGGCCAGAATCCAGGAAACCACCAGAACCCTGTCACGTTTCCATGCAGAGTTCCGCATACGGCACGCTGACGGATCGATCCGCTCGATCGAGAGCCGCTCCCCGCCCCGGCGGGAACCGGACGGATCCATTGTCTGGAGCGGGAGATCGCTGAGAAGGCGATATCAACGCCATTCTCGGGGTGGCCGAGCTTTCGCCCCGGGAAGATTCCAGATTGTTGGCCCAGCGGGTGGATGAGGCTCTCTACCGGGCGAAAGATCGCGGCAGGAATCGGGTGAAGTCTAGTGGGCCACGTCTACAGTATTTGACCGCTGTCGACCAGTGCGACACCTTGTCACATCTTCATCGCTACACTTACTAGCACATTGGTGTATAGTTCCGGGTTTTCGAAAAGTCGCACACAACCGATCACGGCTTCATGATGGCACGGCGAACTGCATTTCTGTTTTTCCTGACCTGGCTGGGCATGCTCTCCACTCTGCTCACGTCACCTGTGGCGGCCCAGTCCTGGGAGGCGACGGCCACTCCGTTTTCCACTGATGTCCAGCCGGACTGGCTGCACGAAGTCATGCCAGAGGCTGAAGAGTTCGGGGAAAAACAGGGCGACCCCCCTGCCTGGCCTGCCTACCGCACGAACCCGGAAAACGGCGAGCGCGAGCTGGTCGGCTACGTCTTCCAGAGCAACGACGTCCCACCGGAGGAACGCGGCTTCAGCGGCCCGATCGACATGCTGATCGGGGTCGACACCGATCACAACATGACCGGCATCAAGCTGCTGGACTATGTGGAGGCTCACCGCCGCACCTATGGCGATTTCCTGGCCCGCACCGATCTGCTGGCCCAGTACCGTGACAAGCCCATCAGTGACGACTTCCAGATCACCCGGGACATCGACGGCATTGCCGGGTCCACGGTAAGCATCTTTGCCATCTCCCGCGGAGCACGTAATGCGGCGCGGCGGGTCGCCGAGGCCTACCTGGACTACGATCCCGGCGATCCCGTGCAGGAAGCGCGCGATGCACGCATCATCGAGGAAATGAGCCAGTACAACTGGCAGGAGATGCTGGACAACGGTATGGTCCGGCAGCTCGAGATGCCCGTGCCCGGCGGACAGAACATCGTGTTCTCGCTCACTTACATGGGTCACCCTGCGCTGGGAGAGTTCTGGATCGGCCGCGAGGCCTACGCCCGCGCCGAACGTGACGCCAGCGCCTATCTGGCCGGTGACGAGATGGTACTGCTGGCGGTCGGTGGAAACGCCTCCGGTCAGTTCCGCTACGACCAACTGCGTTTCAGTCAGGACGACAGCCCGTCGCGGATGATCACCGCGGATCGCTTTGTGCCGGCGGGCAACGCGGATACCGGGATGATCGAAGGGCACGCCGACTTCGCCGGCGCCATCGTACTGCCGGAGAATATCGACATCACCAGGCCCTTCACCCTGAGCTATCGCCCACTGGGCAGCGTGGACCCATACACCGTGGAATTCCAGCCGGTGGGCCTGGGTATGCGCCTGGCGCGCGACGAGGACGTGCTCAGCGAGCAGGAAATCGAGGAGATTCTGCGCGCCGAGAACAGCTGGGTGAACCAGTTGATGGAAGATCCACCGTGGGGCGTGACCCCCTGGGGCAAGGTCATCATTCTGCTGTTGATCCTGTCACTGGCCATGGTCGCCTTTTTCCGCAAAAGTGCGCGCCTGCGCTGGATCACGCTCGGCGCCACCACGCTGTATCTCGGATTCATCGACGGCAGCTTTCTGTCCATTTCCCACATCACCAGCACCCTCACGCAGGGCCCCGGATTCCTGCTCAGCAATCTGCCGCTGTTGCTGTTCGCGGCCTTTACCGTGATCAC
>JAWLFN010000019.1:0-20484 GCA_041685555.1 Gammaproteobacteria bacterium | reverse complement strand
CGGGTGTCGTCGTCGGCCCCTCCCTCGCTCTGCACCGTCGCCTGTGGCAGAATCGAAAGCACCGTCTCACGCATCTCGCGTTCGAAGCCATTGAGCACGGACAGCACCGCGATCAGTATGGTCACACTCAGTGCCAGCCCGCCGATGGTCAGCAGTGACATGAACGATACCAGTTGACTCCGTTCTCCGGTGCGCACATAGCGGGTGGCAATCCACCATGCCAGCGGCAGCCGCGATGCCCTGCTCATGCGGACCCCGCCACCGGTACCAGGCGACCATCGCGCAGATCCAGCCGTCGATCCATGCTCGATGCCAGGGTCTCGTCATGCGTGACGATGATGAAGCTGATTCTCAGCGTTCTGTTCAGCTCATGAATCAGGGCCTGTATCTGTCCCGCCGTCTGCCGATCCAGGTTGCCGGTAGGCTCGTCCATCAACACGCAGTCGGGACTGCCCACCAGCGCCCGGGCAATGGCGACACGCTGCCGCTCGCCGCCGGACAGTTCCGGCGGCTTGTGCTCCAGTCGGCCACCGAGACCGACCCGCTCCAGCATACCGGCGGCAAGATGCCGGGCCTCTCCGACGGGAACCCGGCCAATCAACAATGGCATGGCCACATTCTCCAGCGCGGTGAATTCTCCCAGCAGGTGATGGAACTGATAGACAAAGCCCAGCGCCCGATTCCGCAGGCGTCCGCGGTCGGCCTCGGACAGATCGCTCAGTATCTGCCCACCCACTCGCACCTGACCGGACGAAGGCGTATCCAGACCACCCAGCAGGTTGAGCAGGGTGGTCTTGCCAGAGCCCGAACTTCCTGTGATCGCCACCCGTTCACCACCGGATACCTCCAGTTCAATGCCGGACAGCACTTCCAGCGCGCGACGGCCCTCGCCGTACACTTTTTTCAGTCCGGTGCATGCCAGCACCGCCGCGGACTCACTCATATTCAAATTCCCGTCTGTCACTCATAGCGCAGCACATCCGCCGCTTCCACCCTGGCTGCGCGCCATGCCGGATACAATGTGGCCAGAAAACTGATCAGCAACGCACCGGCCGCCACCAGTGCCACATCGGACCATAGCAGCTCGGCCTGCAGATGCGAGATCATGTATGTGCCCTCCGGCGCCAGCCAACGACTCAACAGGGCATCGAATCCACTGGTGATGGCTCCCATCTGCCGGGCCAGCAGCGCGCCCGACGCCGTCCCGATCACAATGCCGACCACACCGGCCGCCATGCCCTGCGTCATGAATACGCCCATGATCTCTCTCCGACTGGCTCCCATGGTCCTGAGAATGGCGATATCGGCACGCTTGTCGGCCACCACCATGACCAGGGTCGAGACAATGTTGACTGCCCCGACGATGACAATCATCAACAACATGAAACCGGTCATGCGCTTTTCCATGCGCAATGCATTGAACAGACTGGCCTGGCTCTCTCTCCATGTGACAGGGTCGTAGTCGGCCGGCGGCAGCGATGCCAGCACGGCATCCAGTCGGGCCACGGCTTCCAGTGGTTCATCAAAACGCAGCTGTACACGCAACTCCCCGGCCGCCCGATCACCGGCAAACAATGTTTCGGCCGCATCCAGACGGATCAACGCGGTGTCGCGATTGCCATAGAATCCCAGATCTGTTGCACCGAGCACCCGGAAACTGCGGGTCCGATCACCCTGTTGCGCCGTCAGTGCGTCCAGTGCGGTAAGGTCGAGACGCTGATCCGGAAACACACCAAGGCGTCCGGCCAGCGCGGTGCCGGGCACGATCCCTTCGGGAACCTCTTCCAGTGCCTCCAGCGTGCGCTGCAGCCGCAGGCTTTCACGGGACTGCATGGCTCGTTCAAGAGCCGGATCGATGCCGCGCACGCGGACGAAATCCGCCCTCTCCCGGTACTGCAGCCAGGCCTCGCCCTGTCGGTAAGGCGCGGCGCCGACCACACCGGAGTGGACCAGAACAGTCGATAACCAGTCCGGGTCGGGACCGCTCGTATTCTGAAATCGCGCGGGTACCCGCAGGCTGGCGTGGGGGATGCTTTTCAGCATTTCGGTGCGCATGACCGTGGTGGATGCGTTGATCACCGACAACACGGCAATCATTACCAGTACGCCCAGCGCAATGCCCAGCATGGAGATCAGGGATACAAAGGAGATCAGCTGGCTGCTCTTCCGGGCCCGGATATAGCGCAGACCGATGAACAGTGGAAGCGGTCTATACACGGCAGTCTGACCGCCATAGACTGGACCCGGTCCGGCGGATCACGAACAGTGACATGCAGACTCCTTGCTCCTCGTTGAATGTCAGGCATTGTAGGGGCACCGGCAGGGGGCCGCAACAAGGTCGGAACACTCAGGAGAAACCACTACTGCACTGCATTGTAAACTGTCGATTTACCTGCTATATTCGGAGCGCTGCAACCCAGGCGCCAAGAACGGCGCGCCGGACCAATATGTCCGGGTCAGCAAAGAACACCAGATCATCCCGGATGAGTCCGGAAACCTGATAACCGGAGCGCGATTCCGGAAGTACCTGCCGGCACAAAGGCCGGAAGGACCGACGCGAAGCACCGCACAGACAGAAAACGTAAAGAAGTGATACGGCCCGGACAACAGACCCGGACCAAACGAGGTGCCGGCACGAAGCCGGTATGGTGAACAAACCGACCAGACTGACAGTCAGGTTAAGGATTCAGGGCAGACGGCCGGACATGACGGCGGTCTCCGAAAGCACGACAGACATCGAATCAAGGCGTTCCGGCAACGACGCTGCGATGTGACACACTGGCCCGACGATGCGAACCGGCTTCTCCGTCAATGGCAGTCTCCATCGAAAGACCGTTGTACCGGGAACCCGCTGACACTGAGACAGGTGACGACAATCAGCCCTTGCAGCGAAAAGCATGACCGGCACCAGAGGAGCAGCAGGCCCGTTAGGCCGCTCCGGGTCATGCGACAACGGATACCCATGTGTCCGGCACGGGCGTATCCGGCTGTTATCGCGCCAAGCGATCACGGTCTGGCGTACACCGGACCAGCGCACAACGCCAACCTTGAGCTCTGCGACTGCCCTGCACCACCTGATTGACTGTTCTGGCTTACAGAAGAGTGAATCATCAACATGAAACGTATGCTCATCAACGCAACCCAGGAAGAGGAGTTGCGCGTTGCCCTGGTCGATGGCCAGAGGCTGTACGACCTGGATATCGAGAACCGCACACGGATCCAGAAGAAAGCCAGCATCTACAAAGGACGCATCACCCGGGTGGAACCCAGCCTGGAGGCCGCTTTCGTCGATTTTGGCGCGGAACGCCACGGCTTCCTGCCCCTCAAGGAGATCGCCTCCGAGTACCATACCAAGAAGTCTGACGGCAACGGCCGCCCCGGCATCAAGGACCTGGTGGCCGAGGGCACCGAGGTCATCGTCCAGGTGGAGAAGGAGGAGCGTGGCAACAAGGGCGCCGCGCTGACCACCTATATCAGCCTCGCCGGCCGCTACCTGGTGCTGATGCCCAATAATCCCCGTGCCGGGGGCATTTCACGGCGAATCGAAGGTGATGAACGCGCCGAGATGCGGGAAATCATCAGCAGTCTCAATATCCTCGACGGCATGGGCGTTATCGTCCGCACCGCCGGTGTCGGCAAGCAGCAAGAGGAACTGCAGTGGGATCTGGACTACCTCCTCACCCTCTGGGATTCCATCACTGAAGCATCAAAAAAGCGGTCCGCCCCCTTTCTGATCTTCCAGGAAAGCAATGTCATCATCCGGACCATCCGGGACTACCTGCGCCAGGATATCGGTGAGGTCCTGTTTGATACCAGGGATGCCTACGAGGAAGCCATCAACTTCGTGCGGCAGGTCATGCCTCACTACGAGTCCCGGATCAAACTCTACGAGGACGCCCTGCCGCTGTTCAACCGATACCAGATCGAGGCGCAGATCGAGTCGGCGTTCCAGCGCGAGGTGAAATTGCCGTCCGGAGGCTCCATTGTCATCGACCCGACCGAGGCATTGATCTCCATCGATATCAACTCTTCACGGTCGACACGTGGTGCGGACATCGAGGAAACGGCGCTGACCACCAATATGGAAGCCGCCGAGGAAATCGCCCGTCAGTTGCGCCTGCGCGACATGGGCGGCCTGGTGGTCATCGACTTCATCGACATGAGTGCAAATCGCAATCAGAAGGAGGTCGAGAACCGGATGCGCGACGTGCTGGAAGCGGATCGCGCCCGCGTGCAGGTCGGCCGGATCTCGCGTTTCGGATTGCTGGAGATGTCCCGGCAGCGTCTGCGGCCATCCCTGGAAGAGACCAGCGCCATTGTCTGCCCGCGCTGTAATGGTCAGGGCGTCATACGTGATATCAAGTCCCTGTGCCTGTCCATCCTGCGGGTATTGCAGGAAGAAGCCAACAAGCAACGCACGGCGGAAATCCGGGCCATCGTCCCGATCGCCGTCGCGTCCTATCTGCTGAACGAGAAGCGGCAGGCCGTGGCCGATATCGAGACCCAGAGCCATGCCCGGGTTGTCATCGTCCCCAACCCGCACCTGGAGACGCCGCACTACGAGATCCAGAACATCAACCAACAGGACGTCGAGAAGAGTTCAGCACCCAGTTACGAGATCGATGGTGATGTGGAGCCCGAGGAAGTCCTGCATCGGGACAAACCGACACCACCGCCACAGAAAGCGGCTGTGCAGGCACCGCGCGTGACCACACCGCGACCGACGTCAGCACCGGCAACGGCCACCGAGCCCGACCAGTCCGCACGCCGGAAAGGACTGTTCAGTTCATTGTTCTCTGCCTTCAGTGGACTGCTTTCCACCGCGGCCAATGACGAAGAGGACGAAGCCGCCGAAACGCGTGATCGCAAGCAGCAGGACAGTCGTGCCTCCGAGGTATCACGCTCCCGTGGCGGACAGCGCTCCCGTGGTGGGCGCAATAACCGTCGAGGCGGCAGTGGTCGCCAGGACGGTGGCCGGGGCGCTGGAGCAGCATCCGGCGACCGGGAGGATAACCGTCGCCAGGACAGCGCCGGCAAGGATGGCAAATCCACCGAGCGCAGCGAAGGCCGCGCAGGCTCCGGCGGTAACCGTGGCGATGGTCGCCGCAAACGCAGCGAAGGCGGCAACGACAACAGGAAACAGCCCGCTACCGCCGGCAAGGACGCACGCTCCGATGACGAGAACCGGGACGAAAAGCCCCGGGGCGGGCGCAACAAGTCCCGCCCCCCCAAGCCGCGACGACGCGGCGGCAAGGCCACCGAGCAGGCAGAGAATGCGGACCATCAGGCGAAATCGAACGCCGGGCCGGATGATGCTGGCACGGAGCAAGCCGACAACAAGAGCAAGCAGGATGATGATCGTCCCCGTCGGCGTCAGGGGCGCAAGCCTCGGAACACGACACCCCGTCATCGTGGTCCCATGCCCGAGGAATCGGCGGAGGACGTGAAGGCGGATACGCCGGCCGATACAGAGCAATCGTCGCAGGATACCGTTACATCCGAACGACCTGCGAGTGTATCACGGCAACAGAAAGTGGAAGCCGCCCCGTCCGATACCGAAGAGAGGACAACGTCAGAGCCACCCTCCACGGAAGATGCTTCGGACCGGCCGGAGAAGAAGAAAAGTACTTCCGGCGATCGCAAGAAGGGAACCGGCAGAAAGTCTTCCACCAGAAAGAAGACGCCACCAACCGAGGAAGGTGGCGACAAAAAAGACAAGGCTCCCGTCGCCGATGACAGGCCTGCTGACGCTGATGCGCCGGAATCCGGCGAAAACGGCGAGAAAGATACCTCGGCCAAGGCGCCGGCCAGACGAGCAAGAGGCAGTCGGGGCGGCAAGAGTGCCGCGAGTCGCAAGAAGGCCCGGACCGAAGAGGATACGTCCAGCGCGGCGGACGCCGATGCCGGCAAGGAGCAATCGGAGGAGCACAAGGCCGGGGCGCAGGATGCAGAGACCAAGCCTTCCGACGAAACGCCGTCAGAAAGCAAAAAACAGACTCCGGAGGGAACAAAGAAGAAGGCCCCCGCCCGCAAGAAGACAACATCGTCGCCGCGCAGGAAAAAGTCCGCCCCAGAAGACAGTTCGGCCCCGTCATCCGACAAACCGGGTATCGATGCGGAACCGGCTTCCAAAGGCGAGAAGAACGACAGCAAGGACAGCGATGACAATAAAACCAGGCCCACTGCCACCCCCGTGGCTCCCCGTGGCCGGGCGCCCAACGATCCCAGGGAACTGCGACGGCGCCAGCAACAAGAGAAAGCCAACGAGGAAGGTGGATCCGGTCAGGAATGACCAGATAGCGCTGGCACAAAAAACCCGGCCTTGATGCCGGGTTTTTTGTGCCTGTCCGAATACCAGTGGGTCAGGTGGATGAGCGGGCCATCCTCATACTCAGAGCTTCGACTCCAATTCCGGTACGGCCTCGAACAGGTCCGCCACAAGGCCGTAATCGGCCACCTGGAAAATCGGCGCCTCTTCGTCCTTGTTGATGGCCACGATCACCTTACTATCCTTCATGCCGGCCAAGTGCTGGATAGCACCGGAGATACCCACCGCGATATACAGGTTCGGGGCCACGATCTTGCCGGTCTGCCCTACCTGCATATCGTTGGGAACGAAGCCGGCATCCACCGCCGCGCGGGAAGCGCCCATGGCGGCGCCCAGCTTGTCCGCCACCTTCTCCAGAATGGCAAAGTTCTCGCCATTCTGCATGCCTCGTCCGCCAGAAATCACCACCGAAGCCGCCGTCAGATCCGGCCGCTCGGATTCGGTCAATTCCTCGCCCACAAATTCAGCGATGTCCTGCTCCTTGACGATGTCCAGTTTCTCCACGGCGGCCTGCCCCCCATGGGCATCAACCGCGTCGAAAGACGTACCCCGCACGGTGATCACCTTGACGGCATCGGTGGACTGTACCGTGGCCAGAGCATTGCCTGCGTAGATCGGCCTGACGAAGGTGTCCTCCGACTTTACTGCCGTGATGTCGGAAATCTGCGTCACATCCAGCAACGCCGCCACCCGTGGCATCAGATTCTTGCCCGTGGTCGTGGCCGGCGCCAGTATGTGCGAGTAGTCCTTGCCGATCTCCGCGATCAGCTCAGCCAGGTTTTCCGGCAATTGATGCTCATAGGCGGCATGATCAGCCAGTCTCACCTTGCTCACGCCACTGACAGCCGCCGCCTCATCGGCCACGGCCTGACATCCGCCGCCAGCCACCAGCACTTCCATACCCTGTCCGAGCTCCGCTGCTGCTGCAATGGTACTCAGTGTCGTCGCACCCAGCGACGCATTATCATGCTCTGCAACTACCAGTACGCTCATGGTTTCGCCTCCTTCAATGCGTTTCGCCGGATTTTCAGATGACCTTGGCTTCGTTCTTCAGTTTTTCGATCAGCTCGTCCACACTGTCCACGATGATGCCCGCAGCGCGTCCCGGAGGCGGCTCGACGCTGATCACTTTGAGACCCGAGGTGGTGTCGACATCCAGTTCATCGGGCGTCAACGTATCGATGGTCTTTTTCTTCGCTTTCATGATGTTGGGCAATGAAGCATAACGTGGCTCGTTGAGGCGCAGGTCGGTCGTCACAACAGCTGGCAGTTGCAGTGCAACGGTCTGTTCCCCGCCATCAATCTCGCGGGTCACTCTGGCTTTGCCATCAGCCACTTCCAGCTTGCAGGCGAACGTGCCCTGCGGCATCCCCGTCAAAGCCCCCAGCATCTGACCCACCTGGTTGTTATCGGAATCGATGGACTGCTTGCCCATCAACACCAGGTCCACTGACTCTTTCTCCACGATACCCTTGAGCAACTTCGCCACGGCAAGCGGCTGCAGGCCATTGTCAGCCTCCACATGAATGCCACGATCCGCGCCCAGTGCCAATGCCGTGCGAATCTGCTCCTGACAGGCCTTCTCGCCGATCGAAACCACGATCACCTCTTCGGCCACGCCCTGCTCCTTGAGTCGGACCGCCTCTTCCACCGCGATTTCGCAAAATGGATTGATGGCCATTTTCGCATTCGCCAGGTCGACGCCGCTGTTGTCCGCCTTGACTCGCACCTTCACGTACGCATCAAGTACACGCTTCACTGCTACAAGAACCTTCATGGATTCTCCAATCGTCTGCTAGTTCAGGATGGGTGTCTAGAAAGGCCGGTAATGATGACGTTTTTGGGTACTTCCGTCAACTTGAAGCCCGGACAACACAATGCAAGGGCCTCACAATGCGCCCAAGCGGAAACGTCGACCGGCGCTGCGGATCATCAGCTGCGTTTCCTCCGAGCCATCCTGTTGACGGTCGGCGAGATCGACCAGCTCATAGAACACCGATCGGGTCAGCAGTGCTTCCAGACCGTCCCGCACGGACAGAACCGGGTGCGGTTGTTCGCCGGCCCCCGGCTGCTCGACTCTCAGCTCGTGATCGCCATTCAGTTTCACCGTTTCGCCATTGTTCAGGTGAAACCGGATCAACGGTTCTCCGTCCACCTCACGGTGCTCGATCGCCACCGCCACAAACGGGCAATCCTCCACGGTAATGCCGACCTTCTCGATTGGCGTGACCAGGAAATACCGATCTCCCTCTCTCTTCAACACCGAACTGAACAATCGCACCATTGCCTCACGCCGAATCGGCGATCCCTGGTAATACCAGGTTCCGTCACGGGCAATACGTATATCGATATCCCCGCAGAAAGGCGGGTCCCAGAGATGGACCGGTGCCGGACCATCAACCACCGGAATCTCCCGGCTGAACGCCCCGGGATCGAAGCTGGTCTCGTTCATCAAGGGCATGCCTCCAGCAGCGTTTGCGATATGGAAACCCATTTGTAGCATGAGTCATGCCGCGTCGGCCACCAGAGGGCCATACGGTCAGAAGTCCCGCCGGCGATGGCATCGTGGACAGGTGAACATTCCCCCGTCACCGCTCATGACCATGATCTGCGGGGGCCAGGTGCACTGACAGAGCAGATAGCCCAGTCTGGCTGCCATTTCTATTTCTCTCAGTCGATCCCGCTCGGGCTCGGGAGCCTGGTCCCGCGGCTCCACGACAGGAGTATCCCGTGGTTCCTCTGTCGCCTGCAGGCAGGCGCGCAGTTCATCCACATTCATGATGCTACCTCCCTGCCCTGTTCATCCATTCGCCAGGAACCTTCCACCGGGGCTACCATACCGATAACTGCCGACTGTACCCGCCATCCATCCGGTATATCCATAGCGCTGCAGCAATGGAGCATCCACCGCATTACAGACCATCATCGGATACAGTCTCTCATGGCCGGCCCGCCGCAGACGCGACAGTCCCGTCATCACCGCCGATGGATCAACACGCCCGGGGCGCACCACGAACAATAACTGATCGGCAAGCGCTGACAACAGCTCGGCATCACCATGCTGACGCGTTGCCGGCCCATCAATGATGATCAGGTCATAGCGGTATTTCAATACCCTGAGTACACGTCGAAGTCGTGAACTGGACAGAAGTTCCTGTGGATTCGGAGGAACCACCCCGGCTGGAATGACGTCGATACCGGCGTTTTCCATGGGATGCAGACACCGCCGCATTGGCGCGGCGCCCGCCACCAGATGGGACAATCCCGCGACCTCACGGCCCAGACCACAGAATGCCCTTGCATCATTCCCGAAACGAAGATTGGCATCCAGCAACAGGACCCGTTCGACCTGACCGGCCATCAGCGCCAGATTGATCGCCACGGTGGAGGTGCCGGAGGCTGACTCCGGAGCTGCCACCAGCACAACACGGCCCTGCCGGCGCAGTAACCCGGTGTCGTCCGCGCTCGTGCGGCGGGCCTGCAATAGTGCCGTTCGCAGAGAACGCATGGCTTCGGCATATCCGACATCCGCCGGGAGGGTGGTCGCGTCGCGCTCTTCCGACAGGGCTGTTCCGGGGACTAGCGGGAGCACCCCGGCCAGGGGCAGATTCAGGCGTCGTGCCAGTCGGTCCGGGAAGGAACGAGACACCTGGTGCCGGCGCAGCAGCAGGACCGCCAGCAGCATCACCAGCGTCACCGCGTACGTCCCCGCCGCTGCACTGGCATAGGGGCGCGACCGGACATCGACCGGCTCTAGTGGCGGCTCCAACAGGGTCAGGGCACCATCACCCTGCAGAGCGCGATCGTAATCGATCAGAATGCGTTTCATCAGCGCCTTCTCTACCTGCCGCGGCACAGTGCTACCCGGAAACCCGTCAGCCACCGACAGCCATGGACCGGTATCTTCCCGACCCAGTGCCAGATCATTGAACAGACCGGAGGCCAGCAATTCAATGCGATCCAGCACGGCGCGCGTTTCCCTCCGCAGTCGCTGGATCCGCTCATCCTCGTGGTACGCCATGAATCGCGTGGTCAGATGTTCCAGCACCCGCTGTGGCACTTCCCGATCGGGCGCCGTGAAACTCAGCTGTAACAGCCGTGTGTCGGGAACGACCGCAATGGCGAGCTGTTCAAGAAACGTCGCGGGACTCTGATGTCCGCCAACGCCTTCTTCACCGGCTCCGTCGAAAAGATAGTGCATGAAAGGTCCGGACCGCATGCGGTGCGCCTGTGTGGTCAGTTCCTGCTCCAGTGTGCGCGACGCCGCGGTCGTCATCGCGGGATGGATCGTCATGGTTGCACTGGATCCGAATAATGGCGGGCGCATCGCAAACCAGATCAGCACCAGCGCGGCCGGTACCAGCGGCACGCTCAGGAGCAGGATTCTGTGTCCGCGGATCATCGCGGCCAGGCCATCCTTTGCGACAGTGAGTGGATCCATACCGGTCTGGGCACCATTCAGGGGTTCTCCTGCCTGTATCGGCGCCTGGCCGGCAAGCTTGAATGTCAACCCCCTCCACGTATCGCGAAGATGCCCGGAGCGTTGCGCCAGTACTCACGACAATCCATACCGAAACCGAACAGATAACGGTCCTCCACATACAATGCGGTATGATCGGCGCGAGGCAGTTCCGGACAACGACGATCATGCTGTTTGTCCACCAGCACCGCCGTGACCACCCGGTCGCCCCCCTGCTCCAGACACCACTTCCGGATCCCGGCCAGGGTATCGCCCTCATCCAGAATGTCATCCAGCAACACCACGCAACGCCCTGAAAGCGGCGTGGCCGGCTGGTGCGACCAATCCAGCTCTCCACCACGGAGTGCTCCACGATAACGGCTGGCATGGACATGGTCCAGCTGCAGGCGGAAAGGCAACCGGGTCAGCAGCTCTCCGGCAAACACGATGCCGCCGTTCATGACGCAAAGCAGGACCGGGTCCTGGTCAGCGACATCCTCGGCAAGCGCCGCGGCCACGCGGTCGATGGCCCGCGAGACCTCCGCCCGCGAATACAACTGATCCGCGTCATCCAGCATCCGCTGGTAGGCTTCCCGGCTCATTGCGCAACTCCTTCCAATGAGTGCATCAGCTCACAGGCCCGCCGCCAGCGCTGACCACCCATACTGTCCCTTGCCCGCCGCCGTGCCTCGGGCCGGATGAGCGCGGACAGCGTCCGCCGGTCGCCCGGATCATGATCCGCCGCGGCAAGATGATTCACTGCCGTTACCGCTGCCCCGGGGTCATTGCACACCAACAGACAATCACATCCGGCCGCCAGCGCCGCATCCACCCGGGCCGGTATGTCTCCGGCCACGGCGGCGCCCGCCATGCTCAGGTCATCACTGAAGATGACTCCATTGAATTCAAGCCGCTGGCGCAACACCTCCCGCAACCAGAAGCGGGAGAATCCGGCCGGGCTTTCATCCACACTGGAGTAGCGCACATGAGCGGGCATGATACCCCCCAGCAGGGGCAGACACTGCGAAAACACGGACAGGTCGGTGCGCTCCAGTGTGGAAAAACTCCGGTCATCATCCGGCAATCCCAGGTGAGAATCGGTTGCCACATGACCGTGTCCGGGGAAGTGCTTGCCAGTGGCGGCCATGCCCGCCTCCCGCATGCCCTGGATGAAAGACCGCGCCAACCTGACAACTCCATCGGGCGTATCCGCCAGTGCCCTGTCACCGATCACCGTGCTGATTCCCACATCCAGATCCAGTACCGGAGCGAAACTCAGATCAAGGCCGCTGGCCAGCACTTCAGTTGCCATCAACCATCCGTGTTCCCGTGCCTGGTACTCGGCTCTGTCCGGGTCCCTGAGCAACTGCCTTCCATGCACACGCATGGGCGGCAGTCGTGTCCAGCCTCGCCGCATACGCTGCACGCGCCCACCCTCCTGGTCGACGGCCAGCAGCAGATCCGGGCACACCGTCCGGATCTGCTCGCACAGGTCACCAACCTGCTCCGGCGACTGGATGTTGCGGCTGAACAGAATCACACCACCCACCAGCGGATTCGCCAGCAGCTCGCTCTCTGCCGATGTAAGCCGGGTGGATCGCAGGTCCACCATCAGCGGGCCTCGATAAAGCGACTGTCGGGGGGCATTCACGGCTATTCTGACTCCTGTTGGTGACTGTGACCGGTGGCATTATCACCGATGCATCAGACCAGCCACAATGGTTGAAGGGTACCGGGCGGACACTTGTAATGCCTGAATGACTGTATATAATCACAGCAAGAGGCAATGGGAGCCAAGGCGATGCAGAAACTGACCCGCAGACAGAGCGAAATCCTGGAGACCATCCGGCGATATCAGCAGGAGACCGGGTACCCGCCGACGCGTTCGGAAATCGCGGCCGAAATGGGATACCGTTCGGCCAATGCGGCGGAAGAACACCTGCGTACACTGGCGCGCAAGGGCGTACTGGAAATGATACCGGGGGCGTCGCGCGGCATTCGGCTGCTGGACCAGGATCCGGTTGACGCCGGATTGCCGGTGATCGGGCAAGTGGCTGCCGGTAGTCCGATACTGGCCGAGGCATGCATTGACGAGCATATCAGGGTGCCGGATGACCTTTTCCATCCACGGGCTGACTACCTGTTGACCGTGCGGGGACTCAGCATGATCGAGGCCGGCATCATCGAAGGGGATCTGCTTGCCGTACACAAAACCGATCAGGCACGTGACGGAGACATCATTGTCGCCCGGCTGGAGGATGAAGTCACGGTGAAACGCCTGCGGCGGGGTCGAAGTGCACACCGTCTCACCCTGCAGCCGGAGAATACCGATTTTGCTCCCATTCATGTGGACCTGCGCAAGCAGTCCTTCCTGATAGAGGGAATCAGCGTAGGCGTCATACGTCGCTCCAGGTGAACCGTGCTGATTTCCCCGGATGCAGACTGCGACTAACGTTCAGCCAGTGCTCTTTTTCTTTGACGCCGGACGACGGGTTTTCTTTCTGGTACTCTTGGCTGTCGACTTCGAGCTCTTGGCCGCACTGCGTTTTTTCGTGGTCTCCTCAACCCAGCGCCCATCCTGGTAGACCGCTTTCCAGCCGGTGGCCTTGCCGTCCTTTTCCGTCATGACGTAGTGCTCATTGGCCTTGCGGCTAAAGCGGATCAGACTCGGATTGCCCTCTGGATCGCGCACCGGCGCCTTCATCAGATAATCATACTTTGGATCGATTTCCGCCTTGTGCGGCAGTATCTCTTCCAGCAATGGCGCGCGGGTCTCGCGGTTCTTTGGAAACTGACTGGCGGCCAGGAACAGACCGGCAGCGCCATCGCGCAGCACGTAATGATCGTCCACCTTGTTGCATGCCAGTTCCGGCATGGGCACCGGATCCATCTTCGGGGGCGCCGGCTGACCGTTGCGCAACAGTTTGCGGGTGTTCTTGCACTCTTCGCTGGTGCAACCGAAGTACTTGCCGAAACGCCCTGATTTGAGCTGCATGTCGGCGCCACACTTATCACATTCAATGACCGGACCGTCATAGCCCTTGATGGCGAACCGTCCTTCCTCGACCTCGTAACCGGGACAGTCCGGATTGTTGCCACAGACATGCAACTTGCGCGTCTCATCAATCAGGTAACTGTCCATGGCCACATTGCACCGGGGGCATCGGCGGCGCTCGCGCAGACGCTGTGTCTCCACCTCTTCCGCCTCTTCGGCACTGTCGGTGCGGATGGCCTCCTCGCCTGGAATGAGATTGATGGTGGCCTTGCAACGCTCCTTAGGCGGCAATGCATAGCCGGAACAACCCAGAAACACGCCGGTCGAGGCCGTCCGGATCTGCATGTGTCGACCGCATTTCGGGCAGGGAATATCCGTATCGGTTGGATCGTTCGCACGCATTCCACCTTCCCCTTCCGGATCCGACGCTTTCTCCAGCTGTTCCACGAATCCGTCATAGAACTCATCCAACAATTGCCGCCAGTTCGTGTCGCCGGCAGCCACCCGGTCCAGAGATTCTTCCATCCGGGCTGTGAAATCGTAATCCATCAGATCACGAAAGCTTTCCAATAGCCGCTCGGCGACAATGTCGCCCATCTTCTCGGCATAGAAACGCCGGTTCTCGACCCGGACATATCCGCGATCCTGGATCGTGGATATGATGCTGGCATAGGTCGACGGCCTGCCGATACCCCGCTTTTCCAGCTCCTTGACCAGGCTGGCTTCGGTAAAGCGCGCGGGCGGGCGGGTAAAGTGCTGTTTCGGATCCAGCGCGGATAGCGTCAGGCTTTCACCCTCCTTGACCTCGGGCAGGACGACATCGTCGTCCTTGACGGGCAGTACCCGAAGATA
Source organism: Gammaproteobacteria bacterium (assembly GCA_041685555.1). GTDB lineage: Bacteria > Pseudomonadota > Gammaproteobacteria > Pseudomonadales > Pseudohongiellaceae > PWQG01. Next base: position 5,850 of record JAWLFN010000019.1, on the reverse strand, counting down.
ACCGTCAAACTGCATGATCCGGCCCCTGGTGCGCAACTCGAAGTCACCCGCCTTGACCGTGATCTGTGAGCTCAGGTAGCGGGCCGGCCTCATCTGACAGGCCAGGAAAAAATTGCGAATCAGGGCGTACAGTCGCACAGCATCACGATCCACTCCCTGAAGCCGTTCCGGTGTCACATTCACATCACTGGGCCGGATCGCTTCGTGTGCTTCCTGCGCCCCCTGCCGCGCGCTATAGCGCACGGGCTTCTCCGGCAGATAACGGTCACCGAAATGCGTCTCGATATGCTGGCGGGCCATCCGCAGGGCATCTTCGCTGAGATGCGTGGAGTCGGTTCGCATATACGTGATGTAACCGGCCTCATACAGCCTTTGCGCCATGGTCATGGTTTTCTTGACCCCGAAGCCCAGACGGGTACTGGCGGCCTGCTGCAAAGTGGATGTGATCAGCGGAGGGCGCGGACGCGAAGAGGTCGGTTTATCCTCCCGTGCCACTACTGTCATTGACTGCTTCTTCAGCTCATCTTGCAGTGTGTCGATCTCATCCTTGCCGCCGGGCCGGAAGTTCTTCCCCAGGTATTTCTGGACCTGCAGTCGCAGGACGTCTTCCCCGGCCGTGCGCGTGTCGGCGAAAAGCTCCCAGTACTCTTCCGGAATGAACGCCCGTATCTCGCGCTCGCGCTCCACGATGAGTCGCACGGCCACCGACTGTACCCGGCCGGCGGAGAGTCCGCGGGCCACCTTCGCCCACAGCAGAGGAGACACCATGAAGCCGACTACCCGGTCCAGAAAGCGACGGGCCTGCTGCGCCTCCACGTAGCGCATGTCCAGATCGCCCGGATGCTCGAATGCTTCCTGGACAGCCTTGCGGGTGATTTCGTTGAATACCACCCGCTTGTAACGCTGCTCATCTCCACCGATCGCCTCCATGAGGTGCCATGCGATGGCCTCCCCCTCTCGGTCAAGGTCGGTCGCGAGATAGACGGTATCGGCGTTCCGCGCCAGTTTGCGCAATTCGGCGACCACCTTTTCCTTACCGGGAAGAATCTCGTAATCCGCTTTCCAGCCGTGTTCAGGATCAATACCCATGCGCGCGATGAGTTGCTCACGGGCCTGCTTTTTCTTGTACTCCGCTTTTTCGTCAGGGCTGAGCTTGCGGGTGGCGGCCGCCTTGCGGGCACGCTCCTTCGGATCAGACTTGCCACCACTGCCAGACACCGGAAGATCCCGGATGTGGCCCACACTGGACTTGACCACGAAATCATTGCCCAGGTATTTGTTGATGGTTTTCGCCTTGGCCGGCGACTCGACGATGACCAGAGATTTGCTCATTACCTGTAGGGTTCCTGCGTTACTGTTCCGTTGCAATTGCGTTGCTGTCCTGGTGGGCGATAGAGCTCCACTAGACCTCCACGACCCTTGTCCAGCCGTATGGATCGTCGCGTTCGCCCCTCTGCAGCGTCACCAGCCGATCATAGAGCTGCTGCATCACAGGACCCACGGCTTCGCCATTACCATGAAATCGATGCCAATGACCGTCAACCAGAATGCTGCCGACTGGAGCCAGTACGGCGGCCGTGCCACACGCACCGACTTCGCGGAAATCATCGATCTCCGCCCGCAGGTCTATGGGGCGGTGCTCGACCTTCATGCCCAGTTCCTGCTCGGCGATGACCATCAATGAGCGACGCGTCACGCTGGGCAATACGGCCCCGGACCGCGGTGTGACCAGGCAGTTTCCATCCCTCACCACCAGAATGTTGGCTGATCCAGCCTCGTCGATGTATTGACGTCGGGCCGAATCCAGGTACAGGGCTTCATTGGCACCGTGCTTCTGGGCTTCACGGGTTGCCAGCAGGCCACCTGCATAATTGGCGCCGACCTTGTAGCTGCCGGTCCCGGACGGAGCGGCGCGATCGATATCGGAAACGGCCAGTGAGATGACATCCATCCCGGAGTCGCTGTAGTAGGGCCCCACCGGCGACACGAAGACACGGAACTCGAATTCCTGTGCCGGTTTCAGTCCCAGATTTTCCCCCACTCCAATCAGCATGGGCCGGATATACAGCGCCGCACCGTAGCCGTGCGGCGGCACCCACTGGTGATTGGCGCGCACCGCTTCCTCGACGCCACGCAGAAACAGCGACTCCGGCACTAGTGGCATCAGCAGACGCGATGCCGCTTCACGCATGCGCTCGGCATTGAGCTCCGGACGGAACAACAATACGCGGCCATCGGGCGCCCTCTGGGCCTTGAGCCCTTCAAAACACTGCTGGGCGTAATGCAGGGCCGGGGCCCCTTCATGCACGGGAATGATCTCCGAACGGATCAGCTCGCCTTCCGACCACTCCCCGTCCCGCCAGATCGCACGAAAGCGGAATTCGGTCGGCCGATAGTGGAAACCCAGTTCCGACCAGTTCAGTGATGTCTCGGATGCTTCGTCTTTCAATGTGCTCACCTTTTATGCTGTTCCGGCAGCTTCTGTGTACTGTCCTCGAGGACCCTGCCGATTCGGGCCGCGCATTATCACCGATCCGATCGGTGACTTCCAGAATCGCCCCAGGTTTGCCGCCGCCCTTACCGGAGTTGTAAAATCCGCCACCTCCCGACAACATCAGCCGCGGAAAGCAATATGGGCCTCACCGACATAGGCGCCAACCTGGCGCACGACAGCTTTGATCATGACCGGGACGAGGTCATCGAGCGAGCCAGACAGGCCGGGGTCGAGACCCTGCTGCTGACCGGGAGTTCGCTGGATTCCTCGCGCAAGGTAATCGAACTCGCCCGTCAGCACAACAATCTCTTTGCCACCGCCGGTATTCATCCACATGAAGCCAGGCAGGCGGATGCGAACACCATCGAGGAGATCGGGCGGCTCTGCGACGAGGATACAATCGTGGCCGTGGGCGAGACCGGGCTCGACTTCAACCGCGATTTTTCGCCACGTCCAATGCAGGAGCAGGTGTTCAGTGAACACCTGCGGATCGCGGCGAAGAACGGCAAGCCGGTATTTCTGCATCAGCGTGATTCGCATCAGCGCTTTCTGCCGATACTGCGCGAACAGCGTGATGCTCTCTCTGGGGGGGTGGTCCACTGTTTCACGGACAGCCGTGAGGCACTGTTTGACTACCTGGACCTGGACATGTACATCGGCATCACCGGCTGGGTCTGCGACGAGCGGCGTGGCGGCGACGTTCTTGAACTGGTGCCCCATATCCCGGCACACCGGCTTCTGCTCGAAACCGACGCTCCGTACCTGATGCCACGGAGCCTGCGGCCACGACCGAAAACCCGTCGTAACGAACCGGCCCATCTTCGGGAAGTGCTGCGGGTAGTCGCGGCAGTCCGCCATGAACAGGAGGCGGCGCTGGCCAGCCAGACCTCGTCGAACGCACGGCGCCTGTTCAGACTGCCCGCCTGACGGCTGCCACCATTTACTGCAACCAGCGGGACAACTGCTCGTGATCAAAGGGCCAGCCCAGTTCAGCGCCATCCTGTTCACGCCTCAGAACGGGGATGCGCAGCCCATACCGATCGATCAGTTCAGGGGCATCCGCAATATCGCACGACCTCACACGCCACGCTCCGCCTTGCTCCGCAAGGACCTGATCCAGTAGATCCCGCGCCTGTTCGCAGAGGTGGCACCCGACAGTGGTATACAGAATCAGTGCAGGATCACGCAACGTCATTCCGACTTGATCTCCTGATGCTGCCGCGAGTCCGTCCAGGCGCTGACGATATCGGTGATCAGTGCCGGTCCCTGATAGATGAAACCACTGTACAGCTGCACGGCGACTGCGCCGGCCTCGCGTTTCTCCAGGGCATCCCCGGCCGAGCAGATGCCTCCCACACCGATGATCGGCACGCGCCCATCCAGCGTTTCGGCCAGGCAGCGAATCACATGGGTGGACTGACTCTGCAGTGGCGCACCGCTGAGCCCCCCCGCCTCTTCCGCCAGGGCACTGGCTGCCACTCCATCGCGTTGCAGTGTGGTATTGGTGGCAATGACGCCATCCATGCCAAACTCCAGCAGCGCCGCTGCAATCAACCCGGTTTCCCTGTCACTCAGATCCGGGGCGATCTTGAGCGCCATCGGGACGCGACGCTGGTGGTGCACGGTAAGGCTGTCCTGCTCTTCCTTGAGCCGCTCCAGTAACCGGCGCAATTCGTCGCCGAACTGCAGGGTGCGAAGACCCGGCGTATTCGGCGAGGACAGATTGACCACCAGATAAGAGGCAACTTCCCACGCCTTGCGCATGCCGATCAGATAGTCTGTAACCGCCTCCTCCACCGGCGTGTCAAAGTTCTTGCCGATATTCACGCCCAGCACGCCGCGGAACCGGCTGTGTCGGATGCGATCGACCGCCGCATCGATGCCGCCGTTATTGAACCCCATCCGGTTGATGATGGCGCGCTGCGCGGCGAGCCGGAACAGACGGGGACGCTCGTTACCGGGCTGCGGACGCGGCGTCAGCGTCCCCACCTCGATGAACCCGAAACCCAGCGCGGCCAGCGCATCGATGTGCTCGGCATCCTTGTCCAGGCCGGCCGCCAGCCCCACCGGATTGGGCACGGTAAGACCCATGAGGTCCACCGGGCGTGCCTGTCGCAGACGCTCATCGTCAACCAGAAGCGACCGTACCGGGCCGAACCGGGCAGTCTCCATCAATGTCATTGCCACCTGATGCGAGCGCTCGGGTGGCAGCATGAACAATAGACTACGCATCAGGGAATACATGATCAGACCTGCTCTGCCTTGTGAATGGACTGAAAGCGCCCATCCGCGTCGAAACGGATGACGAAGCGCCCGTGGATGCCATCGTGACTCAGGTAGGATCGCAGTATGCGCGCCGGAAAACGTATGCGTCTGCCCCGGGTATCCACGGCCCGGACAGAAGTCGCCACGCCAGCGTACCACGCCTCGAACTCCTCCATGCTGATATGGAGTTCGACTGTCAATTGCTCCATTACGGCCACTCTGCCTGTGTCGATGATCAGGCATTGTAGCATTACCACCGCCACACTCTGGCACAGTCTGTCAGACCACGACGGTGGACATGCAGAGTGAATTGTTTACAATCGGGTCCTTGCGGTTCACCACAGGCAGAGAATAACGATATGAGTCATCACCAAACGATCACGACGCTGAAAACCTGGCTGACACAACAGATCATCGGTCAGGAGCGGCTGGTTGATCGCCTGTTGATCGCCCTGCTGGCCGACGGCCACCTGCTGGTAGAAGGCGCGCCGGGTCTGGCCAAGACCAAGGCCATCAAAGACCTGTCGCGCGCCATCGAGGGCGATTTCCACCGGATCCAGTTCACCCCCGACCTGCTGCCCAGTGACATTACGGGTACCGAGATTTTCCGTCCCGAGGATGGGTCCTTCCGCTTTCAGCCCGGCCCCATTTTCCACAACCTGGTGCTGGCCGACGAGATCAACCGGGCCCCGGCCAAGGTGCAGTCGGCACTGCTAGAGGCCATGGCCGAGCACCAGGTCAGCGTGGGCCGGGATTCATTTGACCTGCCCCCTCTGTTCCTGGTCATGGCCACCCAGAACCCGATCGAGCAGGAAGGCACCTACCCCCTGCCGGAAGCCCAACTGGACCGATTCCTGATGCACGTATCGATCGACTACCCGGCCGTGGAGGCCGAGCGGGACATCCTGCACCTGGTCCGCGACGAAGCCCGTAACAACGCGCCGGCGGCACCCGATGTGATCAGTCAGGATGATCTGTTCGCGGCCCGACAGGAGATCCTTGCCATGCACATGGCGCCCGCCGTCGAGGAGTACATCATCCAGTTGATCATGGCGACCCGGAACCCGGCCGGCTACGGTGACGACCTGGCT
>JAWLFN010000205.1:0-5032 GCA_041685555.1 Gammaproteobacteria bacterium | reverse complement strand
CAGCAGGGCAAGACCATCTATCCGCCCGGCGAGCTGATCTTCAACGCCCTGAACAGCACGCCGTTCGATCGGGTCAAGGTGGTGGTCATCGGCCAGGACCCGTACCACGGGCCGGGTCAGGCGCACGGGTTGTGCTTTTCCGTGCGGCCCGGCGTGGCCCTGCCGCCCTCGCTGCGCAACATCTACAAGGAAATCGAGAGTGATGTCGGAGTGCCCATGAGCGCCAACGGCTGTCTGCAGTCCTGGGCCGACCAGGGCGTGCTGCTGCTCAACACCGTGCTGACCGTGGAGGCCGGCCGCGCCGCGTCCCACCAGGGCCGGGGCTGGGAGACGTTCACCGACCGCGTCATCACGCTGCTCAACGAGCAGCGCGAGCACCTGGTGTTCTTTCTGTGGGGCAGCCATGCCCAGCGCAAGGGGCAGATCATCGACCGTGAGCGCCACCTGGTGCTGCAGTCGCCGCACCCCTCGCCGCTGTCGGCGCACCGCGGCTTCTTCGGTAACCGGCATTTCTCCACCGCCAACCGTTATCTGGAACAGCATGGCCGGACACCGGTAGACTGGCGGATACCACCACAGAAGGGAGCCGGACCCCATGAGTGAACAGCAGACCCTGGTTGTCATCGGCGCCAGTCACGCCGGATCCCAGCTGGCGATCCAGGCCCGCCGTTCGGGCTGGAGTGGCCGGATCGTGCTGATCGGCGCCGAGGACGCGTTGCCCTATCACCGTCCGCCATTGTCCAAGGCCGTGATGGCCGGGGAGAAGTCGCGTGACGACATCCTGCTGCGACCCGCCACCCTGTACGAAAACAACGCGGTGGAGTTGTGGACGGGCCGCTCGGTGGTTTCCATCGACCGATCACGTCAGCGCGTCACGCTGGATGACGGTGAGGCGTTGGTCTATGACCGCCTGGCGCTGTGCACAGGCGCGCGTGTCGTGCGGTTGCCACTGGGTGACGGCCTGGCGGGGGTCCACTACCTGCGTTTCATTGCCGACGTCGAGGCGATCCGCGCCGACGTGGCGCCGGGCCGGCGGGCCGTGATCATCGGGGCCGGATACATCGGACTGGAAGCGGCCGCCGCGCTGTCCGGCCAGGGACTGGACGTTACCGTGCTGGAGCGTGAGGATCGGGTCCTGCAGCGTGTAGTGGGGAAGCGGATGTCACAGTACGTTGCCGCCCTGCATCAACACCATGGGGTGAAGATTCATTGCAATATGGACGTGACCGCCATCAATGGCGCGGATCACGTGGAGTCGGTAGCCTGTGCCGATGGCAGCCATTTCGACGCGGACCTGGTCGTTATCGGTGTCGGTATCGTGCCGGAGACCACGCTGGCTGAACGGGCCGGTCTGCGCATCGATAACGGCATCCGGGTGGACGAGTTCGCGCGCACCAGCGATCCGGCCATCGTCGCCGCCGGTGACTGCACCTCGTACCATAGTGCCCTGTACGGGCGCACCGTCCGCCTGGAGTCCGTGCAGAATGCCAATGACCAGTCGCGTGTCGCCGCCGCCACGGTCTGCGGCAGGGAACAACCCTATACGGCCGTGCCCTGGTTCTGGTCGGATCAGTTCGGCATCAAGCTCCAGGCCGCGGGTCTCTCCGATAGGCATGACGAGACCGTATTGCTGGGAGAGGCCGATCCGGCCAGCGCTGAGGGGTTCAGTCTGCTGTATTTTCGAAATGGCGTATTGATCGCCGCTGACAGTGTCAATCAGGCGAAGGTTTTCATGGCCTGCAAGAAGCTGGTGGGAGAACAGGCAGGGCGGGAGCACGTGATAGAACAGTTGGGCAGCGACTGAAGACCCTGACCGGATGGTCGAGTGAGGCCGAAAAGTTTGTAACAGGGAGAGGCACAGCACCATGGCAGATGACCCGGATCGCCGGCACGACGCATCGTCAGACAAGAATGTCGGGCACCCTCATCCGTTCGACCGCCATACGCTGGTCTGGCTGTTGTTCTTTTTCGTGCTCTATTACATGATCAGCATGCTGTCCGAGCCCTCGCGACAGTCCCTGTCCTATTCTGATTTCAAAAGTGAACTGCAGAACGATAACGTGGCCAGTGTCACTTTCCGGCAGGACCAGATCCTGGGTTCACTGCGGACCGCGGATCCTGGCGAGGAACAGTTCATCACCGTCCGTCCGGATGTGCCCGATGAGGAGCTGCTGCCAATCTTGCAGGAGCAGGAGGTGAGCATCAGTGCCGAATCCTCGCGGCAACCGGCCTGGTTGCAGGTGCTGCTGGCGATCGCGCCGTGGCTGTTGCTGATCGCGTTTTTTCTCTATTTCAGCCGCCTGGCCCAGCGCCGGATGGGTATGGGCGGTGGCAAGGAAGGCATGTTTGGTTTTTCCCGCTCCAAGGCACGTCTGTTCGAGATCTCGGAGAACCAGGTGAGCTACGATGATGTGGCTGGCGCCGATTCAGCCAAGCAGGAGCTGCTGGAGATCATCGACTTTCTCAAGGAGCCGGAGCGCTTTCGAAAGATCGGCGCGAAAATGCCCAAGGGGATTCTGCTGATGGGACCGCCGGGCACGGGAAAAACCCTGCTGGCCAAGGCCACCGCCCATGAAGCCGGCGTGCCGTTTTTCAGCATCAGCGGTTCGGAATTCATCGAGATGTTCGTCGGCGTCGGCGCCTCGCGGGTCCGTGATATGTTCCAGGAGGCGCGCAAGCGGGCACCAGCACTGATCTTCATTGACGAGATCGACTCGGTGGGTCGGGTGCGTGGTACCGGCGTCGGTGGCGGCAACGACGAGCGCGAACAGACCCTGAATCAGGTGCTGGCGGAAATGGACGGCTTCTCGGCCGATGAGGCGGTGGTGGTACTCGCCGCTACCAACCGCCCGGATGTACTCGACCAGGCTCTGCTGCGCCCGGGACGTTTCGACCGTAAGGTCACGCTGGAGCTGCCCCAGCAGTCGGCCCGCCGGGAGATTCTGAAAGTGCACCTGCGCAAGGTGCCGCTGCAGGACGATGTGGAGGTGGACGAGCTCGCCCGGATGACCGTGGGCTTCTCCGGCGCCGACCTGGCCAACCTGGTCAACGAGGCCGCTCTGCTGGCGGCGCGGCGCCAGTCGGAACAGGTGGGGCGTCAGGACTTCACCGGTGCTCATGACCGCATCGTGATGGGGTCCGAGCGGCGTGATCTGCTCAACCCGACAGAACGCCGGCGCACGGCCATTCACGAAAGTGGGCATGCCATTGCCGCGCTGATGAGCCCGGAGGCCGACCCCGTCCATCAGATCACGATCATTCCGCGGGGACGGGCACTGGGCGTCACCGAGCAGCTGCCGACCGAAGACCGCTACAATTACACGGAAGACTATCTGACGACCCGCCTCACTGTGCTGATGGGCGGCCGCTGCGCGGAACAGCTGGTGCTGGGGGAAACCAGTTCCGGTGCCGGCAGTGACCTGGAGCAGGCCACGCGACTGGCCCGCATGATGGTGGCTCAGTGGGGTATGAGCGAGGCCCTGGGGCCGGTGCATTTCAGTCTGGGTGACGAGCACCCGTTCCTGGGTTATGAGCTGACCCAGACCCGCGACTACAGTGAAGCCAGTGCCCGTCAGATCGATGAGGAAGTCAAGCGCATCGTGGCCGGGGCGGAGCAGCGCTGCCGGGACCTGTTGACCGTGCACCGGGACAGTCTGGACCGGCTGGTGGAGGCCCTGCTGGAGCGGGAAACCCTGGATCGGCGAGCCATTGATCAGTTGCTGGGTACCGCGGCCGCGGAAACGGAGGAGGGCACAGCGTGAGCCGCCGGTCCGGTGAGATCCAGTGTCGTGTGCGACTGAAATCGGGTGATGATATTGCACTCGGGCCGGGCAAGGTGCAGTTGCTTTGGGCCATCGGCGAGACCGGTTCGATCAGTGCGGCCGCCCGTAGCATGAACATGAGCTATCGTCGGGCCTGGATGCTGGTGGAAACCATGAACCGCTGTTTCCGGTCACCGCTGGTGACCACGGCTACCGGGGGTCGCTCCGGCGGTGGGGCGTCGCTGACGGCCGAGGGTGAGAAGGCTTTGCAGGCCTACGGGGCGATGATTGATGAAGTGGACGCCGTGGCCGCAAGGCATCTCAATGAGTTGATCATCCATCTCCCGCTGGTGGATGACCCTTCCGGCAACTCCGACGCCTGATCACCGTGGCTCCGGGCTCCGCACCGATGCAAGTTGACGCGGCGGATTGGCGGTCGCTATATTCCGCTGTATACTACGAAGCCGAGTTGATGGTCCTGATGGAGTGGTTGCGAGATGCAGACAGCCTTGTTCCGCCGCTGTGCGGAGTGCTTTTACTCGGTATCGGTGCTGACCCTGAGCCTGCTGGCGTTGTCGAGTGCGGGTACGGTCCAGGCTCAGCCGGATCGTCCGGTGATCGCCGTGGCCTCCAGTGTGCAGCTTGCCGTGCAGGAAGTGGCGGATGCCTTCACGGTTGATACCGGCCACGCATTGCGTCTGAGTTTCGGTTCCTCCGGCAATTTCGCCCGCCAGATCCGCTCGGGTGCGCCCTTCGAACTGTTCCTGTCCGCCGACGAAGACTTCGTGATGGACCTGGCCCGGGACGGTTTTACCCGTGACGAGGGCCGTGTCTATGTGGTGGGGCGATTGGCACTGGTGGTGCCGGATGACTCGCCGGTGAACGTGGACGATGCCCTGGACGGGCTGGCCCGGGCCGTGGAATCCGGCGATGTCCGCCGCTTCGCCATCGCCAACTCCGAGCATGCGCCATATGGCATGCGGGCCCGGGAGGCGCTGCAGCATCGCGGTCTCTGGTCGGCCATGCAGCCGATGCTGGTACTGGGGGAGAACGTCAGCCAGGCGGCACAGTTTGCCCTGTCCGGCAGCACCCAGGGTGGGTTGGTGGCCTATTCCCAGGCGGTGGCGCCGGAACTGGCCCGCCGTTCGCGTTATGCCCTGGTGCCTGAATCATGGCATCAGCCCTTGCGACAGCGCATGGCCCTGCTGGAGAATGCGGGTCCGGTGGCGGAAGCTTTCTATCAGTATCTGCAGCGCGACACCGCCCGCGCA
>JAWLFN010000018.1:0-20608 GCA_041685555.1 Gammaproteobacteria bacterium | reverse complement strand
GCCATTGCTGGGATCCCCGCTGATGACCACGTTCATCAATGTCGTCTATCACCTGTGGTTGTTCGTGGTCTATTTCGTGCTCCTCGTGGCCTGCTTCACGCGCCACCAACCCACCGCCCGCATGACGTTCCTGGTCGCCTTCGTGCTGGCCTGGTTCATCGGCGGTAATGTGCTGGCCACGTTGTTCTCCTCCGCCGGCCCGGTCTACTACCACCTGCTCGGCCTCGGCGATGATTTCGTTCCGCTGCTGGACACCCTGCAAGAGTTTTCCGAGATCTATCCGGTCTGGGCGCTTGGCGTCCATGACATGCTATGGGAAGGCTACACGTCGGAAACAGCGGCCGGTGGCATCTCGGCCATGCCCAGCATGCATCTGGCCAGCTCGACATTGCTGGCACTGTATGGATTCACCTATGCCAGATGGGCCGGCTGGCTGCTGACGGTATTCACGGCACTGATGCTGCTGGGCTCGGTGCACCTGGCCTGGCACTATGCAATAGACAGCTACGCTGGCATCCTCATCGCGGTGCTGTGCTGGAAATTCGCTGCATGGCTGGTGCGTAGCCAACCGACACCGGACACGATCAGGAACACAGACCCGATGGAGAAATCACAATGACCGGCCACCGTACTTCTCGCCACAACGCAACCCTGACCACGATAACCCTGATTGCCGCCGTAACTCTGTCTGGCAACATCATGGCGCAGGACTGGGTACCGTCCCGCCACGGCCCGGAAGATCGCATCGGAGCGGCCAATCATCTGAGCCCTGAACGCGTGGTCGAGGCCGCGGAACTGGTCACCACCGGCAAGGTCTATTCACTGGGAATCGAGACGGCCGAGGACTCGCCCGCCTATGGCACGCGAACCTACGAGATCGACATCATTGCCGGCAGCGACGAGATCCCGGTGGGCGCCGACGTGGTCACCTCCAATGACGAGCGGGTCCGGACCAGCTTCGGCATCGGCTCCCAGATCGACGGGCTGGGCCACCTGGGCATCGGTCACCAGTACTATAACGGTCTGACCACGGAGCAGATCGTGCGGGAAGACGGTCTGGCCGAGCTGGGTACACACACCATTCCCCCCATTGTCACACGTGGTGTGCTACTGGACATGACCGCGCATTTCGATACCGACATGGTGCGCGAGGGCACCGCCTTCAACCGGGCTGACATCGAGGCCGCCGCCAGTGCCCAGGGCATCGGGATCCGGGAAGGTGATGTGGTGCTGTTCCACACCGGCTGGATGCAGCTGCTCGATACCGACACGGAACGCTTCATTTCCGTGCAGCCCGGCCCCGGCGTGGAAGGCGCCGAGTATCTGGCCGGACTGGGCGTGGTCGCCATCGGCGCGGACACACCGGCGCTGGAAGTGATCCCCTTCGAGGATCCGGACCGGGTCTTTGCAGTGCACCAGACACTGCTGGCGAAGGAGGGCGTCTACATACTGGAGAGTATGCACACCGCGGAGCTGGCCGCCGACGGCGTGCAGGAGTTCCTGTTCGTGCTGGGGCAACCAAAATTCAGGGGCGCCGTCCAGGTGGTGGTCAACCCCATTGCCATCCGGTAGTCAGGCCGACGAGCTTCCTCGTTTACACGATTCCCGCGTGGACGTATAGTCGAAGCGTCAGCGTCTATAATAAGGAGAACACCATGACAGCGATACGCAGAAACCTGATTCCCGTGCTGGTCTGCGCCGGCACGGTCACACTGGCCGCCTCGGCGGCCCCGGCACAGCAATCCACGGTGTCCGACCCGGTCGGCAACAGCATCACCGGTGCAGGCCTGCCGAATCCGGCGCCCGCGGTGACCCGCAACTGGGGCGAACTGCCCGAGGGTCGCGAATGGGGCTCCACGGCCGGCGTCGACATCGATCCGAACGACGGCCATGTCTGGGCCTACGAACGTTGCGGCGCCAACACCTTCGGGTCTGGCGTCACCATCAACTGTCACACCAATCCCGTCGACCCCATCTTCAAGTTTGACCGGCACACCGGCGAGGTGCTGGCCAATTTCGGTGGCGGCGTGATGGTGACGCCGCATGGCATCCACGTGGACGACGACGGCAATGTCTGGGTGACCGATTTCGCCGTCAACGAGGAAGGCACCAAGGGCCATCAGGTGCACAAGTTCAGCCCGGACGGTGAACTGTTGATGAGTCTGGGGACGGCCGGTCAGGCCGGCAACGACAGCGAGCACTTCAACCAGCCCAACGACGTGGTCATCGGCCCGGAGGGCAACATCTATGTGGCGGACGGTCACAGCGGCCAGGGCATGACCACTCGTGACGCGATCGAGGAAGGCCGCGCCGAGGGCCTGACCGCCCGCATCATGAAGTTCGACCCCGACGGCAACTTCCTGATGCAGTGGGGCGAGATCGGCCTCGAGCACGGTAACTTCCGCACCCCGCATGCACTGGATTTTGATTCCAGCGGGCGGCTCTGGGTGGCCGACCGGGGCAATCACCGCCTGGAGATCTTCGACCGGGATGGCAATTATCTGGAATCCCGGTACCAGTTCAGCCGGGTCAGCGGCATTTTCATCACGGACGATGACCTGCTCTATGCCATCGACTCCGAATCCAGCCCGACCAACCATCCCGGCTGGCTCAACGGCGTGCGTATCGGTCATGTGGACCATGACCATGTGACCGGCTTCATCCCGCCATTCGAGCGGCCGGATCGCCTCGCGCAGGGCACGGCCGGTGAAGGGGTCGCGGTTGACGAGGATGGCAACGTCTATGCCGCCGAGGGACCCAACTCGCTGAGCCAGGCGGGTGGCGCATTCACGAAGTACGCGGTGGAATGACCCCTCACGCGAGATAACCGGCAAAGCCATCGAGCAGCATCTGCACGGAGATGGACACCAGGATCATCCCCATCAGCCGCTCGATGGCTTTCAGGCCACGTGACCCAAGAATGCCATAAAGCTTCGGCGAGGCCAGCAGGATCGCGGCCGTGACCAGCCAGGCACCCATCAACGCCAGCAACCAGTCCCCGCTTCGCTCCGGCCCGGTCTCCGCCAACAGTACCAGCGTGGCCAGGACCGACGGCCCGGCGATCAGCGGCACCGCCAGCGGCACGATCAGCGGCTCGTCATCGCTGCCATCGTCACCCATCACGCCACCACGCGACGGGAAGATCATGCGGATGGCGATGATCATCAGCACGAGTCCGCCGCCGATGGCGATCGCTTCCGGAGAAAGCCCTAGCAGGTGCAACAACCCGGGACCCAGAAACAGGAAGGCAAGCATCAATGCCAGCGCGATCAGTAACTCGCGCACCAGAACCCGATGCCGACGGGACTCGGGAACACGGGACAGGATGCTCAGGAACACCGGAATGTTGCCCAGCGGATCCATGATCAGAAACAGGGTGACGGCCGCGGCCAGGGTTTCCATATGTCGCCTCCGCTGATGATGTTGCGGATGTTACGCTTTCCGGCGGCGCCTGGCCAACCGGAAACGCAGCCCACATTCCTGTATTTTTCCACCGGAATGGGTACACTAACTAAGAGTGGCAGGTATGGAAGCCGGGGACTGTCCAAAGCGGCAGGGGTAAATGGCAGGAGAGAAAAACAACGATGCACAAGTCTCCCGACAATACTGAATACGGGCAATCATACTTCCGCGCTTGGTTGCTGGTACCTGGCCTGTCACTGTGCCTTGCGACTGCAGTAGTGGCGCAACCCGCACCAAGGAGCGCGGAACTGCGAATGCCCGAGGATCGGACGTTCTTCCAGCCGCGCGAAGGGCTCCAGCTGGCCTTTTCTCCGGGCGTGGCCGAGGCAGAGCTCAACCACATGTATCTGGAGCTGAATGCGGTGGACGTGTCCGACCTGACCCGGTGGACACCCCGCGGGTTACAGTATCAACCGCCCCATGGTCTCACTCCCGGCGTTCACGACCTACGATTGATCTACTTTGACGAGAACGACCAGCTACACGAGATCGGCAGCTGGTCGCTGGAAGTCCGTCACTCCGAAGCCCTACTTTCGGTGACGCTGGACAGTCAGTCCGAGGTGACCGCCAACGCTCGCCTCAACGAACGAAACGACTCAGGCTCCCGTGGTCGCAATGTGCAGGCATACAGCGAATGGTCGGGCGCGATGGAAACCGACCGCTGGCGCCTGCAGAGCCAGGCGGAGATCGCCTACGCCAACCGGCGCCAGCAGAGCATCACTGGCAACCGTCTGGATATGCCCTCCTTTTCCATGCAAGCCCGATCCGACTGGTTGCGCGTGGCCGTCGGTGATCAGCGCATGGGACAGTCCAGTCTGGTCATGAATGGATACCAGCAGCGCGGGGTTGCCTCGGATGTTCAGCTGGACACGCTCAACAGCAGTATCAGCCTGTTCAGCATGAGCGGGCAACGTGCCGCCGGTGTCGACGATGGCCTGGGGCTGAGTGACAGCAACGACCGCATCAATGGCGCCCGCTGGGACAGCTCGTGGCAACCCGGTCAGGGCCATGCGATTCAACTGTCCGCCACCCGAGTGACCGGGCGCATCAGTCAGGCGGACGCCGGCACCTGGAACTCGGGTTCCTTTACTCGCGTCAACGATGGAGAAGCATGGAATGCCACCGTGGATGGTAGCTTCTTTGACCGCGCACTGCAGGTGCGCGGCGAACGGGCCGCCAGTGAATATGATTTCGACGGCCACGATTTCGGCTTTGCGCCGATCAGCGATGATGCCTGGTCCGGTAGTCTGGTACTGGACCCCCTGCCAATGGGCCAGGACACGCCCATCAACTGGCAGCTTGGCGCGGAGGCACGCAAGATCGGTGGCTATTTCCGCAGCCTGGCCAACCGCCAGCTCTCCGGCGACCGGCACGGCATCGAATTCTTCGCGGCGGTGCAGCGGGACAAATGGACACTGGATGCCGATTTCCTGAAAGAAAGAAACAACCTGGACCACGATCCGGACTATGCCAGGACAGAAACCCGGCAATGGTCGATGCAGCTGGGCTATAGCGACTATGAAGTGCCCGATGCGGGCAGCCTGCTGGAGTGGCTGGGTCAACCCAGTTACACTTTGACTCTCGACGACATGCAGCGCCGGGACCAGTACACACCAATCGGCTACTGGCCCAATGATCTCGAAAGCAGGGGCGCCCGTCTCGAAGCCAGCTTTGCCCGCGAGCTCGGGTACTGGTCGGCCGGGCTGGGCCAGGAAAGGTTGACCGATAACACGGGCTGGCAACCGGACACGGAGACTCGGTTCCTTCAATGGCAGGCCGGCATCGACATCGGTGACCACCATCAGCTCAATCTCGGCTGGCAACTGGACCAGACCCGATACCGGGCGGGCAATGAACGGGTCAACCAACAGATCTACACGGTCGGTGGCAACTCGCAACTGATCCCCGGCAGGCTCTCGGTGAGCCTGGACCTGAACTTCAGCCGCAATGATGCAGAGGAAGATCCCTTCTTCGCCCAATACCAGGACTCACTGTATACCAGCGGCCAGTTGCACTGGCATATCCGTGAAGCCCGTCCGCGACGTCCGGGACTGGACCTGTCCCTCTCTTTCAGTCGCAACACGCTGCGGGACCGGCTGTACAACGACCCGACGCAGCATGACCATCAGGTCTGGCTGGAGCTGCGGACAACCCTGCCAACCCGGTATCCCGGAGGCGGATCATGAAAATCGTATCAATGGCATGGATTCTTGCAGTGGCGACGTGGCTGGCGGGGTCAAGTGCCCATGCCCAGATCATCTCCCTGTGCGAGGGGATGAACGCATGCAGCAGCAACCGCGGAGTTGCCGTCGGCATTGATACCAGGGTCATGCTGAGCTGGCGCGGTGAGGCGATCGTGGCTTCACCGACTGGAGGGAGACTGGTCTCTGATCAGGGGCTGTTCCGCATCGGGGATCCACGGAAAGGCGAAACCCTGGGCTCTGTAAAGTCGCCTCTGTTCCAGTCCATTGGCACGCAAAGGGAGAGAGAAAAAGAAGCCGTCCGCTTCACCGTGAATGAAACCGTCCGGGTCCCTTCCGAGGTCAGCCGCCGCGCGGCCGATGCGGGCGCTACTGAGCTCCACTTTGTCCGCCAGTTCAGTATGGGGGGCGATGCAACCATGATCGCTTTCCAGACCATCCCCCTCCAGCCATCGGTTCCCGGCCGGGACATCGCTGCGATGATAGACGAGGAACCCCGGTCTACCGGTGTACGGCTGGAGCGTGTCAGCCTGTTGTTTGACCGGGCGAGCGTCACTGAAACCATCGACGTGGCCGAGACACTTCGAGCCGAGGCCCGTATCCGCTATCAGGGCGCCGGCCTCATCAACGCGGTATGGGAGGTGGCAATGCCCGCCAGTATCCAGGGCGATCCGTTCTTTGTCCCAATCGCTCGGGTACGGGATTACCTGGGAGGTACGCGGGAAGTCACTCTGGAATCTCCCGTTCTCCCAAGTCGCGAGGCCGGCATTTACCGGGTAAGGCTGCGCGTACTGGAACCCTCACTCGTCACCGATGAACTATTGTTGAGCTACAGGGTCACCGAAGAGTCGGTGCAACAGAGGCAGCGTGTCCCAACCCTGGACATGGCACCGCCGAGCCAGCTCCGGCCCATTGACGAGAATACTGAATTTCGCTGGCAACCAGTTAGGGACGCCGATGTCTACCGGCTGGAGTTCTATGATCAATGGCCCGACGGCGAGCTACCGGAAGGACGGTTTAATGATACGATGCCACAACAGGCCGGATTCGCCCTGTCTCCCAGTACCGGTCTTATGGTGGATGGCGGCCAGTCCAGTGCCCGACTGGGAAGAGCCGTGGTGCACCGGTTGCGGCCCGGAGGAAGCTATTACTGGAGACTGGTTGCAATTGATGGTGAGGGACGAGTCCTCGGGGCCAGCCCCCTGCAGTCCCTGGCAATTCCATGATGACCGCAGATTATGTATGGAGGAAAATACTATGAAATCAACAGTGAATGACCCTATGTTCAGCACCATCGGAAAAGCCATTGCGGCATTCTTCCTGCTGATATCACCGGCGCTGGTGGCCGCGGATGTGACTGCCGTCTTCGATCTGGACGGAGAATCCGTCACCATCGAGTACCGGGACGATGAAAATGTCCGCATGCGGGCTCCGGACGACAACTACATGATGCGACAGAACGATGAGGTCTATGTCGTCAGCCGCCAGGGGGGGGAATGGCAGGTGCTGGCACTGAGCGATTTCGCCGCCATGATAGGTGGTATGGCCGGTAATGCCGGCGAAGACACCGAAATGGAAACGGAAGAGGAGTACGATTTTCGCGATACCGGTCGCACGGAGGTGGTGGCCGGTATTGAAGGCGCCGTGCACGAAGTGGTTGAGACCGACGGCAGCAACGGCGAGGAAGTCGTTGCGGAAGTCGTGCTGAGCGATAATGACGCCGCGGTGCAGGCATATCGAGGTATGTTCTCCATCATCAGCGCCTTGGGAGAGATGGCCGGCCAGCAGGGTCTCGGCGAAATGATGGACACAGCCTACGGCGGAGGAAACCGCGCCGTGCTGCGTTCCGATGATGACTGGCGCCTGGTCAGCATCAATGAGGATCGCATTCCGGACGACCACTTCGTACTCCCGGCTGAACCGACCACCATTCCCGGCTTCGGTGGCGGCGGCGGTGGCGGAAACAGAGCCGCCAGCAATGGAGGCGAGGCGCCTGATGTCGACAGCAATGCGGCCGGCAGCTGGCTGGAAAGTTTCTCGGAAGAGGTGGGCCGCAGTGCAGCGGACGAGGCCCAGGAGGAAACCGAGCGCAGCGTCACGGAAAGCGTGCGTGACAGTGTCCGCGATGGGATTCGGGGCATTTTCGGAAACTGATCGTCATCCCGTCAGCCATTGACCGGAAACGGAGTGGGATTTGATCGCCAGTGCACTGGGCCCGGTCTTTCTGTTGATCCTGACCGGCGCCCTGCTGCGCCGGCTGGATTTTCCCGGTGCCACATTCTGGCCCGGCATCGAACGTCTGACCTATTACATCGCCTTTCCGGCGCTGCTGGTGCACCGCCTGGCGCTGGCCGAGTTCAGCGAAGCTGCGTTTCCGGAACTGGCAGCCGTGATCGTCGGCGCACTCCTGATCACCGGCGGGCTGACCTGGTTGCTACGACCGCTGGTAAGCGCCAATGGTCCGGATTTCACCTCCGTATTCCAGGGTGGAATCCGCTTCAACACCTATATCGGACTGGCTGTGGCCAGCTCATTGTACGGCGATGCCGGTCTGGTGGTGGCCGCCATCGCGGTCAGTCTGATGATTCCCCTGGTCAATATCCTGAGCGTACTGAACTTTGCACTGGTGAACGGCGGCAGTCGTCCGGACCCGTTCCGCCTGCTCACCGGCATTGCCTCCAACCCGTTGATCGTCGCCTGTCTGCTGGGTGTCGCACTCAATGTCACCCATATCGGCCTGCCTGGCTGGACCGCAGAAACACTGGCCCGACTCGGAGCGGCAGCGCTTCCATTGGGTCTGCTGGCGGTGGGCGTGGCATTGCGGCCGGGTACCGTGGGCAAGGACTGGCGTGCCATCGTCAGCGCCAGCGTGTTGAAATTCGTGGTGTTTCCGGCACTCGTTCTGGGACTGGCCCTGTGGTGGCAACTGGACATGCTGAGCCGGCAGATCCTGGTGTTGCTGGCCTGTCTGCCAACGGCCACCTCGGCCTACATCCTGGCCCGGCAGCTGGGAGGCAACGCGGTCATGATGGCCAACATCATCAGTGTGCAGTCGCTGCTGGCCTTCATCATCATGCCGCCGTGGCTGATACTGACCGGAGCCGCCGCCGGCTGACAGTGGTTGACCGTGTCCTCGGGACGGCCAACAATGATGACCCGAACCGGTCCAGACAAGGAGACGCTTCGTGAGCCCCGCACACCCGGTGCCCGATTCATGAACGGAAAACTGCAAGGCGCACTGGCCCTGTACCTGCAACGGCCAATGTCCGGACTGGCTCGAAGTTGGCGACGCCTTTCCCGCCGGCTTCGCGGCAAACGGGATC
Organism: Gammaproteobacteria bacterium; assembly: GCA_041685555.1. Lineage (GTDB taxonomy): Bacteria > Pseudomonadota > Gammaproteobacteria > Pseudomonadales > Pseudohongiellaceae > PWQG01. The sequence goes on along the minus strand of JAWLFN010000018.1, from coordinate 11,622 downwards.
GCGGCCTGCAACCCGTGCGCCTGCAACCGGTCCGATGGCAGCAGCTGACCGGCCGCCGCTGGCCCGGGCTGCTGGAACCGTCCAAGGCCAACGGCAATGTGCGGATCAGCGAACTGGCCATTCTCAACGCCCTGGCCGCTGATGTGCGGGATGGCGACATGCTGTTCGAAATCGGAACATTCGATGGCCGCACCACCGTCAATCTGGCAGCGGCCTCACCGCCCGGTTGCACGGTCTGTACGCTCGATCTGCCACCCGATGTCGACACCGCGCATGCGCTGGCGCCGGGAGAGCGCCACATGGTGGACAAAGCCGAATCGGGCGCCCGCATCCGGGGCTACCGTGAGACAGGAGCGCCATTTGCCGCGCGGATCCGCCAACTGTACGGCGATTCGGGCACCTTCGACTTCTCTCCCTATGAAGGCCGCTGTGGTCTGGTGTTCGTGGATGGCTCCCATGCGGCGGACTATGTGCGCTCGGATTCCCGGGCAGCGTTCCGACTGCTTCGCGCAGGCGGACTGGTGGTATGGCATGATTACGGCATCTGGCAGGATGTCACCACCACGCTGGAATCCCTGGCGGAACAGGACAGACTGCCCATCCGCTATGTACGCGGCACCAGCCTGGCCGTCTGCCGGAAACAGACAGAGTACTGAGCATGACGACCCCGGGTTCACTGGAGCGACTGCTGATCATATTCATGGCGATGCTGCAGAGCCTGTTGTTGTATGCGGGCTGGCAGGGGCTGCGCGAACCATTCTGGCCGTTCACCACGCCCGGGGCCGCCGTGTACTGGTTCACCCTGTCCACCTCGCTGCCGCTGGTCATGATGCTGTCCCTGACGCGGCTGGATGATGCACGCTTCTGGCAACATGTGGGCGGATTGCTGCTGACGCTGACCGGCCTGTCCGCCTGGGCGGCCTGGCATGTTGCGAGCGATCCGCCGGTACGATCGCTGCCAGTGCTGTTGCCATTTGCCCTGTCGCTCGGACTTGGCCTGTATGTGGTGATGCCTTTTCTGCAGGCACGGCTCAGCGCGGGGCGGTGGCGGGTGCCCTACGCCCTGCTGGTGCAATACAGCTGGCAGAACGGACTGACCCTGTTGCTGGCCGCCGTCTTCGTGGGGCTGGGTTGGGGCCTGCTGCTGTTGTCCATGCGGCTGTTCGAGCTGATCGACATCGACTGGCTGGATGCGTTGCTGCAAGACGGCCCGGTCCCGGCGCTGGTCACCGGACTGCTGTTCGGCATCGGCATCGTCATTGCCCGCATCCAGCAGCGCACCGCGCGGACTCTGCTGCATATCCTGGTCGGTCTGTTCACCGGGCTGCTGCCGGTGCTGTCCGTCGTCATTCTGGTCTTTCTCGCAAGTCTGGCGGTTACCGGCGTTGGACAACTGTGGGACGACAACCCCCGTTCACTCTGGCAATCCACCAGCGTGACGCTGGTGCTGTCAATGCTGTTGGCCCACCAGATCCTGTTTCTCAACGCCGTATACCAGGATGGAAACCGAGCGGCGCCCTACCCTCGGTTTTTCCGCTGGGTGATCCAGATGGCGCTGCTGGCCCTTCCGGTGATCGCGGCGCTGGCTCTGTATGCCCTGTGGCTGCGGGTTGAGCAACATGGCCTCACCACACCGCGCTACTGGGCCGCGGCGACGTTGCTCATACTGAGCCTGTACAGCGCCGGCTATGCCCTGATCCAGCTGGTTCCGCACCAGCGCTGGCTGGGACATCTGCCACGGGTCAATGTGGCCATGGCGGTGGCACTGATGGCCGTCATCCTTGCCGGCAACACACCGCTGCTGGATCCGCATCGTCTTGCCGCCGACTGGCAGCTGCAGCGGCTGCGCGACCTGCCGGCGGAGGAGGTGGAAGTGTCGGACCTGAACTGGCTGCGATTCCAGTCCGGTCGTCACGGTCCGGCGGCACTGCTCAACCTGCACGAGGAGGCGCAGCGGAACGACGACCAGGAACTGGCTGAATTCATCGCCCGCCTGCTGGAGGCTGATGAGCCCCTGCCTCCTGTCGCACCCGCCACCGTGCCGATGCCATCACCCCGACCCGATCAACCACTGCGGGTGAAGGTGCCGGACGGCGCTCCCGCGATGGATGAGGCCTACCTGCGGTTTCTGCAACGTGACCCGGGGGCAGTGGCCAACTGTTCGGGTGAACACGCCGAGTGTATGGTGGTCCGCGTCGATGCCGACAACGACGGGCGTGACGAACGATTATTGTGTAACCTGGCTTTGACCGACAGCATCAGCTGCCGTCTGACACACCAGACCGCGGACGGCGACTGGCGTTGGCTCACCGGACTGGGCTGGCCTCGCACACCAGCCACCGAGCAGGCTTTGCGGGAAGGCGACATCCGCACAGTCCCGTCACGCTGGCAGTCGCTGCAGCTCGGCGATGGCCCGGTATTTCACCTGGTCGATCCCGAGCGCAACGTGCCAGCCCTGCGCCGTTTGCCGATTGACAGGCCGGTGCCGTGATGATGTCTGGCGCAACATTGGTATAATGACCTTATGATGATCATCCGTTTGCTCTGGCTCACACTGATGTTGAGCACCACCATTCCGGCGACGGCGGCCACTCCAGCAGGGTGGGCGCCGCTGATGGATGCGAGATCACTGGCGGAACTGCTGGATACCGGTACGCCCATCCGGCTTCTGCGCGTCAGCGGCGATCATGCCACTGGTCATATCCCCGGCTCCGTACCGGCTGTCTATGGTGATTTCCGCGGACCCGCGGACAATCCCGGTCAGTTGCCCGCGCTGGACAGCCTGACCGCTACCGTCCGTTCCCTGGGACTGACTCCGGACTTGCCGGTGGTGCTGGTGCATCAGGGCGCCAGCCCCTCCGACATGGGCACTGCCACGAGAATCTACTGGACATTGAAATCACTGGGCCTGCAGGACCTGGCCATATTGAATGGCGGTTTCGCCGCCTGGCAACAGGCCGGACTGCCCGTCAGCACCGGGTCGGAGTCGGTCACGGCCAGTGACTGGTCCCCCCGTTGGCATGATGACTGGCGGATTACCACCGCGGAGATCGAGTCGCGACTGGATGACACTGACACAGGTCTGATCGATGCACGACCGTCCGGATTTTTCGAAGGCTCGCGGTCCTCCGTTGCCCGTCCCGGTACCATCCGGGGGGCCACCAGCCTCAGCTTCGAGCGCTGGTTTGACGGCAACCGGATGAAGCCTGTCGTGGAAATCCGCCAGACTCTGGCCTCGAGCCCGCTGCCCGAGACCGCGCAGGCGGTGTCATTCTGCAACACCGGCCACTGGGCCTCGATCAACTGGTTCGTGCTCAGCGAGCTGGCCGGCGTGCCCGATACACGCCTGTACGCGGAAAGCATGGCGGAATGGAGCCGGAGCGACCGTCCCATGGACAATCAACCAAGCCGGATCGCGCATTACTGGAATATGACGGCCGAGTGGTTCGCCGGGCTGTGGGAGCGCTGAATTGATGGATATCCGTGTTCTTTCCACCCGCTCCGGCCTGGTGCTGATGGGCCTGGTGCTGGTGGCCACCACGTTCGCGCTGGCCGGACCACGCGCGGCCTTCCTGATGACGATCGGGCTTGGCTTCGGGCTGGTACTGGAGGGTCTGCGCTTCGGATTCACCGGTCCGTGGCGACGTATGATCAGTGACCGGGATGGCCGCGGCCTGCTGGCCCAGTTCCTGGCTATCGCGCTGTGTGCCCTGGCTGCCTTTCCGCTGTTGGCCACCTTCCCGGGAGAACTCAACGGGGCACATGCACCGGTCGGCATCGCCATGATCGGCGCGGCCTTTGTATTCGGCGCCGCCATGCAGGTCGTGCTCGGTTGCGGCTCGGGCGTACTGGTCAACGCCGGCAGCGGCAACCTGATGGCCGTGCTGGCCCTGCTCGGTTTCGTGGCTGGCAGCTTTTTCGGCACTCTGCACCTGGACTGGTGGACTGCGCTCGGGTCATTGCCCGTCTATACGCTGCAGGGGACTTTCGGAGAGTCCGCCGGTCTGTGGCTGACACTGGCCGGGCTGGCCGGGCTGACCGGGTTGGTCGTGTTGCGTTCGGCACCGGGTCGACGTGCACCCTCGCCACGATTGTGGCTGGCGGCTGTCCTGGTGGCCGCCCTGGGCATACTGAATCTGGTGGTGGCCGGCCAACCCTGGGGCGTGGTCTACGGCCTGGGGTTGTGGGGGGCCAAGCTTGGCGAGGCCGCCGGTGCCGATGTGCTGGCGACGGCCTTCTGGTCGGCACCGGCCCATGCCGAGCGGCTGCAGCAAAGCCTGTTGACCGACGTCACCAGCCTGACCAATATCGGCATCATCGTCGGCGCCTTTGTGGCCATGCGCTGGCGACCGGATCCTGGCGCACAGGTCCCGCCCGGCAGCGGACCGGGGCGAATGGGCATCCTGTTGTCCGGACTGATACTGGGCTATAGCGCACGCATTGCCTTTGGCTGTAACGTGGGCGCGTATTTCAGCGGTATCGCCACCGGCAGCCTGCATGGCTGGGCCTGGTTCGCCGCCGCCTTTGCCGGTTCCGCCGCCGCCTTGCATGTCCGACCGAGGCTGCTGCATTGGCTCTCGCTACAATCCACTGCCACCCCAGGCACGGGGGCACGATCATGACCAACGCGTTTCCCCGCCCCGGACGCACCACCACCGGACTGCTGACCCTTATGCTGATCGGCCTGCTGTTGGTCCTGGACAGTCGGCAGTCATCACCCATCAATCCCCATGCAGCACCGCCGCCGGTGGCGCTGGGTTCCGGGCAACAACCAAGCGGTGCGCACTGCACCCGTTTCTGACCAGCAACAAACCGAAGAGGAAAAACGATGAGCGTACGCAGAATGACCTCACTGGCAACCGGCCTCGGCCTGCTCCTGCTGTGCCTGAACGTCCAGGCGCAGGATGAGACACATCCGGCCATCATCACCAATGAAGGGATCGGCTTTTCCCGCATCGCGGACGATGAAGTGATCGCCTACGATCTGGTGGAAGCCTACGACAACCACAGCATTACCGTGGCGGACTGTTCAGCGCATCAGGTGACACTGAAAGGCGCCACCTGGTGTTTCGCCTCCGCGGAGAATGCGGCCCTGTTCGAGGACGCCACCGAGGATGACAACAACCACTATCTGCCGTTTGGCGGTGGTCACTGTTCTCTGGGACTGGCATTCGACAACCTGGCGGCCCGCGGTGATCCACGCACGGCCGTGCGTGTTGGCGACCTGCTGGTACTGAATGGCAATTTCGATGTGCGGGCCCGCTTTCTGGCCGACACGGAACAGAATGTCTCCAATGCCGTGACGAATTATGCACGCGGGCTGGAGTCTGGCGCACTGGTCCAGTGACCAGTTGTTGAGGCGCAGACGCCCCTGACCGCCATCCAAGGAGCCTTCCCATGGCAGACGTCCCTTTCGTGTTCACCCCGTTCCCCGGAGCGGCCAGCCTACTGGAATCCACCGGTTTCGGCGGTACGGTGGTTCTGCATCACCCGGGATCCGGTCGCTGGATGGCGAGTCATCCCACCGTGGCTTCACTACGCTTCATCCCGGCCTCCACTTTCAAAGTGCTCAGCTCCCTGATGGTGCTGGAGACCGGCATCGTGGCCCATGCCGATGCGCTGGTTCCGTGGGATGGTCAGGACAGCGGGCGGCGCGAAATCAACCGCAATCTGACCCTGCGAGAGGCTTTCCGTCTTTCTGCCGTCCCCCACTACCAGTCCATGCTCGGCGAACTGGGTATCACCCGTGTACAATCATTCATCGACGCGGTCGGGTACGGGAACCGATCCGTGTCCGGCGGCGTCCGACAGTTCTGGCTGAACGGGGGGCTGCGCATCTCCCCGGTGGAGCAGGTTGATTTTCTGCTGCGGCTGTTTCGGGGAGATCTGCCGTTTTCGCCGCAAACCATGGCCGACGTGCGCAGCATCATGAGCGCGGAGCGGGGGCCGGAACACCATCTCCATGCCAAGACCGGCTGGGCAGTGACCGATATGGACCTGAACACCGGCTGGTGGGTGGGACGTGTCGAGGACAGTAACTCGCTCTGGTTCTTTGCCACTGTGCTGCAGACCCGGGAGCCGGGGGATCAGTTCGGTGCCGCCCGCACGGAGGTGACTCGCCGCATATTACAGCGGATCGGCGCACTGCCTGCATGAGCGAAGAGGATCGGCAGCGCTGGAATCAGCGCTATCACGACGGTGCCTATGCGGAGCGGGACCATCCGGCGGATTGGCTGGTGCACTGCCTGGAACGGCTTGGAACAGGCGCCACGACAGGCAGGCCGATCGCGGTGGATCTGGCGTGTGGCGCCGGGCGCAACGCACGGTACCTGGCCGCACAGGGTCATGAGGTGTATGCGGTGGATATCGCCGACGAAGCGCTGCGGCGAGGCCGGGAACAGGACAGCACCCGCATCCGTTTTGTGGAGTGGGATCTGGATCATGGGCTGCCCGCGGAACTGCCCGCGGCCGACCTGATCATGATGATCCGCTATCTTGATCTCGATCTGATTCCGTCAGTCACGCGTCAACTGAAAACCGGTGGTCATCTGCTGGTCGATGTCCATCTTCAATCCGATCGGGAGGTGGCGGGACCCCGCAATCCGGAATTCCGGGCGGCGCCCGGGGCTCTGCGCGGGGCATTGCTGGACGCCGGCCTTACCATGGTGGAATACCGTGAGGAACACACGGGTGATCCGGACGGCAGACCGGTTGCCGTAGCGCGTTCACTGGCCAGGAAAGGATAGTGAGCGCTCACTTATTGAATAGAGGTCTGAAACAGTCCCAGACCATCGAGTTTATCCAGTTCGTTGCCGCGGATCATGGAGCGCAGCTCCTCGATGTAGTCATCGCCTCTTTCTGAATAGCGATCCAGCTCCCCGGCCAGTTCCAGTCCCGTGATCGGCTCACCGCTACGACGCAGGTTGAGGCGCTTCATGCGCAACCGGGTGTAGGCGTCATGACTGTTCAGGTTACGGATATAGCGCTGCACCGAGTGCAGCGGCGAGTCGAACGCTGCCACTTCATGTCTGGCCCCATCGACGCGGGAGGTGGGAATCAGGCCGCAACCCGGCACGAAACACCAGTGACCGAAGTAATTGTTGCCTTCACGAGCGAACCGGGACGTACCCCAGGCACTTTCGTTGGCCGCCTGCGCCAGCGCCAGCGACGGTGGCACAATATCAACGCGGCGCAGCAGCACATCCCAGTCGTCCGAAGACGCCGCATCAAACTCTTCCAGCTCATACTCCAGTGCCACCTGCTGCACCCGCCGGGTTTCCCGCGGCGACAGGGACTCGCGTTTTTCAAACAGATCGATCAGTTCGGATCGCAGTGCCAGAACCTCTTCATTACTTTCCACCACCAACGGCAGAAAATAATTGAAAAACATGGCCTTGCGTTCGTTGACGTCTTCATAGACCATGAAATTCGGTGCTACCGAGGCAGGACCCTCCGGCCACATACGCCAGCCTGTGAATGCCAGGCTGGTGGCCCCGGCGACGAGCACGATCGATACCGCGGCATTCTGCACTCGCTCCTGCAGCGCCCAGCGTCGCAGTGCGGCCAGCCGCGCTACCAGTCCGATACCCTCCTCGGCCATCGTGTCAATCCTCTCGGTCAGCATATGATGTCCAGCATTTTAGCATGAGTCGCATATCCGGGTATTGCCCACGGTGCGGTGGCCATTTACTTCACGGCGGCTGCCGCCTATATTCGGTATGATACTGAACCGAAAAAGAGGGTGAGGGGCATGACAGGGCCTGCGCATAATCGGGTTTCAAGAAAGTGGCACATATGATCGAGGATGTACTGACATTCTGGTTCGAGGAAATCGAACCGAAACAATGGTGGAAGAAAAACCCATCGTTCGACCGGCTCATCGCCGACCGCTTTGGCGCGCTGCACGACAGCGCGGTGCAGTGCGAGCTGTTTGAATGGCGCGATACGCCACGTGGACGGCTGGCCGAGATCCTCGTACTGGACCAGTTCTCACGCAACATCCATCGCGACACACCAGCCGCTTTTGCCGCCGACCCGCAGGCCCTGGCACTGGCGCAGGAAGCCGTTGCGGGCGCCGCCGACCAGCCCCTGCAACCCATCGAGCGCAGTTTCCTGTACATGCCGTACATGCACAGCGAATCCCTGAAGGTGCACGACGAGGCGGTGCAGCTGTATCGGGACAACGGGCTGCAGGACAACCTGGACTTTGAACTCCGGCACAAAGCGATCATCGAACGCTTCGGTCGCTACCCCCACCGCAACGCCATACTGGGCCGGACCTCGACGGGGGAGGAAATCGCCTTTCTGGAGGAGCCGGGATCCTCTTTCTGAAACTGGACCAGCGCCGTTTTGCCGGGGTAGCGACATGATCGTGATCAGGGACATCAGCAAGACCTACGACCAGACCACGGTGCTCGACCGCGTATCGCTGACCGTGCCTGCCGGCACCACACTGTCGCTGATCGGCCCCAGTGGCTGCGGCAAGTCCACACTGCTGCGCATCGTCATGGGACTGATCGAGGCCGACCGTGGCCACGTGGAGCTGGACGGCGAGGTCATGCGCCCGGAGACCCGCCTCGACCTGCGCCGCCGCATGGGCTACGTGATCCAGAGCGGCGGCCTGTTCCCCCACCTCAGCGCCCATGACAACCTGACCCTGGTCACCGGCTACCTGGGATGGGACGCGTCGCGGGTGGAGGAACGCATCGAGACCCTGTGCGCGCTGACCGGCATTGAACAGACACTGCTCGAACGTCGGCCGGGTGGTCTGTCCGGCGGGCAGGCGCAGCGCGTCAGCCTGATGCGCGCTCTGATGCTGGACCCGCCCATCCTGCTGATGGACGAGCCGCTGGGCGCCATCGATCCGCTGGTGCGCTATGAGCTGCAGAACGACCTGCGCGCCATCTTCCGCAAACTGGAGAAGACCGTGTTGCTGGTCACACACGACCTGGGCGAGGCCGCCTTCCTGGGCGACCGCATCGCCCTGATGCAGGACGGCGAGGTGATCCAGGACGGCACGGCCCGGCAGTTGATGGACAGCCCGGCCACGCCGTTCGTCGAACAGTTCGTTACCGCCCAGCGCAGCCCGCTGCAGGATCTCTGACATGTACCGACTGCTTTACATTTTCTTCCTCTCCGCCCTGCTTCCGGCCATGACCGCCGCGCAGCCGATCGGCATCGGCAGCAAGCTGTATACGGAAAACGTGCTGCTGGGCCACCTGGCCAGCCAGTCGCTGGAGGCCGCCGGCTACGAGACCGTGCACAACGAGCAGCTGGGCGGGACACGCATCCTCTGGAATGCATTGCTCAGTGGCAGCATCGACGTTTACCCCGACTACACCGGCACCGTCACCGAGGAAATCCTGTCCGACCGGGACATCGACGGCCGCGAGGCGCTGGCCCGGGCGCTGGCGGAATACGGCGTGGGCATGACCGGCGAAACCGGCTTCAACAACACCTACGCGCTGGGCATGCGCCGCGAACTGGCCGAAGAGCGCGGCATCGAGACCGTCTCCGATCTGCGCGAGCATCCGGACCTGCGCTTCGGTTTCAGCAACGAGTTCATGGAACGTGCCGACGGCTGGCCCGGCGTCAGCGCCGAGTACGGACTCTCGCCCGCCAGCGTCACCGGGCTGGATCATGCCCTGGCCTACCGGGGCATCGCATCGGGCGACATCGATGTGGTCGACCTGTACTCCACCGACCCCGAGATCGCCTATTACGACCTGGTGGCGCTACGGGACGACCGTGGCTTCTTCCCGGACTACGACGCGGTGTTCCTTTACCGTGACACCCTGCCCGACGAGGCGGTTACTGCGCTGCGGCGCTTTGAAGGCGCCATTGATGAAAGCGCCATGATGACCATGAATGCGGCAGTGAAGCTCGACCTGCGCGATGACGCACAGGTGGCCGCTGAATTCATGGCCGGGCGCTTCGGCATCGAATCGACACAGGCGGTCAGCGGGCTCTGGCAGCGCTTCCTGCGCAACACCGCGGATCACCTGGCGCTGGTGGCCATTTCTCTAAGCATGGCCATCCTCGTCGCCATCCCGCTGGGCATCGTGGCCGCCCGGGTCCGTCCACTGGAAACCCTGTTGCTCGGCTTCACCGGCATACTGCAGACCATTCCCTCGCTGGCCCTGCTGGTGCTGATGATCCCGCTGTTCGGCATCGGCGCGCTGCCGGCCATCGTGGCGATGTTTCTGTACAGCCTGCTGCCCATCGTGCGCAATACCCATGCCGGCCTGAAACAGATCCCCGTACCGGTGATGGAATCGGCCCGGGCGCTGGGGCTACCGGACCGGCTCATCCTGCGCCGGGTGGAACTGCCCATGGCCGTCCCTTCCATCCTCGCCGGCATCAAGACATCGGCGGTGATGAACGTGGGCGTGGCGACACTGGGGGCGCTGATCGGTGCCGGTGGTTATGGCCAGCCGATCCTGACCGGCATCCGGCTGGACAATGTGCCGATGATTCTGGAAGGTGCCATTCCCGCCGCAGTGCTGGCATTGCTGGTGCAGGGACTGTTCGACCTGGTCGAGAAAAGGCTGACCTGACCCTACGCAGTACCGGAACGTACCCGCTTCATCCCAGATACCCGTGCTGCGCCAGCTGCACCGTGATCCCGTCCGGGTCTTCAAAATACAGTTGATCGCCCCCGCTGGTGCGATTGGCCGGATTGCGGTTGAGTATAGCAGGAGGACAGGATCCGGGATCGTGGTCTGGTCAAATCGACCAGACCCTTGCCGATTTCACCACATGGCGAACACCGCGCTTTCTTCCGTCGGTTCAGCCTGCGTTTATTCGTCAATATTTTCAATGATTTGCACGATGCGTACAGAGTTGGCCCCGAGTTTGCTTTGCTGCAGGTATCAAGCCGGGCAACGGCTCTACGGACCAACGAAAATGAACAGGACAAAGAGGATACTGACCGTGCGAATACTGATCACCTGCTTCCTGCTGGCCTTCATGATCTCCAGCATGGCCATGGCGGAAGAGTGCAAGGATATCGATTTCACGCTGGACGCCGATAATATCCGTGCCCTGGGGCTGGACACCGGCGCGGGTTACCTGGATATCACCGGCGCATCCGATTCCGAAGATATCGAGGTGCATGCCCGCGCCTGCGCCGATTCGCGGCGGCAACTGGACGAGATGGACGTGTTGTATCAGCGCCGCGGCAACACCTGGGAGGTGGAAACCGAAGTCGGTAACGCCCGAGACGGTTTCAGCGTGTTTTCCCTGTTCGACTTCAACAGCCAGGCGCGCATCGACATGGACGTGCGTGTACCCGCTGGCCTGCTGCTGGAAGTCGATGACGGCAGCGGTGCCATCAACGTGCGCAATGTCACCGGTGAGCTGCGGATCGAGGACGGCTCGGGAAGCATCGGCATCAGCCAATTCACCGGGCCGGTGGACATCGACGACGGCTCCGGTGGCATCGATGTACACGATGTGAATGGCCAGGTTCACGTGAACGACGGTTCCGGATCCATCACCATTGCCCGCGCCATGGACGTGACGGTGCGGGACGGCTCGGGCAGCATCGCCATCCGCGACATCGAGGGCAACGTGCACATCCCGGATGACGGCTCCGGTTCCATCCGCATCGAAGGGGTCAGC
>JAWLFN010000204.1:0-5037 GCA_041685555.1 Gammaproteobacteria bacterium | reverse complement strand
GGCACGAGTATCGTGGCGCTGGATGCCGACACCGGCGAACGCGCCTGGCACTTCCAGTTCGTTCACCATGACGTATGGAACTACGACACCCCCACGGCGCCGGTGCTGTTGGATGTCGAGATCGATGGCGAGACCGTGCCGGTCATCGCCCAGGTCACCAAACAGGCCTTCACCTATGTGTTCAACCGGGTGACGGGCGAGCCAATCTGGCCGATCGAGGAACGGCCGGTCCCGCAGTCGCACATCCCGGGGGAGCAGCTGGCGGAAACCCAGCCATTCCCGACGAAACCGGCGCCATTCGACCTGCAGGGGCTGACCGAGGATGACCTGATCGATTTCACGCCGGAATTGCGTCAGGCGGCCATCGAGGCCATCGAGGATTTCCAGATCGGACCCCTGTTCCTGCCGCCGCTGCATCGTGACAATGATCTCGGCAAGCGGGCTGCCCTGTGGTGTCCGGGCGACGGTGGTGGTGCCAATATCCCCGGCCCCGCGGCGGCCGATCCGGAATCCGGTGTGTTGTTCGTGACGTCTCGAAAGGGCTGTTCCACCCGGATCATTGCGCCCGCCGAGGAGCGTGATGCGATGATCGACATGCCCACCGGAACCACTTTCGCCGATTATGCGGCGCTGCGGTCGCTGCCGGTGCGCGGTCCCCAGGGCCTGCCGCTGTTCAAGCCGCCGTACAGCCGGATCACGGCGATCGACCTGAACACCGGTGATCACCTGTGGTACATCCCGGTCGGGGAGACGCCGGACCGGATCAGAAACCATCCGGCCCTGGAAGGCGTTGATGTCGGCAATACCGGCACGGGCGGTCTGGCGCCGATGACCGTGCTGCCGGACATGCTGGTCTATGCCAGTGAATCCAGTGACGGTACGCCGACACTGTTTGCCGTGGACAAGGAATCCGGGCAGCAGTTGGGTAAGGTCGAAGTGCCCGAGACCAGCCGGTACGGCATGTCCAGCTGGATGCATGAGGGGCGGCAGTACATCATCCTGCAGACCGGTGGTCGCCTGACGGCGATGGCGCTGTCCGAATAAGGCGCGCCTTCGCGGCCCGTGCGCGAGCCATCACAGTATTACGCTGCTGATGGCTCGCAACACGGCCTGCCTGCGATACCGCGCACCCGGCTTCTCGAGTATGGATGTTCTTTAGTGGGCTTTACTCATCGTAACTGGAGCCGATCAGTACCGTGTTGTCCTCACTGTCGCGGAACAGCGCAAAACGCTGCCCGGGATTCCACGGAGCCACATGTGGTCCCTGTGTAAATTCGACGCCACGGGCCTGCAGTTCTTCGTAGGTGCTCTGCACATCGTCCACGGCGAGTACCAGGGCCGGTAATCCGTCCGGGTCGTTGCTCTTCTTGCGCACCAGTACAATCGCGGTTTCGGCGCCCGGAATGCCAAGCTCGATCCATCGCCAGTCGGGCTTGTATGGTGTGTTCTGCAGAATGCGCATACCCAGCTTTTCGCGGTAGAAGCGCACGGCCCGGTGCTGGTTATTGACCGGAAGGTTGGTGAACTTGATGTATTGCAGCATGAACTCGTGGCCCCGACGCCATGGAACTGAAAGCGTTGCTCGAGTCTACCACAAACAGGGATGGACCGGCTTGTGATCAGTGGGGCGCTGTCGCATACTTTTGATGAGCCATCACGATGGGAGATCCCCATGAGCTATTCCATTCGCCAGTCACGCAGTATTGCCTTTCGCGCCGCCACGGTCCTGGCGCTGGTTGTACCGGTGGTCGCACAGGCCCAGACCGGGATCACTCCTGCGCAGTTCGAGAAGGAAGTGATCGATGATCGATTCCAGGGAGGGTACGGTGTCACGATCACCGATGTGGACGGCGACGGCGCATTGGACGTGGTGGCCCTGGCCTACAGGCCATCGGCACTTGCCTGGTATCGACAGCCGGAGTGGCGCAAGGCCACGGTCGAGACCGGACTCGACGGCCTCATTGACGTGGCGCCGCACGACGTGGACGGTGATGGCCATGTGGATCTGGCCGTGGCCAGTGCCTTCGATCTGGGAGACAGCAACAGCGGTGGCCAGGTGAGCTGGCTGAGAAATCCCCTTGGCGTCGATGCCGGGGCGGACGGAGCTGTCGGTGGGTGGTCGTCGCATCCCGTGGCCAGCCTTCCGACATCACATCGCCTGCGTTGGGCCGACGTCAGCGGGACAGGGACGCCGGTGCTGATCAATCTGCCCATCATCGGTACCGGAGCCACCGCGCCAGACTATCGGGGCGGGGCCGACCTGACAGCCTACACTGTACCGGAGGCTCCTACTGGACCCTGGCCTCGCGTGGTGCTGGACCGATCGCTGGAAATGGCGCACGGCCTGCACGTAGTGGACTGGGATCGCGATGGCAGAGAGGAGTTGCTGACAGCCAGTTTCAACGGGGTCGACCTGATCACGCCGGCCAATCGCGGACAGTTTGTCACCCGGGATACCTTGCTGCCGGCCGAGCACACCGGGCGCCCTTCCGCCGGCATGAGTGACGTGGTTGTCGGTCAATGGCACGGCCGTGAGCGGTTCCTGGCCACCCTTGAGCCATGGCATGGTCATGAGGTGGTGGTCCATGTCCGCGAGGCCGGAGAGTGGCAACGCGCGGTGGTGGATGACTCACTGGCGTCGGGTCATGCTTTGCTGGCGGTGGATCTGGACAATGACGGACGCGACGAGGTGATCGCCGGTGGTCGTGGCGAGCCTTACGCGCTGAACATCTACCGTTACAGTGAAGAGGCCCGGCGCTGGCAGCGGACCGAGCTGGACAGCGAAGTCGCCGTGTCCGGTCTGGCGGCCGCTGACCTGGATGGTAACGGCTACCAGGATATCGTGGCCGTGGGCGCCGCCACGGCCAATGTGGTCATCTATCACAATACCGGGCGTTGAAGTTCGGCGCCTGTCAGCGGTTGACCCGCTCTCCGGCGATGTAGACATCAACCAGCGTCCGGGTGTTGCCGATGTCCCGCAGCGGATTCTGCGTCATGACCAGCAGATCCGCGTACTTGCCCGGTTCCAGTGTACCGGTATCCTCCAGCCCGAGGCATAGTGCGGCGTCGCGGGTTGCCGAAAGCAGCACCTGCTCGGTGGACAATCCCGACTCGGCCATCATCCACAGTTCCAGGTGTTCGAAGTACCCCTGGAAGCGGCCGGCCGGCCCGCTGTCGGTGCCCATGGCGATGGGAATGCGGGCATCGGCCAGCATTTTCAGATTGCTTCTGGCCACCGGCAATGCCGCCTTGTAGGTCTGCGCTGCCTCGCTGTCGCGCATGCGCTGCTGGCGTTCCGGGTCCAGCAGCGTGGCCAGTACGGAGGCATCGGCACCCTTCAGGAAAAACGGATCCGAGAAGAAGTCCGGTTCATTCTCGTAGACATAGGTGGACAGTTCCCTGGTCAACGTGGGCATGTAACAGGCGCCCGCCTCCCTCATTCGGTCAATGAACTCCTGGTCAATGTGTTGGTCCCGCACGCTATGGGCAATGTGCCGGGCCCCCAGATCCAGCGCGGTGAAGGCGTCCTCAAGTTCATAGATATGCACGGCCAGCGGCAGCTCGTGTTGATCGGCGGCTTCGGCGATGGCCGTCGAAATCGCCGGTGCCATCTTGCTGCCCCTGCCCAGGAAGTCGTCGATCCGGAACTTGACGAAATCGGCGTCGCTGTCCGCCACCGCGGAGACCGCGTCCATGGCATCATCCGGGCTGGAGGGGTTGAGTACCGGTCCGGCCAGCAGCATGTGGGGATAGCGTGGTTCCGCGTTATTCCATTGCTCGCGCAGACGGAAGGCCTCGGGACCGTCGCCGCCCAGACTGGCCACCGTCGTGACCCCATAGCGGCTGTACAGCGACAGCTGGCGGAGCAGGTTGTCCCGGGTGTAGTGGCCCGACTCGAGGCCGTCGACATCGCTGAGATGACCGTGGGCATTGATCAGGCCCGGCATCAGATACAGGCCGCTGACGTCGATGCGGGTGGCATCCGCGGGGATGTCCACCTCCGCCGGGTCTCCCATGTCGGTGATGCGGCCATCCTCGGCCACTATGGTGATATTTTCGCGGACACCGTTGCCGGTGCCGTCAATGACATGCCCGCCGGTCCAGGCAATGGTTTCGGCGGCGGCCGACGTCGAGGCCAGAAGCAGGGCGGTAATCGAGGCGGAAAGGCGGAGAACGCGGGCAGTTTTCATGGGTTCGCTCCGGATCTTGCAGGGATTGGTTCGATACATTCTGGAATCGATTATGGTATGGCGATGAACCGGCTGCAAGATGGAATGGTAGATACCGTTTCCCCGGCGGCCTGTTCGTGTTTATCATGAGACCGTATTGCCGGAAGCGGCAATGGGCGGAAGTGTTATATCCAGACCGACCCTGGTCTACAAGGAGAAGAGTGATGAAGCTTGATCAGATGTTGAAAGTTGTGGGAAGCAAGTGCCTGCTGGCGATGATTCTGCTGTTCGGCTGGCAGGGGCTGGCTTCGGCCGATGTCGTGACCACCGGTGAGCTGCTGGCCGAGAACCGCGCCGCGCAGCAGCAGGCCGAGGTGGCCTCGTTTCTCTCGCGCGATGATGTGCGCCAGCAACTGATGACGCGGGGCGTCGACGCGGACCGTGCCCTGGAGCGTGTCAATGCGTTGTCGGCCGAGGAGCTGTCCTCCCTGCATGCCCAGATCGATCAGTTGCCCGCCGGCGAGGGCGTGCTGGAGACCGTGCTGTTTCTGCTGGTGATCTTCATGCTGCTGGATATCGCCGGTGTAACGGACATTTTCCCGGGGCTCTGATGTCACGCCCGCGGTTTTCCGTTGCCCGGAGGATTGCAGGTCTGCTGGCCCTGTCGGTACTCGCTTCGTGCATGGCGACGCCACAGAGCAACGCCATCATGGAATCCGGCTCGGCTGATGGCCGACCGGCTTCCCTCCAGCTGGAGGATGTGCCGTTCTTCCCCCAGCAGCGTTACCAATGTGGTCCGGCGGCGATCGCCACGGTATTGCACCACAGTGGGGTCAAGTCGGCGACGGCGGATTCCATGGTGCCTCTG
>JAWLFN010000017.1:0-20650 GCA_041685555.1 Gammaproteobacteria bacterium | reverse complement strand
GGTCCTCTCCGCGCCGGCCAAGAGCGAGGGAGTGCCCTTTGTGGTCACGGGTGTGAACCAGCCTGGCGATGAACGGGTCATTTCCTGTGCGAGCTGTACCACGAACTGCATCGCTCCGGTGATGGAGGTGGTCGGTCGCCGCATCGGTCTGCATAAGGCCATCATGACGACCGTGCACGCTTATACAGTATCGCAGGGCACGGTAGACAGTCCGGCCGAAAAATGGCGTCGGGGCCGAGCGGCAGCGGCCAATTTCGTGCCCACCACGACCGGTGCGGCGAAAGCCACGACCAGGGTGCTGCCGCAATACGAGGGACGTTTTGGCGGGCTGGCCATCCGTGGTCCGGTGGCTGCCGGCTCGATTGCCGACATCACCATTCTTGCCGAGCGCACAACCAGCGTGGAAGAGATCAATGCGATCTTCGAAGAAGAGGCCAGCAGCGACCGCTACAGCGGTGTGCTCGGTGTGATCAGTGATCCTGTCGTTTCCTCCGACATCATCAAGGACCCTCGGGGCTCGATCGTCGATCTGACCCTCACCCGTGTGGTCGATGGCGATCTGGTCAAGATCATGAGCTGGTACGACAATGAATGGGGCTACGCCGCGCAGATGGTCCGCGAGAGTTTGCGCATGGTCTCCCCCGAACAGGATATATGATGACCACCCAGCGTCAGCATCACATGCCATTCGGCGCCGAGCCGCGCAACGATGGCCAGGTGCGTTTTCGGCTGTGGGCGCCCGCAGCCGAACAGGTTGATGTCTGTCTGCGATCGGACCGCGGCAAGGGCGAAACACTATGTCTGCGGATGCAGCCCGAACCCGGCGGCTGGTTCGGGATCACCAGCGGGGTGGCAGGGAGTGGCACATATTACGTTTTTCGTATCGACAGCGACATCAAGGTCCCCGACCCCGTCTCGCGCTATCAACCACGGGATGTGCACGGCCCCAGTGAAGTCATTGACCCGGAGGCCTGGCATTGGCGTGATACAGACTGGCGAGGTCGCCCCTGGGAAGAGGCGGTCATCTACGAATTGCATGTTGGCTGTTTCAGTGAAACGGGCGATTTCGCGGGAGTGCAGGAAAAGCTAGATGAGCTCGCGGAGCTGGGTGTTACCGCGATCGAGCTGATGCCGGTGGCGGACTTTCCGGGAGAACGTAACTGGGGTTATGACGGCACTTGTCTGTTTGCACCGGACAGCCGTTATGGCCGCCCCGAAGAGCTGAAGGCGCTTGTCGAGGCTGCGCATGCACGTGGCCTGATGGTCTTTCTGGATGTGGTGTACAACCACTTCGGTCCAGAGGGCAATTACCTGGCGGTATATGCCCCGCAGTTCTTCAGCGAAAGGCATGACACACCGTGGGGCGCCGCCATCAATTTCGATGGAGAGCAGAGTCACTGGGTGCGCCAGTTCTATATACATAACGCGCTGTACTGGTTGGAGGAATACCATCTTGATGGCTTACGCCTCGATGCGGTGCATGCCATCGTGGATCATTCAACCCCGGATTTTCTGAGCGAACTGGCACAGATTGTACGGCGCCACTTTGCCGACCGGCGTCATGTGCACCTGATGCTGGAGAATGACCATAATGCCGCGCATTACCTGCCGCGGGACGCCACCATGCGACCGATTTTCTACACAGCACAATGGGATGACGACCTGCACCATGCCCTCCATGTCCTGCTCACCAGCGAGTCACAGGGCTATTATCAGGATTATGCTGATGCGCCGACCCGGCACCTGGGTCGTTGCCTGGCGGAAGGTTTTGCCTGGCAGGGAGAACGCTCGACCTACCGGAACGGTCAGACGCGTGGGGAGTCCAGTGCACATCTGCCGCCCACCGCTTTTGTCGGCTTTCTGCAGAACCACGATCAGGTGGGTAATCGCGCCTTCGGCGAGCGTATCCACGTGCTGTGCAGCGATGATGCGGTCCGCGCTGCGTTGACGCTGTTGTTGCTGTCTCCTGCATCGCCACTGCTGTTCATGGGGCAGGAATGGGGCTGTCGGCAACCTTTTGTCTATTTTTGTGATTTCAGCGAGGATCTGACCGAAAAGGTGGTCGCGGGCCGCCGTCAGGAGTTTGCGGATTTTCCACAGTTTCGCGATCCGGCTGCCCGAGCACGCATTCCGGACCCGGGTGCACGGCAGACATTCCGGTCCTCGGTACTCGACTGGCCAGCGAGTTATTCGCGGGCACAACGGGTATGGCTGGAACTTCACCGCTCGTTGCTGGCGATACGCCAGCGAGAGGTGATCCCCCGCCTGTCCGGGTCGTCAAAATTGCATGGCCATTACAGGCGGCTGGCCAAATGCGCGCTTACGGTACGCTGGTCACTGGCCGATGATGCTGAGCTGATCCTGCTGGCCAATATGGGAGAGGATGCCGTGCACGGCATCGATCGCCCGGTGAGTCCGCTGCTGCACACCACGCACCCCGCCGCTACCGCTTCACGGGACCTTCCGCCCTGGTCGGTCTTCTGGTACCTGCACACGCCGGACAGCTGACATGACGCCGCCCGATATTCCCGTAGCGACCTACCGCCTGCAGTTCAACCGCGACTTCACTTTCGTCGATGCGCTGCGCATCGTGCCCTATCTGCACCAGCTCGGCATCAGTCACGTGTACGCCTCGCCCATTCTCAAGGCGCGCGCGGGCAGTCCGCATGGATACGACATCGTGGACCATAACGCTCTGAATCCCGAGCTGGGCACCGAGGCAGAGTTTGCGGCCTTTGTCGAGCGCCTGCAACAGTATGGCATGGGACTGATGCTCGACATTGTTCCCAATCACATGGGCGTGGGTGGCGATGACAACCATTGGTGGCTGGATGTTCTGGAGCACGGCGAGGCATCGATCTACGCGCCTTACTTCGATATCGACTGGCACCCGGCCAATCCGGTTCTGCACAACAAGGTGCTGTTGCCGTTCCTCGCCGACCATTACGGCACCGTGCTTGAGCAAGGCGCGCTCAAGCTTGAATTCGTGGCGGAACAGGGATGCTTCCATGTGCGCTATTTTGAACACCGGTTTCCCATCGACCCGCGCACATGTCCGCGGATGGTCAAGCATCGCAATGACAGACTGGAGCAATGCCTGGCCGACGATACTGACACGCTCGTCGCCTTCAGGTCTTTCCTTGCGGCGTGCCGTAACCTGCCGTGCCGCACCGGGATTACGGCTGATGAGCGCCAAAAACGCCGCCATGCCGCCGTACTGTGCAAGCGTGATCTTGTCTCGCTATGCGAGCGCAGTTCCGCATTGGCGGACTTTCTGCGGGAGAGTGTCGCCACGATCAATGGTGATCCGGCTCGGCCGGACAGTTTCGACCCGCTACACGATCTGCTGGAGGCGCAGGCTTATCGTCTCGCGTACTGGCAGGTAGCCACGGATGAAATCAATTACCGCCGATTTTTTGATATCAATGGGCTGGCCGGCATCCGCATGGATAAGGATGAAGTGTTCGCGCATACCCATCGTCTGATCCGGCGGCTGACAACCAATGGGCAGATCAACGCCCTGCGCATTGATCACCCGGACGGGCTGGCCGACCCCCGGAAATACCTTGAGGACCTGAGAAACATCACGACGACGAGTGGGAACACGTGCTATCTGCTGGTGGAAAAAATACTGGCCGAACAGGAAAGACTGCCGCAAGACTGGCCGGTGGCCGGTACCACCGGTTATGAAACGGCGCACCTGCTCAATGGCCTGTTTGTCTTTCCGGAAGCGGAGCCGGCGCTCGACCATCTCTACCGGCGTTTCATAAAACGGCAGACTGACTTTGAAGAACTACTCTATGAACAAAAGAAGCTGATCATTCATGCGGTGCTGTCCAGCGAACTGACCGTGTTGGCCAACCTGCTCAGTGGTATTGCCCAGGCCGATCGCCATACCCGGGACTTCACTCTCCAGGGCCTGCGTGATGCCCTCGGCGAGGTGGTTGCCTGTTTTCCCGTCTATCGTAGCTATATCCGTAGTGAGCGGGTCAGCGAACAGGACCGGCACAACATTGAGTGGGCCATCGCGCGGGCCAGAAAACGCAGCTCTGCGAGCCATGCCCGGATACCGGACTTCATAGGCGATCTGCTGTTGTTCACTCACCACGCAGCTTACGGAGCCCCCATACAGCGCAACATCATGGAGTTCATCCTCCGCCTCCAGCAGTATACAGCGCCAGTCATGGCAAAAGGGCTGGAGGACACCAGCTTCTATGTTTACCATCGGCTGGTATCGCTCAACGATGTCGGGTTCAACCCGCGCTCGTTTGGTATCTCTACACACACCTTTCACCAGCGGAACAGGCAGCGCCGCGTCGACAGGCCGCATGCCATGGTCAGCACATCGACCCACGACAGCAAGCGCGGCGAAGATGTGCGTGCCCGCATCAACGTCATTTCCGAGGTGCCGGACGCTTGGCGCCGGGCGGTTGTACGCTGGAGCCGCCTGAACCGAAAAGGCAAATGCCTGGTCAACCAGGTGCCGGCGCCATCGCGCAATGACGAGTATCTGTTCTACCAGACCTTGTTCGGCACCTGGCCCACTGGTTCACTTGATGGCCTTGCAGGATACCGTGATCGCATTCAGGACTACATGCTGAAGGCGGCCAGGGAGGCCAAGGTGCATACTTCCTGGATCAATCCCGATGAGGAGTATGAGGGGGCACTACGACACTTTGTCCAGGTTTCGTTGCGAGAGCCGGCGCACAACGCTTTTCTGGCCGATTTTGTAGCGTTTCAGCAGCGCCTGTCGCGCTGCGGCCTGTTGCAAAGTCTGTCGCAGACCCTGTTGAAGCTCACCATGCCAGGGGTGCCTGATATGTACCAGGGCAATGAATTATGGGCCTTCAACCTTGTCGATCCGGATAACCGGCGCCCGGTCGATTATGGACAACGGATGGCGGTTCTCCAGTCGCTGGCACAGCGTTCCGGGAGTGGGTACGGGCGAGCCCGCCAGTGTCGAGAAATGGTTGCGCAACTTGATGACGGTCGCGCCAAGCTCTATGTCATCTGGCAGGCCCTCGCCTTGCGCAACCGTTTTCCACGCCTGTTCCGTGACGGGGACTACATCGCGCTTGATACGATCGGCGCATTCGCGGACCATCTGGTTGCTTTTGCCCGCCGGTCAGCCGATGCGGAGGTGATCGTTGTCACGACGCGTTGGATTGCGCGGCTATCCGGTGACCACAACGACCCGGTGCCGGATCCTGAGCATTGGAATGAGACGTGCATCGAATTGCCTGCCGGCACTCAAACCACATCCTATCGGGATATGTTGACTGATCAGGTCGTCATACCGTTCGTGCGCGAGGGAAAGCGCAGGCTCGTGGGAAGTGACCTGCTGCGCCACTTCCCACTGGTGTTGTTGGTGGGTGAGTAGTTGTGCCTACCTGTCGATTACGAAGGTGACGCGCATGTCCACACGGTAGCCGTTTATTTTGCCATTATCCACGGTAACCTTCTTCTCAGCTACCCACGCACCTTTGATGTTGTCGACTCTCTGTGACGCGGTATCCATGCCCTTGTGTATGGCATCCTCGAAGCTTTTCGTCGACGTGGAACTGATTTCAATGACTTTTGCAGCAGTCATGGGCAGCCTCCGCTTTTAGCGAGATGAATGAACTTTCCAATAGTATGTTGCCGTTGCACAGAAAATTTTTTTGACCGCAATCAATATTCCAGTCGCTCCATCTGCCTGGACCCGGGGTTTCAATGACTGCCGTCAAGATGATTGGGTTATCACAGGGCAGACTGGCGATAACGGAATGAAGGGTAAGCGGGCCATTTTTCGCATCTTTTTCCAGGAGAATTTCATGTCATGAACAATCAGGGGAGCTATGCGATCGAGGAGTTTGACCTGCCGGGGCCATCGCTGGAGGTCATCCTCAAATGCTCCCACAACTATTGGAGCCGGTTCATTCAGCGAGAGGTCGCGCCGGAAAACACTCCGGCATTCTGCGCCGTCGATCCTTTCGACAGCGATGCTCTCGACCGTAATTCGCGGCGAACTGGATACCTGGGAAAGGGATAAAAGAGTATTCTGTCGGAATTGGGATCTGAAAAATAGGCCAGGCTACCCATTCCTGGCAGGAGGCAGCGCATCATGAAAACCAGAGTAGACGGTATTGGCAATGTGACCTGCGCGGAAGTGCGTGGGAGACACTGACCATGCAGGAAACGGGCGTACATTTGCTGGCGGGGGACATCGGCGGCACCAGCGTGCGGCTCCGCGTGGTCCAGGCGGATGAGGGTGCCTGGCAGATTCGTCATCAGGTAAGCTGGAACAGTCGCGACTTCGACTCGCTGGAATCGGCGGTGCGAGTTTTCCTGGATGAGCTTTCACGCGCGGAGCGTTGTGCGTTGCAGGGAGCGTGGCTTGCCGTGGCTGGCCCGGTCATTGAAGGACGGGTGCGGTTCGCCAATCTGCCATGGGAGACGGATAATGAGACGCTGTCCAGCTCTCTGTCCCTGCCTGAGGTGCATCTGGTCAACGACCTGGAAGCCCAGGCGCATGTCATACCGGTTCTTGATCGCAAGGCATTGGTAACCATTCAGCAGGGGAGCGCGGTGCCGGGGCGCGGACTGCTGGTCTCGGTCGGTACCGGGCTCGGCATGACAAGCTGGAGTGGACCGTCGGACCGCTTGCACGTGGTGCCGTCAGAGGGGGGGCATTGCGATTTCGCGCCCGTGACAGAGTGGCAGTCGGCACTGTGGCGGTGGATGCACGCTCGTCATCCTCACGTAAGCTACGAGCGGGTGGCCTCGGGCACGGGGCTGGTTGCGCTGTATGACTTTCTTCATGAACAGGCTGGCAGTCGACCGCCCGATGCGGACAGCCGTGACCGAACCGCGAACGTCGTACGCCTCGCGGACTCGAACGCGGATGAGCGGGCCGGCGATGCCATTGACCACTTTGCCCGGATACTGGGCGCTTTCTGCGGCAATGCCGCCCTTCATGCCATGGCCACCGGTGGTGTCTATCTTGCTGGTGGTGTTATCCGTAACATACACCCCCATCTGCAGGAAAAAAATTTCAACCATTCGTTCAGTGACAAGGGGCGCATGGCAGGTGTATTGCGCCGGATTCCGGTACACGTCATCACAGTGCCAGAGCCGGGTCTGGAAGGCATCACCCGGCTCGCGATGCAGGCGGCTGTTGCTCGTGGTGAATTCTGCGCTCGTTGATGGCCGACTGGTAGACCGCTTCATAGGCCTTTGCACTGGCTGACCAGTCACAGGGCCATGTCATGGCGTTTTTCATCAGCCGGTGCCATTCCGGTGTGTGGGCGCGGCACTCCAGTGCCCGGTCCACGGCATGAACGATACCGTCAGCATCCGGGGTATCCAGCAGGAAGCCCGTTGCCCGTTGCTCATCAGAACGGGCGTCCACCACGGTGTCGACCAATCCCCCGGCCCGGCTGGCTATTGGCAGGGTGCCGTAACGCATGGCATGTAGCTGTGACAGCCCGCAGGGTTCATAGCGGGACGGCATGAGCAGCAGGTCGGCACCCGCATAGAGTCGGTGCGACAGGGCCTCGTCGAACCCGGCCCGGAACACGACGCGTCCCGGCCACTTGCGGGTTGCCGCATCGAGCGCCCGATGATAATGCGTATTGCCTTCTCCCAACACGATCAACCGGATATTCCGGGACATCAGTGCGGGGATGGCAGCGATGAGCCGATCGATGCCTTTCTGTTCGACCAGACGCCCGATACAGATCAGGATTGCCGGTTCATCGCCATTACCCGGGGTTAGTCCGAATTCGCCGGCCAACTGGTTCCGTATCTCGATTTTGCCGGACAGCTCCCCCTGGCTCTCCAGGTCCTGGTGCTCGAAATGATGCGTGAGTAGCGGGTCTGTGGCCGGATTCCAGGTGGTGGTATCGATGCCGTTGAGTATCCCGGTGAGGTGCTCGCTGCGAGTTTCCAGCAACCCTTCCAGACCGCAACCGGCTTCCGGTGTCCGAATCTCCCGTGCATGGGTGGGGCTTACCGTGGTCAGCCGATCCGCATGGAGCAGCCCGGCCTTGATCAGGGCGATGTCTCCGTGGAACTCCAGACTGTCAATATGATGATGGTCAGACGACACGCCCAGTCGGGGCAGCAGCGAGACATCAAAACGTCCCATGTAGCCCAGATTGTGGACGGTGAATACGGAGGCGGCCTGACTGTTCTCCTGCTTCATCCACAACGCGGTCAGCGCCGTGTGCCAGTCGTGACAATGCACGACGTCCGGTTGCCAGTTCACGGGGAGTTGCCCCTGGGCCAGATCGGCCGCCAGCCGACTGAGACGGGCGAACTGTACCGGGTTGTCAGCCCATGGCTGGCCGTTGCGGTTCAGGTAAGGATGTCCGTTACGACGGAGCAGTGCCGGAGAGGACAGTAGCCAGACCGGAGCATGACCGTCCCCGGTCGCACGTTCCAGCAGCCGGGCCCGGCTTCCGGATACCTTGGTCAGTACTCTGGTGTGCCGGATCATGTCGCGCGAATAGGCCGGGATCATCACACGCACGTCATGACCGCGCTCCCGGAGCGCCGCCGGCAACGCACCCATGACTTCGCCCAGGCCACCTACCTTCACCAGTGGCGCCATTTCCGCCGCCACGAACAGCACCTTCAGCGGAACCGTCATGTGGCCTCCTCTGGCGCTGGCCGGAGCCAGACCACTCCCAGTGGTGGCAGCGTAATCTCCATGGAAAAATCCCGTCCCATCCACGCGGATTCTTCCGCCAGTACTCGGCCCAGATTGCCCACGCCGCTGCCGCCGTAATGGGTCGAATCGGTATTGAGACACTCCTGCCAAGGACCTGTGCAGGGGGCTCCAATGCGATAGCCATGACGGGGAACCGGGGTGAAGTTACACACCGCGATCAGGAAGGAAGAGTGCTTCGGTTCTGACGAATGGACGTCCTGGCGGAGAAAGGTGATGACGGACTGGTCCGCATCATGACAGTCGATCCATTCGAAGCCGTCGGGATCGAAGTCGCCAGTGTACAGCGCGTTCAGTTCACGATACAGACGGTTCAGATCCGATACCAGGCGGTACACACCTGCGCTCAATGGCTGCTCCAATAACCCGTAATCCAGACTGCTCTCATGAGACCACTCGTTGTTACCGCCCAGCTCATTGCCCATAAAGAGAAGCTTCTTGCCGGGATACGCAAACAGGTAGGCATACAGCAGTCTCAGGTTGGCGAACTGTTGCCAGTGATCCCCCGGCATTCTTGAGAGCAGTGATCCCTTGCCGTGCACCACTTCATCATGGGAGAAGGGCAGCACAAAGTTCTCGCTGAAGGCATACAGCAGGCCGAAGGACAGACTGTCGTGATGGAACCGGCGATGGATCGGGTCATGTTTCATGTATTCCAGCGTGTCGTGCATCCAGCCCATGTTCCATTTCATGGAAAAGCCCAGTCCACCGAGATGCACCGGACGGCTGACTCCGGGCCAGGCAGTCGACTCCTCGGCAATGGTTACGGTTCCCGGGCATTCCCGATGCGTGACTGTATTCAGCTGTTGCAGGAAGGTGACGGCTTCCAGGTTCTCCCTGCCTCCATGGTGGTTGGGTATCCATTCGCCGTTCTCCCTGCCGTAATCCAGATAGAGCATGGCCGCCACTGCATCGATCCGCAGTCCGTCCAGGTGAAACTCTTCCAGCCAGAACAGCGCACTGGAGATCAGAAAACTGCGGACTTCGTGGCGACCGAAATTGAATACCAGTGTGCCCCAGTCGGCGGTTTCGGCCTGCCGGGGATCTGCATGCTCGAACAGCGCGGTGCCGTCAAAGCGGGCCAGGGCGTGTGCGTCCTTGGGAAAATGGGCCGGAACCCAGTCGAGCAGGACACCGATGCCGGCCCTGTGCAGGGTATCGATGAAGTAGCGAAAGTCATCCGGCCCACCGAAACGGCTGGTGGGTGCAAAATAGCCTGTGGTCTGATAGCCCCAGGAGGCGTCAAGAGGATGTTCTGTTATCGGCATCAGCTCCACATGAGTGAAGCACAGCTGGTGTAGCTCCTCCACCAGTGCGTCGGCGAGCTTGCGATAGCCATAGAAGCTGCCATCCTCGTTACGGCGCCAGGAACCGGCATGCAGTTCGTAGATGGACATGGGGGCATGGCGCCAGTCCGGTCGATTGCGGCGCCATTCCTCGTCCCGCCACGGGTGCCCCGCGGGTCCATCGACCACGCAGGCGGTACGGGGACGGCTTTCAAAGTGACGAGCGAACGGATCGATCTTATCAACGACCTCTTGGCTATCCCGGTTCCTGAGCTGGAACTTGTACAGGGCGCCGGCTTCCAGCCCCGCTATGAAGAGCTCCCATACACCACTGTCGCCGTGCGAATGCATCCGGTGCGCATGACCGTCCCAGTCATTGAAGTCACCCACGACTTCGACCCGGTCGGCGTTGGGTGCCCACACACTGAAGCGCACTCCGAGCTGGCCGGATCGTTCCATGACATGCGCACCCATAAACTGCCATGCGCGGTAATGATCACCCTGGAGGAAACAGGCCAGGTCTTCCGGATCCAGGCTTTTCTGCATCGACGAGTCCGCTGCGCCCTCAGCGCTCATGTATGTCACAAGTGCAGGTGGATGAATCGGTCATGGGTTGGCCTCCAGTCAGGATCAGGTGCGGAGGATCTGTGATCGACCCCCCTTTTTGCTTCAGGGATATTGTCCGGATTTCCCCTGTGTGAGCATTGACTGTGATCAACACCGGGTAGCGGCGCTGGTGGTGAAATGGCGGCAACTCCCATCCTGGCGGTTACGGCGCCTCTCTCGAGGCAGGCAGTTTGCGCCGGATGATCCGACGGGTTCTGTCCGCGAAATGCCACTGACAGAGGTATCATCCATTGGAGTCGACTGGCCAGAAGAACGCCAATGCCCGCGCCAATCACGCTTGGCACGCCGCTGCGATCAAGGACATTCTGTCGGAGTTCGGTGTCCGGACCCAGACTGGATTGACGGACGACGAGGCGCGGGAAGGGTTGAAGCGCCATGGACCGAACCAGCTGCGGGTGGCGCGGAGCCGACCCTGGTGGCGGATTCTTCTGGGACAGTTTCACAGTATCGTCATCTACCTGCTGGGCGCCGCCGCCGTGCTGGCGTTCGCCACCGGCCGTCTGCCGGAGGGCTTTGCGGTTCTGGCGGTACTGCTGGTCAATACCGCCATCGGCTTTTTCAGCGAATGGAAGGCAGTCCGATCCATGGCTGCCCTGCGCCGGTTGGGAGAACACATGACCCGGGTCCGGCGGCAAGGCGGTGAAAGGGAGATTGCCGCATCGGAAGTCGTGCCCGGTGATATCGTGCTGCTGGATACTGGGGACCTGGTCCCCGCCGATGTGCGCTTGACAGAGGCGGAACACCTGAAAGCCAACGAAGCGCCTCTTACCGGTGAGTCAGTTCCGGTGAGTAAATTGACAGATGCGCTGGCAGCGGATACGGACCTTGCCGATCGCAAGAACATGCTCTACAAGGGCACCAGCATCGCCGACGGCACGGGGGTGGGTGTTGTGGCGGCGACTGGCTCGGCTACGGAGCTGGGCCGGGTATCGGCACTTGCGGAATCGGCCGAGGGAACCGTCACACCGCTGCAGCAGCGGCTGGATCAATTGGGGCGCCGCCTTGCCATATTGACCGTCGTTATTGCCACGGGGCTTGCCGTGGTCGGATTGTTGATGCGGGGTCAAGAGACTGCGCTGGTAATCGAGACTGCGCTGGCTCTCGGCGTGGCGGCCATTCCCGAAGGCCTTCCCATCGTAGCCACCATTGCCCTGGCCCGCGGCATGTATCTGATGGCCACTCGCAACGCGCTGGTAAACCGGCTCACCGCGGTGGAAACCCTGGGGGCAACCCGGGTGATCTTTTCAGACAAGACGGGCACCCTGACGGAAAACCGGATGCGGCTGCAAAAAATTGTTACCCCGACCGGCGATCTCGTGCTGGAGGCAACCGGGAGTGGTGAGCGGCTGGCGGACAGGGAGGGGATTCGACGCGTTCTGCAGGTGGGCCTGCTCTGCAATGGCGCTTCGCTCAAACAGCAACAGGGAGAAGACAATCCTCGCGGCGATCCCACTGAAATCGCGCTTCTGGCGGGGGGAAAAGCTTTGGGACTGGAGCGGGAATCGTTGCTGGAAGAGCGGCCCCAGACTCGAATGGAAAAATTCGAACCGCGGCTCAAAAAGATGGCCACCTTTCACCGGCAGGATGACCGACATTACGTGGCGGTGAAGGGCGCTCCCGAGGCCGTGCTGGATGTCTGCAGCGACATCCTGGTTGGGAATGACCGGGTCGAGCCATTGGATGACGAAACACGCCGCCAATGGATTGAACGTGCCAGCCAGCTGGCCGGCGAGGGACTGCGTCTTCTGGCAATGGCTGAGAAACGGACCGAAAACAGGGACGCTGATCCCTATGAAGACCTGTGCTTTCTCGGCCTTGTGGGCCTGCTTGATCCACCCCGCGAGAAAGTCAAAGAGGCAATAGATACCTGTCAGGCGGCGGGTATCCGGGTAGAGATGGTGACCGGTGATCAGGCTGAGACGGCCACGGCGATTGCCCGGGCCGTGGGGATCGTCGGAGGCAGGAATGACCCGGAGACAGTCACCATGCTGGGGCGAGATATCGGTTCCCCCGAAGATATCGACGAGGACCGTCAGGAGAAAATCTACCGCGCCAACATCTTTGCCAGGGTGAGCCCCGAGCAGAAGCTCGATCTGGTGACCATCTATCAGAATCGGGGAGAAATCGTTGCCATGACCGGTGACGGTGTCAACGATGCACCGGCGCTGAAGAAGGCGGACATCGGCATTGCCATGGGCAGGCGCGGCACGGAAGCGGCCAAGCAGGTCGCCGACATGGTGCTGAAGGACGATGCCTTTGAAACGATCGTGGCCGCGGTCCGGCAGGGAAGAGTCATTTTCAACAACATCCGCAAATCCGTCGTGTTCATGCTCACGACCAACGTGGCCGAGGTGCTGGCCGTGGCGGCAGCCACTGGTGCCGGATGGCCCCTGCCACTGCTTCCTTTGCAGATCCTTTATCTCAATGTGCTCACCGATGTCTTTCCCGCTCTGGCGCTGGGACTCGGTCCGCCCAGTGGCAGTGAGATGGAAGAGCCACCCCGCAGTCCCCGGGAATCAGTATTGACCCGGGCCCACTGGTTAGAGATCACAGGATTTGCTGCTCTACTGGCAGTCTGTGTGCTGGGCGCTCTCTTGCTGGCAGACCACTGGCTGGAATTGACGGAGCTGGAAGCGGTAACGGTTTCTTTTCTCACTCTGGCGTTCGGCAAGCTCTGGTTTACATTTGCTCTCCGGAATCCGAACTCCTCCATCCTGCGTAACGAGATAACGCGTAATCCCTGGGTGTGGGGAGCCCTGGCACTCTGCATCGTCTTGCTGGCGGCCGCGGCATACCAGCCATTCCTTTCTGGCCTGCTCCAGACCCGGCCCCTGGGCTGGCGGCCCTGGCTTCTGCTGCTGGCAATGAGTGTCATTCCTCTTTTGGCGGGACAGATGGTGCGGGAGATACAGAGACGTCGAGGCGACGGGATGACCGTTCCAAGAGGATGACCGGATCTCCAGGTTTTGCGTTCCGCGAGCGTTGACTGTGGTCAATACCGGTCACCAGGGCAGGTGGTGGAATGACGGAACTCATCATCGCACCGGAGTCGACATGCAGGACCTGAAAACACCGACCAATGACCGATTCGTGAGTCTGCTGACCCGCGATACCCTGGCGCTGGTGTTGGCGGGGGGCAAGGGCACACGGCTGGGCTCACTCACGTCGCACCGCGTGAAGCCGGCTGTTCCATTCGGTGGTCACTTCCGGATTGTCGATTTTTCTCTCTCCAACTGTATCAACTCGGGTATACGTCAGATCGGATTGCTCACTCAATACAAGGCACACTCCCTGATCCAGCACGCGCAACACGGATGGGGTTTCCTGCGAGCCGAGCTGGGCGAGTTCGTCGAGCTGCTGCCCGCCCAGCAGCGCACCGGGGAAGCCTGGTATCAGGGCACTGCGGATGCCGTCTATCAGAACATGGACATCATCCGGCTGCACCAGCCCCGTTACATATTGGTGCTGGGCGGCGACCATGTCTACAAGATGGACTACGGTACCATGTTGGCCGCCCATGTGAGCAACGAAGCTGATGTGACCGTGGGGTGCATGCCGGTTCCGATAGAGAAGGCGTCGGCATTTGGCATCATGGAGGTCGATTCCGGAAACCGGATCGTGGATTTCACGGAGAAGCCCGCACATTGCCAGGGTATGCCGGACGCACCGGATACCGCACTGGCGTCCATGGGCATCTATGTTTTCAATACCGATTTTCTCCTCTCGCGATTGCTGGT
This sequence comes from Gammaproteobacteria bacterium, assembly GCA_041685555.1. GTDB lineage: Bacteria > Pseudomonadota > Gammaproteobacteria > Pseudomonadales > Pseudohongiellaceae > PWQG01. The sequence goes on along the minus strand of JAWLFN010000017.1, from coordinate 6,290 downwards.
CGATGCCACCCGTGACGACTCCAGTCATGACTTCGGCAAGGACATCATTCCCGCCGCTGTCGCCGATGCCCGAACCTTTGCGTTCCAGTTCCGGACAACCCGGAACGGGCCACCGGCTTACTGGCGTGATGTAGGGGACATCGATTCCTACTGGGAAGCGAACCTGGAGCTGACCGACATCGATCCGGAACTCGATGTCTACGACCAGCGATGGCCCGTCATAACCTGGCAAAGCCAGGCACCTCCCGCGAAATTTGTACTGGACGAGAGTAGCCGCCGGGGCATGGCGGTCAATTCCATGGTCGCCGGGGGGTGTATCGTCTCCGGTGCCTTGATCAAGCACTCGTTACTGTCCTCTCATGTGACCGTCGATGAAGGCAGCGTCATCGAGGACTCCGTCATCCTCAACCATGTGAGGATCGGTCGGGATGTCTACATACGCCGGGCGGTGGTGGAGACCGGCTGCATCCTGGAGGATGGGCTGCGGATCGGGGAAGATCCCTCGGCAGATGCCCGTCGCTTCGAGGTCAGTGCCGCGGGCATCGTCCTCGTGACCCCCGAGATGCTGGGCCAGGAAGTCAGCCATGTCCGCTGAAGCCCTTCGCGCGCAGGCACGCGTCCCGGTGCATCACCGTCTGGCCGACATGACGCGGTCCTTTGCGCGGGGCAACGGTTCACTGGGAAATGGCGGGACCAGACGTCCCTCGTAGTGGTATGTACAGACAATCCGCATTCGGTCGCCGGCGTGCCGGCGTTCTGCTTCATCCCACCTCGTTGCCCGGGCCGGGTGCCAATGGCACGCTGGGTGAGCAGGCAAGACAGTTTCTGGATTTCCTGTCCTCGGCGGGTATCTCCGTATGGCAGACGCTACCCCTGCTGCCGGTCAACGAGAGCCTTTCTCCCTATCAGGCGTTTTCCCTTTTTGCAGGTGATACCCGGCTGATTGATGCCCGGCGGTTGATCGATACCTTCCAGCTGCCGGAGCGGGAGGAAGGGCCTGCGTCCTCTGAGCTCATGAGCGCCGCGGCAGAGTGCCTCAGGAAGGGGCAGTTTGCGTCGCTTGGCCATGCCTTCCAGGCTTTCTGCAGGCATCATCATTACTGGCTGTACCCCTGGTGCCAGTTTCATGCCCTGCGTCAGCGTTTTGGATGCGCTGAGTGGACTGCCTGGCCAATGGCCTTCCGGCGCTTTGAGGCGGATCCCGTGCTGCCCTTCGACCCCGCGGTGACCGCGGATATGAATGATGAGGCGTTCCGTCAGTTCCTGTTCCATCACCAGTGGTGCCAGCTCAAAACCGAGGCCAATGCCCGGGGTATCGCATTGTTCGGGGATCTACCCTTCTATCCGTCAGCAGACAGTGCCGATGTCTGGGAACACCAGAAGCTATTCGATCTGGATGCGCGTGGCAGGCCGCGTCGGATCGCCGGTGTGCCACCCGATGCGTTCAGTGACACAGGGCAGAGCTGGGGCGCACCGATGTATCGATGGGAGCAGCACAGGGCTGAGCGTTTCGATTGGTGGTTACGCCGGCTGACAGTTCAGTTGGAGTTGTTCGATATTCTGCGTCTCGACCATTTTATCGGGTTGCAGGCCTGCTGGTCCCATCCCAGGCAGTCGTTGCCTGCAGAGGGGGAATGGACGTCAACGCCCGGAGATGAGCTGCTCACCACCGTCAGCAACAGCCTGGGCCCGGTACCGCTGGTGGCCGAGGATCTGGGGCATATCACGCCACCGGTGCAGGCATTGAAGGAACGCCATGCGCTGCCAGGAATGCGGGTGCTGCAGTTCGGCTTCGATGGACTGCCCGACAACCCTCATCATCCGGCCCGGCATGAGCGCGACTGTGTGGTCTACACCGGCACCCACGACAACGACACCATCGTCGGCTGGTGGAGTCATCTTACGGCCGAGCAGAAGCGCCGCGTAGAAGGGGCCCTCGTCGATGATGCCGGCTCGTCCGGCGAGGATCTGCACTGGCGGATGAACCGGCTCTGTCTGGATTCACCCTGCCGCCTGGCCGTGCTGCCCATGCAGGATATTCTGGGGCTGGGCAGTGAGGCGCGTATGAACAGGCCGGGCACGGAGACCGGTAACTGGTCCTGGCGGTTACAAGGTGATGAGAATCAGGATTGGCTCGCGCACCAGCTGAGGCAGCTTGTGAACGTGAGCGGTCGGACTCCTTGAGTAACCACTTTCAAGTGCGCATTACAGCCAGAGCATGCGTCCGGTCTCGAAGGGATGGCTGAGCAGTTCATGAAAGGGGTACAGGCGGAAACGCATCTGGTGCAGGCCGTTGTCCGGCGCCTCCACATCCAGTTGGTACCGGTGCACGGCGTGTGCCTCGGCAGGGGCCATGGGCCTCATGCGGTGGATCACCGCTGCGGTGCCATGGTGGTCGGTGTCACCGGTCTCCAACAGGCATTCCAGGATGACATCGTCGGGAGACAGCGCGCCGAGTTCAACATTGATCGTCAGTTCCAGGCGCTGGCCGGTGACGAGAGAGGCCGGGGGCGGCCGGTTCCAGGACATTGAGACCTGATCCCAGTGCTGGTGGATTTCCTGTTTCCAGACAGCCAGTTGTTCCGCTTCTCTCCCATCCCCTTGTAGCAGCCGCCTGGACTGTTGTGCCGCGGGCCAGTACAACTTGCGGAAGTAGTCCATCACCATGCGTTCGGTATTGAAGCGGGGCAGCACCGTGAACAGGGAGCGTTTGGAGCGCTGCACCCATTCCGGCGAATAACCGCCCGGCCCCTTGCGATAGTACGCCGGGATGATTTCATGCTCAAGCAGGTCCAGCAACTCTTCCGCTTCCGTCAGATCGCGTTCCTCTGGGGTAAGATCGCGGCCGTGAGGGGTAATGGCCCACCCATTCTCACCGTCATAACCCTCTGCCCACCAGCCATCCAGTACGCTAAGGTTGATGACGCCGTTGATGGCCGCTTTCTGGCCGGAGGTGCCGCTGGCTTCCATGGGATACTCAGGCGTGTTCAGCCAGATGTCCACTCCGGTAACCAGCTTGCGGGCCAGCGCCATGTCGTACCCCTCGATGAGGAAAACGCGGTCCAGAAATGGTGGTCGTGAGCTGAATTCATGGATGCGCCGAATCATGGACTGGCCTGGTGCATCCTGCGGATGGGCCTTGCCTGCGAACAGCATGATGACGGGACGGTCAGGATCACCAAGCAACCTGCCCAGGCGGTTGATGTCCTGAAAGACCAGCAGCGCCCTTTTGTAGGTGGCGAAGCGCCTGGCGAACCCGATGACCAGGGGCCGAGTGTTGTCGGCGGAAAACACGGCCCGCATGGCGTCGATTCGGGCGCGGGTGTAGTGATTCCGGGTGTATTGCTGCAGCAGTCTGTCCCGGAGCTCTTCCAGCATGTCACTTTTCAGACAACGGGTCAGGCTCCAGAATCGATGGTCGGGAATGCTCTGGATGGTTTGCTCCCAGAACGTGGGGATCTGCAGCTTCTGGCGCCATTCCGGGTAGTGTCCATCAAGGAAGTTGACCCACTCCCTCGCCAGAAATGTCGGGACATGCACGCCGTTGGGAATGGTGATCAGAGGATTCTCCTCGGGAGCGATGTCGGGCCAGATATGGGCCTCCATGCGTGCCGCCACATCCCGATGTACTGTGCTGACGCCGTTGTGGAAACGTGAACCCCGCAGGGCCAGAGCCGTCATGTTGAAGCGGTCGGGGTTCTGTGGGGAGGCTCCGAGCCGCAGCAGTCGCTGCGGGGAAATGCCAAGGGAGTCCACCGTGCTTTTCAGGTACCGGCTGACAAGATCATGGCTGAACAGGTCGTGACCGGCTGCTACCGCGGTGTGAGTCGTGAACACCGTGGCTGCCGCCACGGCTTCGAGCGAGCCCTCGAAACTCATTCCGGCGGCTACCAGCCGCCGACACCGTTCCAGTATCAGAAATGCAGGGTGTCCCTCGTTGATGTGCCAGACAGCCGGCTTGATCCCCATGGCCCATAGTGCGCGCGGCCCACCAATGCCGATTATCAGCTCCTGTGCAATTCTCAGCGCCCGATCACCACCGTAGAGCTGGTGAGTGATGGTCCGGTCCTCCACGGCGTTTCCCGGAAGCTCCGTATCCAGCAGATACAGGTTCAGCCGGCCAACGTCCAGTCGCCATACCGTGATCATGACCTCCCGTCCCGGCAGCGTCACACTCACGCGGACGGGTTGCCCGGTGTCATCCAGGGCCGGGACTACCGGGATATCCACCAGGTTGGCGTGGCGGTAGTGCATTTCCTGACTGCCATCCCGGCCCAGCTGCTGGAAGAAATAACCCTGCCGGTACATCAGTCCCACGGCCACAAAGTTCATGTGCAGGTCGCTGGCCGCCTTGCAGTGATCGCCAGCCAGGATGCCCAGACCACCGGAATAGAGGTGCAGGCTTTCGTGCAGGCCGTATTCCATACAGAAATAAGCGATCAGTGGGTCGTCTTCATCCTGACCGGACCAGTCACTGTCCCTCGGGCTGGCTGCCAGATAGGTATCAAACCCGTCCAGTACTTCCTTGAAGTGCAGCCGGAAGGCGGGATCGACGGCCAGTCTGTCCAGCCTGGACTGGGAAACACGTCGCAGGAAAATCCGTGGATTATGGGAGCAGGCTGACCATAGTGCGGGATCTATGCGGTGGAACAGCGCGCGGGCGCGCCTGTCCCAGCTGAAGTAGAGGTTGTTGGCCAGCTCCTCGAGTCGCGTCAGCTCCTTGGGTAACTCTGGGCGGACCTCCAGTGCGTAAGGATTGTCGGGCATGCCCGCACTCTCCTTCAGACGTTCAGATGAATCAATTTGCGGACCACCGTTTAACCTAACGCAACTTCGACCGGGATGCGTTGACTCCCGTCAATGCTTCCCATATCGTAACCCAAGCATAAGCGCCATGGGTTGGAGATGTTGATGAAAGGACCAGAAATACCCGTGCATGGTGAGCGGATGGCCGGCCGGAGGCATCTGACGGAGGCCATCATCGAATCTGCCATTGATGGCATCATCTCCATCGATGCCAAGGGCATCGTCCACAGTTTCAACGCCGCCGCCGAACGGATATTCGGATACAGCAGGGAGGAGGCCATTGGCCGCAATATCTCATTCCTGATGCCTTGGCCGGATCGCGACCAGCATGATCACTACATCAGCCGTTACCTGGCTTCGCGTGAGCCGCGGGTCATCGGATCGGAGCGCGATCTGATCGGACGCCGCAAGGAGGGTGGCGAGGTGCACGTCCGGTTGGCCGTGGCTGAATATGAAGAGCATGCACAGACCATGTTCGTCGGCTTTGTCCAGGACATGACGGAGCTGCACCGGTCGCGCATGAAGGCTCGCAACCACCTGGAAAAACTGGCCCACCTGCATCGTGTCAATGCCATGGGTCAGATGGCCACCGGCATGGCTCACGAGATCCGTCAGCCCCTGATGGCGATACAGGCTTATGCAATGTCTGCCCGAGAATTGATTGAGGCCAATGGCAGCCCGGATGCAAAGCTGGATGACATACTGAATCAGATCATCGGGCAGAGTGCTCACGCCAATGACATCATCAGGCAAATGCGGTTGTTCCTTAAGAAGGGTCAGAGCCTCGAAAGAGAAACAGTGGACATCATTTCGGTCGCCAACAACGTACTGACCCTGCTTTCTCACGAGGTGAAATCCGCCGACATCCGGTTCGAGTCTGATGTCGGACGCCCTCCCTGCCTGTGCCGTGTCAATCGCATCCAGGTCGAGCAGGTACTTTACAACCTCATCAGCAATGCGATTGACTCGCTGCAGGAGTCAGGGCGAGGAAAAATACTCAGACTGTCCTGTGAGCCGCACGATACCGGAGAGCAGTGTGTGATCACGGTCCAGGACAACGGCACGGGAATCCCCGAGGAACACAAGGATCAACTCTGGGATCCCTTTTTCACCACCAAGACGCATGGCATCGGCCAGGGCCTTGCCATCTGCAAATCCATTCTAGAGGACCATGGGGGGGAACTGTCGGTGGAAAATGCCGCCGACGGGGGCGCTGTTTTCCGCTTTACCCTGCCATTGGCACAGGGAGAGTAGTGAATCAGGAAAGCGGCGTGGCCATCATCGTGGATGACGACCCGGCGGTGCGGCAATCACTGGAAGCCCTGTTGTTGTCGGCAGGCATTGCTGCGCGCAGTCATGCGGATGGCCCCTCCCTGTTGGAGTCCGGTCTGCCGAGAGGTCCCACCTGCGTGTTGCTGGATCTTTGCCTGCCCGGAGAAAGTGGTCTGGAACTTCAGCAGTCACTGCGGGCCATCGATTCCTGT
>JAWLFN010000203.1:0-5063 GCA_041685555.1 Gammaproteobacteria bacterium | reverse complement strand
CCTCGGTCTTGTCACCCATCATGCGGATCACTTCCGCGGAAGGACCGATGAACCGGACGCCGCGCTTCTTGCAGATGGCCGCCAGGTCGGCATTTTCGGACAGAAAGCCATAGCCTGGATGCAGGGCATCGCAGCCGGTCTCCACGGCCAGATTCACGATATGGTGGGGGTTGAGGTAACCGGACAGCGGGTCCCGGCTGATGCAATAGGCCTCGTCGGCCTTCTTGACGTGCAGCGAATACTGGTCCGCTTCCGAATAGATGGCTACCGCCTTGACACCCATCTCCTGACAGGCACGGACGATACGGACAGCGATCTCGCCACGGTTGGCGATCAGCACCTTCCTGATGGTCATGCGGGACTTCTCCATCGTTTGTAGTGGAGAGACAGTATAACAAAGGTCACGTGAATGCCTCACACCACCGCCCGCTCCGGTCAGTTGCTCAACTCCCGGAGTGCCGCCATGGCCCGATCGGCAAACCTGGCAGGAACAAAGAGATGATCATGATGGTACCCGGCCACCACATTGGCGCTGATCCCCTCCGCGGTCAGCGCACGGGAGACGGCCGCGGTCAGCCCTACGGCGTCAAGGCTGGAGTGGACTCGCAATGTGATGCCGCGGAAAACCGATTCATACTCATGACCATGCGCATCGGCCCGTGGCCGCGGCAGGACCATTGTCAGACCTTCCTGTTCGAGCACGACGGCCACCGGATCCAGCTCCGCATGTTCCCCATACCGCGCACCCGGAAATGTGCTGAATACGAATTCACCGACCATGAACTCCGGAGACAGGGACGCAAGCAGTCTGTTGAGGTCTTTATCGCCGGTCATGACGGGCTTTCCTGATAGCGCTGGATAGTGGCAGCATTCTTGATCTCAAAAAACACGTCGCTCAGACGTAAGGTGCCAGGCCGGCCGCGAGATTGACATACCCCATGATTACCGCTACCGTCCGCGTACCTCAATACCGGTTCGTGAGTTCACAGGAACCGCCCGATCCATAATGGGCGTCAGCGAACACCCCGTCGGAGCGGGTGCCACGGAGCCGCGACTCTGTCAGGATGCGCGCCTTCGTTCTCGCTTCTTCAGCTCCCCTCTGACTCGGGAAATCGTTCCTTTATGGCTACAATGTGTGGCAGGTTGCGGACAAACACCTCCACCAGCGCCGGATCAAAGTGCTTGCCACTGTTCTGCTTTATGTACTCGACCGCATCGTCGACGGACCAGGCTTTCTTGTAGGGCCTGACAGAAGTCAGGGCATCAAAGACATCAGCCAGGGCAGCAATGCGGCCGGAGACCGGTATATCCTCGCCAGCGAGGCCGCCCGGATAACCGCTGCCATCCCATTTTTCATGATGGGTGAGGGCAATATCCCGAGCCATGCACAACAGATCACTGTCATCGCCTTCCAGCAGACTGGCGCCGACTGCGGAGTGCGTCTTCATGATTTCCCACTCGTGGGGTTCGAACGGTCCGGGCTTGAGCAGTACCGCATCGGGTATGGCAATCTTCCCGATATCGTGCATGGGACTGGCATTGAGAATCAGGTCACACCTGGCATCATCCCAGCCGACCTCTTTCGCTAACAACGCGCAGATATGACTCATGCGCAGGATGTGATTTCCGGTCTCCTCATCGCGGTATTCGGCGGCCATGCCCAAGCGTTGCACGACCTGTAATCGGGTATGATGCAATGCCTCCGTCCGCTCCCGCACCAATTGCTCCAGGACACTTTTCCGATCATGCAGCATCCGGTGTGCCAATTGGGCGTCAAGCAGGTTGCGGACCCGCATCAGGAGTTCATTGCGATCGAAGGGTTTGCTGACAAAGTCGCGAGCACCACTGGCCAGGGCACGTAACAGATAATCCCTGGTATGCTGGGCGGTAAGGATTACAATCGGGGGTAACAACGGGTCATTCAGCCGGGTCAGTTGTGACATCACCTCATAGCCATCGAGATGCGGCATGTTAATGTCCAGCAATATCAGATCAGGTCGCGCAGCGCGGTACTGCGCCAGTACCTCACGTGGGTCATCAATCAGCACCAGATGCCCGTAACCGTCACTGCGCAACATCCGGTCCAGCAGCTTCAGATTGGACGCTTCATCATCAACGACAAAAATCAGAGAGCGTTCAAGCTGATCATGATTCATGTAGCTCACTCCAGCATATCGATTTCGATGCACGTCAGGCCCAAGCTGGCCCGACCCATGCTGATACGAAAGGCAGTCGGCCGCGGATCTGTACTCTCAGCCCCTGACTGAACCATCCGGGTAGCACTCATTACCCCTCCAGACCAAGGCCGTGCCGGATCTTTTCCAGGAACAGTTCGACATGTAATGGTTTGGTCAGGTAATCGGTAAAGCCGACCGCCTTACCCCGTTCGACATCTGCCGGCGTGGCATTGGCGGTAATGGCAATTACCGGAGTGTGCTGCAGACTGGCTTCAGCCCTTAGACGTTTCAACACGCGATAACCATCCATGCCAGGCAGGTTGATGTCCAGCAGAATCATGTCAGGCTGGCGTGCCAACGCCAACTCAATGCCCAGGGACGCGCTGTGAGCCGTGATCAGCCGGACATGCGTCAGAGGCCTGAGTATCTGGGTCACCAGCTTCAAGTTGGCCGGATTGTCTTCGATGTACAGTATTGTCTGTACGCTGGTTCGGTCATCGACGATATCCGGGGCTTTGTTTTCCCGCACGGGGCTTTGCCCTGCGGCGCCTGCCTGCCTGGCCAGTGGCAGATCGACCCAGAACGTGCTGCCTGCACCAACATCACTGTGCACGCCAACGGTACCGCCCATCGATTCGACGATACGCCGGGTTATGCTCAGGCCGATGCCCGTACCCTCTACCTCACTGCGATCGGCACCAAGCCGGTTAAAGGGTTGAAACAGCTCGCTCAATCTGGCCTCGTCAATACCCCGGCCTGTATCGCTGACACGAATGCGAACCTGGCCGCTGGCCGCCGGCTCTGCGCTGAGGATGACGTTGCCACCATCGCGATTGTACTTGATGGCATTAGAGAGCAGATTGAGCAATACCTGCTTGAAGCGGATACGGTCGACCCAGACAGTAACTCCGTGAATACCCTGTACGGCCAGCTGAATATGGCGCGGCTCCGCCAGCGTGGCCACCAGTGAAAGGCACTCCTCCACAACATCAGTCAGTGCCACCGGCTCCAGAGACAGGTCGATGGTGCCGGACTCGATCCTGGAGAGATCGAGTACCTCGTTGATGAGTGACAGAAGATGTTCACCCGCGTTGAGAATTTCCTTTACGTTGTCCTGGTGCTCCTCCGACAGATCGTCATCGTACCCGATCAATTGCCCAAAGCCGAGAATGGCATTCATCGGGGTGCGCAACTCATGACTCATACTGGAGAGAAACTCCGACTTGGCCTTGTTGGCCCGATCCGCTTCCCGGCGCGCTGCAATCAGTTCTGATTCGGCACGTTTGCGCGCCGTGATGTCCCGCAGCAAGCCGACAAAAAGCGGTGACTGTCCTATCCGGATTTCACTGACCGTCACCTCCAGGGGGAATTCACTGCCATCCGCACGCTCACCGGTTACCTGTACCTGACGGTCAATTACGCGAGCGTCGTTTGTGCTCAGATAGCGCTGAATGTAGGCATCATGCCCCGGCCGCAGGCGTTCCGGCATCAACATGGAGACATTTTTTCCCACCATGGCCGACTGGGAGTAGCCGAAAATACGAGAGACTGCCGGGCTGGCGAGTTGCATACATCCCTGACTGTCAATCACGATCACGCCATCCATGACGGAATCCACCACATGCTTGAACAATCGCAATGTCTCTTCACCAGCCTTACGTTGGTCAATATCACTGTGGATGGCAACCAGGCGCACCGGCTCGCCGTTGGCGTTGCGCTCCACCACGGTGCCCCGGCTCAGTACCCACTTGTAGTTACCATCCTTGCAGCGCATTCGAAGTTCAACGGCATACTGGTCACAACGGCCTGCCAGGTAGTCCTCCAGTTGCCGCTGCGCCGACTCCAGATCATCCGGATGCACCGAGCGTTTCCAGCCTTCAACGCTGGGCTTCAGCTCGCCACGCTCAAAGCCCAACATGGGCTCGTAGTTACCCGACAGGAATATCTCGCCGGTGATCATATTCCAGTCCCAGACGCCATCCCCCGCGCCTTCTACAGCAAAAGCAAAACGCTGCTCTGTCTCGCGCAATTGTTGCTCTGCTTCTACCCGCTCGGTCACATCCTGCACGGTTCCGATCAGCCGAATCAGCTGCCCCTGCTCATCCACCTCCGCACGCGCCAATTCATGCACGTGCCGGATACTGCCGTCGGGCCGCACAATACGGTGGACCACGTCGTGACGGCCGCTCTGCCGGGCCCTCTCCACGTCTTCCCGGACCAGTGCGCGATCATCCGGGTGCACGGCAGCATGGAAAGCTTCAATAGACGGTGTGATCGCCCCGGGCTCATACCCGAAAATCCGGTAGACCTCGTCAGACCAGAGCAGACGGCCAGATATCTGGTCAGCACTCCAGTTACCCAGCGAGGCCAGGGCCTGGGCCTCAACCAGTTCCTGTTCACGTTCCGCCAGGGAGAGTTCCAGGCGTTTGCGCGCATCAATGTCCTGCACAATGCCCAGCATCCGCGACGGCCTGCCCTCGGCATCACGCAGGACCGCACCCTGTTCCAGCAACCAGCGCACGGTGCCGTCCGGCCACACCACCCGGTGTTCGATGTCGTAAGGCACCCCATGCTCCAGACAGGCATCGACGGCCTCCATGACGGCCTGACGGTCGTCCGGATGAACCGCACCCAAAAAATTTTCGTAGCTGGTTTCCAGCGTCCCTTCGAGGTGACCGAACAGCGGGGCGATACGCTCTGTCCAGAACAGTTCGCCGGTGATGATATTCCACTCCCAGGTGCCGATATTGGCATATATCTGGCCGCGGCGCAGGCGATCCTCGGCTTGCTCCGCGGCCTGTTCAGCCCGGCGTCGTTCCGTGGTGTCGTGAAATACCCACACCCGGCCAGAAGTATCACCGTCACTCTGCAGCACCTTTGAATGGC
>JAWLFN010000202.1:0-5072 GCA_041685555.1 Gammaproteobacteria bacterium | reverse complement strand
GTTGCCGAAGCCCTTGTACTTCAATACCGGCAGGCCCTGATCGTGATACATGGCCAGCACGGCATCGGTGTCGGCCAGGATGGGCGGTGTGAACAGGGTGTCGGCGGGCAGCGGGCCGCGCAGGCGCATGCCTCCGGCGCGCAGCCGTTCCAGCACCGGTTCGATGACGTCGATCTCCTCGCGGCCCATGTGGCCGCCCTCGCCGGCATGCGGGTTGAGGCCGCAGACCGTGATGCGGGGCGATTCGATGCCGAAGTGTCGCTGCAGGTCCCGGTGCAGAATGTCCAGCGTCTCCTCCAGCGCCGGCGCGGTGACGGCTTCGGCCACCTGGCGCAGCGGCAGGTGGGTGGTGAGCAGGGCCACGCGCAGGCCCTCGGTGGCCAGCATCATCACGGTGCGGGCGGTGTCGCAGTGCTCGGCCAGGAACTCGGTATGGCCGCTGAAGGGGATGCCGGCTTCGTTGATCACGGCCTTGTTGACCGGTCCGGTGACCATGGCCTCGAAGCGGCCGTCGCGGCAGCCGCGGATGGCGGTGCGCAGGGTGTCCAGGATCCACGGGGCATGGGCCGGGTCCATATGGCCGGGGCGGTCCTCGCCGGGCAGTGTGACCGGCAGGATGGACAGTCCGGTGGTGGCGGCATCGGGGGACCATTCCGGCAGGGTCAGGTTGTGGCCCAGGTGCCGGGCGCGCCGGACCAGCAGGTCCGGGTCGCAGATCAGCACCAGTTCCGCGCCGGCCAGGTCCAGTGAACCGTCGGCCAGCGCGCCGGCGAGCTGTATGCAGAGGTCGGGGCCGATGCCGGCGGGTTCACCGGCTGTGATGGCGATGCGCAGACTCATCCGCGGGGCCCCTCAGAGCATCTCCACGTAGGCTTCGTCACGCAGCTCCACCAGCCAGTTCTCCAGCTCGATATTGAACTTGCGTTCGCGGATGGCATTCTCGGCCAGTTGCCGCCGGTACTGCTGGCTCAGGTCGCGCTCGCGACGCTCCATCACCTCGGCGATGTGCCAGCCGAAGTCGGTGCGGAACGGCTCGGTGACCTTGCCGGGTTCCAGATCGCTGATGCGCTCCTCGAACTGGGGCGGCATGCCGCCCTCGCTGGCCCAGCCCATGTCGCCACCGGCCACCACCGAGTTGTCGTCATCGGAGTACTGGCGGGCCAGGGCGGAGAAGCTCTCGCCGTCCTGGATCTGCTCGTACAGCTCCTCGGCCAGCCGCTGCGCCTGGGTTTCGGTGCGGATCTCGCTGGGGCTGATCAGGATGTGGCGGGCGCGCACCTGATTGACCAGGCGGTTGGAGTCGCCGCGCACATCGCGCAGGTACAGGACATGGAAGCCGTTGGAACTGCGCAGCGGCGCATGGGCCTCGCCCATTTGCATGTCCGGCACCACCTCGGCGAACAGGGAAGGCAGTTCTTCGCGCTTGCGCCAGCCCAGCTCGCTGCCACTGGCCTCGATGCCGTCGCTACCCTGTTGGGCGCTCATCCGGACATCGGCGAATGGCTCGCCCTGCTGGATGCGCCGGTACAGGTCGCGGGCGTATTCTTCCTTGGCTTCGATGCGTTGAGGACTGTCGCCTCCGGTGACCGGCACCAGCAACTGATCGACCAGGTAGTCCGGTTCCATGGACGAGCGGCCCTGCTCGGAGTCGAGGTAGTTCTCGATTTCCTGCTCGGTGATGTTGATGCGACGGTTGACCATGCCGCGCTGCACCTCGTTGATCGCCAGTTCGCGGCGGATCTGCTCGCGGGTCTCCTGGTAGCGACCGGCCTGCTGCAGGGCATTGACGTACTGATCGAAGCTCATGTTGTTCTGCGACGCGATGTTGCCCATGACCTGGTTCAGGGTGTCATCGTCGATGCGGATGCCAACCCGCTCGGCCCATTGCAGCTGCAGGTTCTCGACGATCAGCGATTCCATGATCTGTTCGCGCAGCACGTCCGCCGGCGGCAGGCGCTGCTCGGATTGCCGGGCGCGTTCCCGGGCCTGTTGCAGGCGGTTTTCCAGCTCGCTCTGCAGGATGACGCCTTCGTCCACGATGGCCACGACCCGATCCAGAACCTCGCGCTGGGGTGACTCGGCCGTCTGCGCCAGGGCGATGCCCGGAGCCGTCAGCAGCCAGCCGGTCAGCAGCAGGATGGCGGATGCGATTGGACGTGTTGGTCTACTCATTAATTGGATACTCCCTGAAACCTGGAATGCCGTCAGTCAGCAGATTGCTGATGCCGGCGCCGGTCACGTTGCCCAGGCCGTGCAACGTGAACTGAAAATAGATGCCGCGATTGGGGCGTGCCTGTGAATCGAGAAACTCGTAGTCGTTGACCCAGTCCCTGACCAGCACGCGCATGGTGGTGCAGCAGTTACTGTATTCGACGCCAGCAAAGCTTTCAAGATTGCGTTTGTTGCTGTGATCGTAATTCCATCGACCGATGAACCGCCAGTTATCATTCATCGGCCATACGGCGGAGATGTCGGTCTGGCGGATCCGCGGGTCCAGCGTCTCGGGCCGGTCCAGCTCGAAGTCGGCCTTTTCGCGGTAGCGGTAGGCGATGTTGAGGATGTGGTCGCGGTCGCGCTGGTAGCGCAGGGCGAAGGCGCCTTCCTCCACGCGCGAGCGCTGCTGGCTCCACTGTACGTCCCCGCGCACACGCCAATCCCGGGACAGATTGTATTGGCCCCGGCCGATCAGTGCCGAGCGCGAGCGCTGCATCGGCTGCACGATCTGCCACTGCTGCAGGGGGCTGTCCGGCGATACCCGGCGGTCCTCGAAATAGAAGATCTGGCCGATGTCGGCGCGGGCGCGCGTGGTGCCCTGCTCATCGAGGAAACGGGTACTGAGCGCGGCACTGATCTGGTTGGCATCACCGACGCGGTCGTGGCCACCGAACCGGTCGGGCCGGAACAGCTGGTCGAAGCTCAGGTAGCGCTGTGTGGTGTCGAAGGTGGGCAGTTCGCTCTGGTCCTCGTATTCGCTGTACAGGTAGTACAGGCGCGGCTCGAGTGTCTGGGTCAGGCTCAGGTCTCCGAATGGCACGGGGCGCTCGAAGATCAGGCCGCCATCCAGGCTGAACCGCGTGATGCCGCGATCCGGCCGCTCCCCGGTGCCGACGGCCTGCTGTTCCAGATCCCATCGTGTGAAGTGGTGCGATACCGTGGGCACCAGAAAAGTGCCGGGTGTCCTCCATGGCCGGCTGAGCCGGGCCTCCGCCACGGTGCGTTGTCCGGTGACCAGGGCGCCTTCTTCGATCTGTGCAGCGGACAGGCGCCGCGGATCCAGGTCGCGGTCGAAGCGGCTGAAGCCGGAATCCAGCGACAGCTGCAGTCCGCCGGGCAATGATTCGCTGCCGCTGACGGTCAGTTCCGGCATGCGGTCGTAGGGGCGGTTGATGTCGCGGTCGGCCACCAGCGGGTCGATGACGTCGATGCGCTGGACCCGGGCAGTGGTCTGCCAGTCCCGGCTGAACCATTGCACGCTGCCTTCGCGGTTCAGGTGCGAGCGCGTGTCCAGGTTCAGGCCACTGGTGCCCATGTCGCGGAAGTAGTCACGGTCGCTGACGGCATTGTAGTCCAGCTGTGTACGGAACTGCCGCCCCAGCATGCCTTCGTGTTCCAGGCCCAGGAACCAGCGGCTGTTGACGGGCGGGGAGCGGTCGTCGGGCAGATCCGCCAGCGCCGGATCGTATTTGGCATCGTCGGGCATCCAGGCGGTGGTGATGCGGTTCAGCGACCACTGCGACAGGTAACGGAACTCGCTTTCCAGCATGGGGCCGCGTTCGCTGAGGATGCGCGGCGTCACCGTGGCATCGTAGTGAGGGGCCAGGTTGAAGTAATAGGGCGTGGCGATGTCCAGTCCGCCCCGGCGCCGGGTGCTGGCCGAGGGTGCCAGGAAGCCGGAGGTGCGCTGGTCGGTGACCGGGAACGGCAGTGTGAACGGGTAGCGGAACACGGGCACGTCGCGGATACGCAGGGTGACGTCGCGGGCATAGCCCATGCCGGCCTCGCTGTCGATGTCCAGTTCGCGTGAATGCAGCACCCAGAACTCATGGCCCGGTTCGCAGCGGCTCAGGGCGCTGTTGCTGACCGTGATCAGGCCCGACTCGCCGTCGTGGTGGATACGCGAGGCTTCGCCATGGATGCCGGTCTCGTAGAGCAGAAAGCCGGACTGTTGCAGCGTGGCGGTCTCGTTGCCCTGATCGATGAAGGCGCTGTCGCCACGCAGCAGCAGGCCGGGTTCGCGGAACTCGACCTCTCCCCGCAGGGAAATGGTCTCTTCCTCGTCGCGCAGGGTCGCCGAGCCACTGGCGTTGATGGAGCGGTAGCCCTGCAGCAGTCGTACCGGTCCGTTGAGGTGCAGTTCGCCGTCGGCTTCGCGCCGCAGTCCGGCCGGGGCATCGATGACGGTGGGTGACTGTTCCGGGTCGGCTTCGGCGTAGGGGTCTTCGCGCAGTGGCTCGATGAAGCGGCCGCAGCAGGCGGTGGGCAGTTCGGCCGCCTGTTCCGGTGTCAGCCGGTCGCGCGAGACCCAGTCCGTGCGGGCCTCGTCGTTGTCCGCTTCCTGTCCCGTCGAGTGGCCTGACAGAACCAGCAGGGCGGCGGCTGTCAGACGGATGACGGGTCTCGGACACTGCATTATGGCGGGCAATCCAATAGAATGGTGCGAACCGGGGCATGATAATGTATTGCCCTGTGAAAGCAAAGGTGAAGGGTACGGACGGAATGGACGAAAGACAGGACAGACTGCGCGAATGGGCAGACCGGGTGGTGCGCGGGCGGCACGGTCCGGGCGGCCATCGTATCGAGCCGATGGGCGGCGATGCCAGTTTCCGCCGCTATTTCCGGCTGCACCTGGAACAGCCGCCGTACCAGTACCTGGTGATGGATGCGCCACCAGCACAGGAGGACTGTCGTCCGTTTGTGCTGGTGGCCCAGCGGCTGCTCGCTCATGGCGTGCCGGCCCCGGCGGTACTGGCCGCTGATCTGGATGAGGGTTTCCTGCTGCTGCAGGACTTCGGTGATGCGCTGTATCAGCCGGCGCTGGAGCAGGCGCGACAGCTGCACGGTCCCGACGGCGG
>JAWLFN010000201.1:0-5076 GCA_041685555.1 Gammaproteobacteria bacterium | reverse complement strand
AGCGGCTCGATATCTGTGACACCGGAGGCGTCCTGGATCTTCTGCAAAGCTGGAAGCCGGGTTTATTGGTTCCGCCGTGATCCGCCATCTCATCCGGGAAACCGGTGACCATGTGCTCAACCTGGACAAGCTGACCTACGCCGGAAACCTGGAGTCGCTCGCGGAGGTGTCCTCCCATCCCCGTTATCGGTTCGAGCGGCTCGATATCTGTGACACCGGAGGCGTCCTGGATCTTCTGCAAAGCTGGAAGCCGGATGCCATCATGCACCTGGCGGCTGAAAGTCATGTGGACCGATCCATTGACGGGCCGTCGGCCTTCATCAGAACGAATGTCACCGGCACGGCGTCATTGCTTGAAGCAGTGCGTGAATACTGGCGCACCCTGCCCGAGGCTGACGCGGCTGTGTTCCGTTTTCATCACATCTCCACCGACGAGGTATACGGCGACCTTGGTCCGGAGGAGTCCGCGTTCACGGAACAGACACCCTACGCGCCGAGCTCTCCATACTCGGCCAGCAAGGCGGCCTCCGATCACCTGGTGCGCGCTTGGCACCGCACCTACGGGCTTCCGGTGGTGATCAGCAACTGTTCCAACAACTACGGTCCGTACCATTTCCCCGAGAAGCTCATCCCGCTGGTCATCCTGCGGGCCATGCGCGGTGAGTCTCTGCCGGTGTATGGTGATGGCAGCCAGATTCGTGACTGGCTGTACGTGGAAGATCACGCGCGCGCCCTGTCCACTGTAATGCGTCGCGGCCGTCCCGGCAGAACCTACAATGTCGGCGGTCACAACGAGATGCGGAATATCGATGTGGTCAGGGCTGTATGCCGCCTGCTGGACGAGCTGCATTCACAATCGCCGGTGATACCTCACGAGAGACTCATTGAGTTTGTCTCCGATCGGCCCGGACATGACCGCCGATACGCGGTCAATGCCGAGCGTATTGCCGGGGAGCTGGGTTGGGTGCCACGGGAGACATTCGATACCGGTCTGCGCAAGACGGTGCAATGGTTTCTGGATAATCCGCGGTGGTGGCAGCGGGTACTCAGCGGTGAGTACCGGTTACAGCGTCTTGGCGACCAGGGCGAGTAGCCGCGGTAAGCCCTCCGGTTCTCTCCAGGCGCGCCATACTTTCCCTTGGACATCTCAGGTCTTGAGCCGGTCCAGTACACCGTTGATGAAGTCGATGCGTTCATCCGGATCCTCGCAATCATGGCTGAACTGCAATTCAGTGGCGCCGGACAGACGGAATTGTCGGGAATTGTCCTGTACCAGCTGGACCACCGAGAAAGGATCCACCGGCGTCTGCTGCGCAAAGACGATCTTGCCACTGGCCGCACTGGCATCGATGCGGGCCACACCGAGGTTTTCCGCCCGGAGTTTCAGTCTGGTGATTCGGAACAGTCGACGGGTACTCTCCGGCAACAGCCCGAAGCGGTCGATCATCTCCACCTGCAGGTCCCGCAGCTCTTCGTCATTGCGGGCATTGGCAATACGCTTGTAGGTGATGAGCCGGGTATGGATATCAGGCAGGTAATCCTCGGGGATCAGTGCCGGCACACGCAGGTTGATGTCACTGTTCTGTTGGCTGATCTCGATATCCGGTGATCGTCCTTCACGGATCGCCTCCACCGCCCGCTCAAGCATCTCGGTATACAGACTGAATCCGATTTTCTGTATATGGCCGGTCTGTTCCTCGCCCAGCAGTTCACCGGCGCCACGGATTTCCAGATCATGGCTGGCCAGGGTGAAGCCCGCGCCCAGCGTGTTGGCGTTGCTGATGGCCTCCACGCGTTTGCGCGCGTCGGCGGTCATGTTGCGCCACGGAGGTGTCAACATGTAGGCATAGGCCTGATGATGAGAGCGGCCGACACGTCCGCGCAACTGGTGCAACTGTGCCAGACCCAGACGATCCGCGCGGTCGATGATGATGGTGTTGGCACTGGGGATGTCGATGCCCGTCTCGATGATGGTAGAGCAGACCAGCACGTTGTAACGCTTGTGATAGAAATCGGCCATGACCTGTTCGAGTTCCCGCTCCGGGAGCTGTCCGTGGGCGGTCCCGATTCTGGCTTCCGGAACCAGTTCGGCAAGACTCTCCACCGCCTTGCCGATGGTGCGCACCTCGTTGTGCAGGAAGAACACTTGTCCGCCCCGCAGCAATTCTCTAAGCACCGCCTCCCTGATCAGTTCGTCCTGGCGCTCCCGGACGAAGGTCCGAACCGAAAGCCGGCGTGCCGGCGGCGTGACAATGAGAGACAGATCCCGGATGCTGGACATGGCCATGTTCAACGTTCGTGGTATCGGCGTGGCGGTCAGTGTCAGAATATCGACTTCGGCACGCAGCGCCTTAAGCCTGTCTTTCTGCTGGACTCCGAAACGGTGTTCCTCGTCAATGATCAGTAGCCCCAGGTCCTTGTAACGGATGTTGCCCTGAAGCAGCTTGTGGGTGCCGATGACAATGTCGCTGCGACCATCCGCGATGCGTTGCAGGGCAGCGTTCTGTTGCTTGCCGCTGCGGAATCGGGAAATCAGATCGATATGGACGGGCCAGTCGGCAAACCGGTCCCGGAAGCTGTCATAATGCTGCTGAGCCAGCAGCGTGGTGGGTACCAGAATGACGACCTGCTTATGATTCTGAACGGTGACGAAGGCGGCTCTCATGGCCACCTCGGTTTTGCCGAAACCGACATCGCCGCACACCAGCCGGTCCATGCTGCGCGGCGAGCGCAGATCTTCCAGTACGGCATCGATGGCCTCCTGCTGGTCCGCGGTCTCCTCGAACGGGAAGCCGGAGGCGAACGCCGGGTAATCAATGTCTTCCGTGCGGAATGCAAAACCCTTGCGGGCCTGTCGCCGGGCATAGATGTCGAGCAATTCGGCGGCGGCATCGCGGATTTTCTCGGCTGCCTTGCGTCGCGCCTTCTGCCACTGATCGCTGCCCAGGGTGTCTAGCGGCGCCATCTCCGGATCCGTGCCGCCATATCGACTGATCAGATGCAGTGAGGCGACCGGAACGTAAAGCTTTGCACTTCTGGCGTACTCCAGCACCAGAAATTCGGCTGCCTGTCCGTCAACCTCCAGGGTCTGCAGCCCCTGGTATCGTCCCACGCCATGGTCTTCATGTACCACGGCGCTGCCTGGACGCAATTCCGTCAGGTTGCGGACAATCATGTCCGTGTTGTCCTGCTGCCGTCGTCGCCTTCGGCGCTGGGCGACGCGCTGGCCCAGTAATTGCGCCTCAGTGATGACGATCAAGCCCTGATTGTCCAGTAACAGCCCGTGGTCCAGAGGGGCGACTGTGATGGCTGATGATTGCCTGCCATGGACAAAATCATGCCAACCGTCCACGTGGGTCGGGTGCAGAGCCAGGGGGCCCAGCAAGTCCAGCAGGGCTTCCCGGCGCCCGGCGGATTCGGCGCAGAACAGTAGCCGTTGCTCCCGGTGCTCATGGATGAACTGCTCCACCTGTTGCAATGGGGCATCGGACTGGGACCGGACGCTGAGATCCGGAAACCGGCTCCTCGCATCACTGGCGTCCTTCAGGCTGATCTGCCTACGGCCGGACAATCCGTCAAAGATGTCCTGTGGGCTCAAGAAGAGACGATGTGGCTCAAGCAATGGGCGTTCGACGTTGTGACGGCGGGATTCATACCGTGTATTGACGTCGCGCCAGAACTGCTGCGCCGGGTCATCCAGCCGGGATGGTCGTACAATGAGTGCATCTTCCGGCAGATAGTCGAACGCGGTGGCCAGTGGCTCAAAGAACAGCGGCAGGTAGTATTCGATGCCTGGCGAACTGATACCCTCGCTGACATCCTGGTACAGGCTGCACTTGGTCGGATTGACCTCGAACTCTTCCCGAAACCGGGAACGGAAACGGCGGATTCCGTTCTCGTCCAGCGGGAATTCGCGACCGGGCAACAGACGGATCCGCTCCACCCGGGTCAGTGATCGTTGGGATTCAGGGTCGAATGTCCGCAGGCTTTCAATCTCGTCATCAAACAGCTCGATCCGGTAGGGCGCGGTGCTGCCCATCGGGAACAGATCCAGTATGGCGCCGCGGACAGCGAACTCGCCATGCTCGTAGACGTTGTCGACGGCCTGATAGCCGGCATTGGCCAGGGTCTGTCGCATGCCATCCAGATCCAGGGCCTGTCCCGTGTGCATCACCAGGCTGCCACCGAGCACGTAGTCGGCTGGTGGCAGCCGGTGCATGAGGCTGTTGATGGGCATGATCAGGATGCCTGTCCGCATACCCGGCAGATGGTACAGCGTGTCCAGCCGGTCCGAGATGATGTCCTGATGCGGAGAGAAATTGTCATACGGCAGCGTCTCCCAGTCCGGGAACAGGTAGACCGGAAGATCGGTTCCCGCCAGGAAGAAGCGCAGTTCCCGTCGGAGCTGTTCGGCCGCCGCGGTATTTGTGGTGATGACCAGAAGGGGGCGGTCGGCATCCCTGGCCGTGCTGGCCACGGCCAGGGGGAACTCGCTGTCCGGCAATGGTGGCCACTGCTCTGCACTGCACTCATTTCGGGGTAATGGGGGGTGAAACGGGTCGAACGCTGACATGGGCGGGTGACGGATCCTCGGTTTCAGTCCTGCGTAGCTGATGCGGTATGGAGCGCGGCGCATTCTCTCACAGCCGCCGCTGATTGTCTCGCCGGCCGCGGTGACGGCGCCCGGCCTGCTTGCACCGGGGAGTCAATAAAAAGATAATGTCGCCCCCAACAGTAAAACCCTGGTTACACCCAGCCATTCACTCAGCAGAACAGGTGACTTTTGTGAGCAGCAGACCGAGCCCGGACGATTTTTTCAGCGACTGGAAAGAGCGCGAAGCATTGGCCCAGGAAATGATTCCTGTGGTCGGGCGGCTTTACAGTCAGAGGAACGTGGCCATCGAGATCTACGGGAGGGCTTTGCACAACCGATCTGTCACCAATATTATGAAATCGCACCGTTACGTCCGGCAGGTTGGGCGCAATGAGATGTCGGAATTCGAGAGTTATCCCGTGTTGATGGCACTGGCCGGCCTGGATCTTTGGCATTGCCAGATCGATCTGGGCAAACTCACC
>JAWLFN010000200.1:0-5079 GCA_041685555.1 Gammaproteobacteria bacterium | reverse complement strand
ATGACGCTGCCGATCCCGCCGTTCCTGCTCGATGTGTTCTTTACCTTCAACATCACCATCGCCCTGGTCGTGCTCTGCGTGGCGGTCTATGCCATGCGGCCGCTGGACTTTGCCGTGTTCCCGACCATCCTGCTGGTGGCCACCCTGTTGCGCCTGGCGCTGAACGTGGCCTCCACCCGGGTGGTGTTGCTCAACGGTCACGAGGGCGGGGCGGCGGCCGGCAAGGTCATCGAGTCCTTTGGTGAGGTGGTGATCGGCGGCAACTATGCCGTGGGCCTGATCGTGTTCGTGATCCTGATCATCATCAACTTCGTGGTGGTGACCAAGGGCGCCGGACGGATCGCCGAGGTCAGTGCGCGTTTCACCCTGGATGCCATGCCGGGCAAGCAGATGGCGGTCGACGCCGATCTCAACGCGGGCATCCTCGACCAGGAACAGGCCCGCGACCGGCGCCAGGAGATCACCCAGGAAGCCGACTTCTATGGCGCCATGGACGGGGCCAGCAAATTCGTCAAGGGCGATGCCGTGGCCGGCATACTGATCCTGGTCATCAACCTGCTGGGCGGGGTGGCCATCGGCATGATGCAGTACTCGCTCAGTTTCGGCGAGGCCACCGAGCGCTATGCGCTGCTGACCATCGGTGATGGCCTGGTCGCACAGATTCCGGCACTGGTGCTGTCCACTTCCGCGGCCATCATGGTCACGCGCAACAACAACAACGAGATGATGGGCAGTCAGGTGGTCGGGCAGATGTTCGCCAATCCGCGTTCACTGGGTATCGCCGGATCGGTGCTGTTCATCATGGGCATCGTGCCCGGCATGCCGCACTTTGCCTTT
This sequence comes from Gammaproteobacteria bacterium, assembly GCA_041685555.1. Classification (GTDB taxonomy): domain Bacteria; phylum Pseudomonadota; class Gammaproteobacteria; order Pseudomonadales; family Pseudohongiellaceae; genus PWQG01. Next base: position 4,242 of record JAWLFN010000200.1, on the reverse strand, counting down.
CTGGCGCTGGCGGCGGCCGCGTTCGCCGGGGCCGGCTTCATCTACTGGCGCCACCAGCAGGCCGAGCAGCCGGAAAGGACGGATCAACCGACGTCCGCCGCGGGTCGCACACAGCGTGCCGGTGGCAAGGAGGTTGCCGCAAGCCCGGGCAGCGAGCCCAAGGCAAACGCCGAGCCACCGGAACTGGGCTGGGACGATGTGGCGCCGGTGGATACCGTGGGGCTGGAAGTCGGCTATCGGCTCATTCCCATGGTGGACAAGGCGCAGGGCGGGGCACTGCTGGGCCGCATCCGTGGCATCCGCAAGAAGCTGTCGCAGGAGCTGGGCTTCCTGGTGCCTTCGGTACACATCCGCGACAACCTGGATCTACAACCCAACGAATACCGCATCACCCTGATGGGGGTGAAGCTTGGCGGGGGCGAGATCCACCCGGATCGGGACATGGCCATCAACCCGGGTCAGGTGTTCGGCAAACCCAGGGGTATCGAGACCAAAGATCCCGCCTTCGGCCTGGAGGCGGTCTGGATCGAGCCGTCCCAGAAGGACCAGGTGCAGGGCATGGGCTACACCGTGGTGGACTCCAGCACCGTTGTGGCAACCCACATGAATTCCCTGCTGCAACAGCATGCCCACGAACTGCTGGGTCACGAGGAAGTACACGAACTGCTGAACATGCTGGGCCGCACCTCAAAACGGCTGGCGGAGGAGCTGCCCAAGCAGATCAGCACCAATGTCCTGCTCAAGGTACTTCAGAATCTGCTGCGCGAGGGTGTGCCGGTGCGCGACATGCGCAGCATTGCCGAAGCGCTGGCGGTGACGGGCGCGCGGAGTCAAGATCCCGTCACTCTGACCGCCGCGGCGCGAGTGGCGCTGTCGCGAGTGATCGTGCAGGAACTGTTCGGAGACGCGTCAGAGCTGCCTGTGATGACATTGGACCCCAGCCTGGAACAGATATTGCTTAAGTCCATGAAGCAACAGAATCAACAGGGCGACAGCGCGCTGGAGGATGACAGCATGGTCATCGAGCCGGGCATGGCCGAGCGCCTGCAACGCTCGCTGGTACAGACCGCCCGTTCGCAGGAGGCGGCCGGCCATGTGCCGGTGCTGTTGGTGGCGGCACCGCTGCGACCCATGCTGGCCCGCTTCGTGCGGTACACGGTCAGCGGACTGAGGGTGCTGTCCTATCAGGAAGTGCCGGAAAACAAACAGATCACCATTGTGGCTACCATCGGCCAGTGAAGAGGATCAGCAGGCCATGAAAGTGAAGCGAATCGTAGCGCGGGACATGAGGCACGGTCTCAAGGAAGTCACCCGTCAACTGGGTGAGGATGCCGTTGTGCTGTCCAGTCGTCAGCTGGAAGAGGGTGGCGTGGAATTGCTGGCCGGGGAGCCATCGGGTGAGGCGGCCTCGTCCACGCCGGCCTTCAGCGACGTGCTCAAGGACCAGCAGATCAGCATGGAAGGTAAGGCCCTGCGCGAGCGCCTGGACAGCCTCGCCAGTCAGACGGCGCCGGCCCGGCAGCAGCAGGAGACTCCGCCAGGTGACAACGGCGAAATGCGTCAGATGCGCTCCGAGCTGAACACCATTCGCAGCCTGCTGCAGCAACGCCTGGCCGGGCTGGCCTGGGAGCAGTTCAGCCAGCGCACACCGGTGCAGGCCAGCATCTGGGAAAAGCTTGGCAACATGGGGGTTCCGGGATACCTCAGCCGTGACCTGATGGAGCGCCTGAAGCCCGAATACACCCCATCTCAGGCCTGGCGCTTCACCCTGGCCTGGCTCAACCGCGCCGTACCCGTGCGTAGCGAGGACCCGGTCGCCCAGGGCGGCGTCTTCGCGTTCCTGGGGCCGACCGGCGTGGGCAAGACCACTACCATCGGCAAGCTGGCCACCCGCTATGTGCTGGAACACGGCGCCGATGCCGTGGCCCTGGTCACCACCGACAGTTATCGCATCGCCGCTCACGAACAGCTGCGTACCCTGGGGCGTATCCTCGGTGTCACCGTGCGCGTGGTGGACCAGCGCCACGATCTGGCCGGCACCCTGGAGGCACTGCGCCACAAGTCGCTGGTGCTGGTTGACACGGCCGGGCTCAATGGCGAGGATCAGGCCATGCAGGACCAGCTGCAGGCATTGCAGGAAGTACCCCATGTACAGAAGTATCTGGTATTGTCCTGCACCAGTCAGGGCCGGGTGCTGGAACGGGCCTGGCGCGCGCATGCGCCGGCCAACCTCAATGGCTGTATTCTGACCAAGCTGGACGAGGCCGGCACGCTCGGTGAAGCCCTGGCGCTGGTCATCGACCGCTGTCTGCCAGTGTTGTACGAGACCCATGGCCAGGGTATTCCGGATGACCTTCGAGTGGCGCAGGCCCACCGGTTGGTCAGCCGCGCGGTCGCGTTGGGATCGCCGGAAGAGGATGAACAGAAACGCTCCGGGGAACAGGAGCGCCGCGCCGATGCGTTCGGTCAGGTCTGGGGCGGCGGCCTGGACAATAACGATATGGTGCCACTGACGTCCTGACGACGTCGCACAGCGCAGCAGCATTACAGGAGAGTACAGAAGGTGAGCGGGAAGAATCCCATCCAGGTGGTGGCTGTCACCGGCGGCAAGGGCGGCGTCGGCAAGACCAGCATGTCCGTCAATCTCGGGTTGGCATTGAATGCCATGGGCAAGCGCGTGGTTCTGCTGGATGCGGACATGGGCCTGGCCAACGTCGACGTGCTGCTCGGCATCCGCGCCGAACACACCATTGCCGATGTCATGGAAGGGCGCTGTGAACTGCGCGACATCATCATCACCACCGACCAGGGGCTGCATGTGATCCCTGCCTCGTCCGGTATCCGGGCCGTCGCCAACATGAGCCAACAACAGCATGGCGGGCTGATCAGTGCCTTCAGTGAACTGGGCGACGACATGGACGTGCTGCTGATCGATACCGCCGCCGGCATCGCGGACAACGTGGTCAGCTTTGTCAGTGCCTCCCGCGAAGTGATCATCGTGGTGTGCGACGAGCCTTCCTCGATGACCGATGCCTATGCCCTGATCAAGGTGCTCAACCGCGACTGCGACAAACGCGACTTCCGCATCGTCGCCAACATGACGCGCAGCGCCACCGAGGGCGAGAAACTGTTCCGCAAGTTCGCGGCCGCCGCTACCCGTTTCCTGGACGTGAACCTGCAGTACGCCGGCGACGTACCCTGGGACGAGACCCTGCGCAAGGCTACGCAGCGCCAGGTGCCACTACTGGAGGGCTGGCCCGGATCCCCCGCGGCCCGGGCCTACCAGCGTCTGGCCCGCGAAGTGTCCGACTGGCCGCTGCGCGGCGAGCCCAGCGGGCACATGGAGTTTTTCGTCGAGCGTCTGATCCGCGATACCGCCTGAGGCCGAATACCGATGAACGCAGCCACTGGAGCCAATCTCTACACCGCAGCCCAGGCCCGTAGCATGGAAGAGCTGGTGGCCGAACACACCCCGCTGGTCAAGCGCATCGCCCATCACCTGCTGGCCCGCATGCCCTCCAGCGTCCAACTCGATGACCTGATGCAGTCCGGCATGATCGGTCTGCTGGAGGCCGCGCAGAAGTATGATGTGAGCAAGGGCGCCAGCTTCGAGACTTATGCCGGCATCCGCATCCGCGGCGCCATGCTCGACGAGATCCGCAAGGGCGACTGGGCCCCGCGCTCGGTGCATCGCAAGTCCCGCGAAGTCGCCGAAGCCGTCCGCGCCGTCGAGGCCCGCACCGGCACCGACGCCCGCGACCAGGACGTGGCCGAAGAGCTCGGCATCGACCTCGACACGTACTACACCATCCTCCAGGACGCCTCCGGCAGCCGGCTGTTCAGCTTCGAGGATCTGGGCGACGGCGAGGACTCCGGCCTTGACCGCATCGCCGGCACCACCCGCGGCCCGGGAGAGGGTCACCAGGACGAGCAGTTCCGCAAGAACCTGGCCGCTGCCATCGACGGGCTGCCGGAGCGCGAGAAGCTGGTGTTGGCGTTGTATTATGACGAGGAGTTGAACCTGAAGGAGATCGGAGAGGTGTTGGGGGTGAGCGAGTCCCGCATCAGCCAGATCCACAGCCAGGCCGCCCTGCGCCTGCGCGCCCGCCTCCAGGACTGGCGCTGAACATGCTGTGATGGTACTTCGTAGCACGAGCGCTCCGGGCGCGGGGCAACAGCAGGATCAGCCATTGAGCGACGCCGAAAATCGGACTCCCAAGCGCTCGGCGAGGGACCGCCTCG
>JAWLFN010000199.1:0-5105 GCA_041685555.1 Gammaproteobacteria bacterium | reverse complement strand
TTCCCAGTTCGAGGACGAGTCCCTTATGCTCACCGGCGATCTCAACATGATCGACGTGGAGTGGGTGGTGCAGTATCGCATCGATGACCCTATCAAGTTTCTCTACGAGATGCGTGAGCCCACCCGGACCCTGCGCGATATTTCCGAGTCGGTCATGCGCCGTATCGTCGGCAATATGCTGGGGTCCGAGGTATTGACCATTGGACGCGTGGAGATCCAGCAAAAGGCCGGTGAGGAAATCCAGGAAATCCTCGACCAGTATGACGCCGGCATTCGCATCAGCACCGTCGAAATGCAGGACGTGGTGCCGCCCCCGGCCGTGCAGCCGGCGTTCAACGAAGTCAACGAGGCACGCCAGGAGCGGGAGAGGATGATCAACGAGGCACAGAAACAGGTTAACCAGGAGATCCCCAACGCCGAGGGTACTGCCCTGCGCACCGTGGCCGAAGCCGAGGGCTATGCCACGGAGCGGGTCAACCGGGCGGACGGCGAGAGCATCCGCTTCAGTGCCGTTCTGCGCGAGTACCGGCAGGCACCCACGGTCACGCGCTCGCGCCTCTACCTGGAAACCCTGAACGAGGTGCTGCCGAGGATAGGACAGGTACTGGTCGTACAGGAGGGGCAGGTGGGACCTCTCCCACTGCTCGATGTCAACAGGCGAGAGACGCGTGCCGCAGGAGGTGACCGATGAAAACCACACTGCTCGTGATCGTGGCGGCCCTTGCCACCCTGTTCGGCTACGTGACGCTCTACACGGTGGACGAGGCCGAACAGGCTATCGTGGTCCAGTTCGGCGAACCCATCGGTGATGTTATCGATGAGCCGGGCCTGAAGTTCAAGCTGCCCTGGCAGAAGGTGCGTTATTTCGACAGGCGCCTCCTGGTCTGGGATGGCGACGTCACGCAGATACCCACGCTGGGCCGCGAGTTCATTCTCGTGGATACCACCGCGCGCTGGCGCATCACCGATCCGCTGCTGTTCCTGACCAGCGTTCGGGATGAAGCCGGTGCACGCACGCGCCTGGATGACATTGTCGACTCCGTGGTGCGCGACATGGTCTCTTCCACCGAGCTGGAAGAGATAGTTCGCTCCAAGGACTGGGAGGTCGATGTCGATGAGCTGGAGGATCCCGCGCTGGCGGAACGCAGTGACGTGAACCTGCAGAAGCAGCCGAAGCTGGGCCGTGAATTGCTGGAGGCCGGTATTCTGGAGCGGGCCCGGGATTCCATGCCTGCGCTTGGGATAGAGCTGGACGATGTACGCATCAAGCGGGTCAATTACATTGAATCCGTGCGCCGGCAGGTGGAAAGCCGCATGACCGCCGAGCGCCAGTCCATCGCCGAGCGCTTCCGCTCCGAAGGCCGCGGCCGCAGCCAGGAAATCCTCGGCAACATGGAGCGCGACCTCAGGCGCATACGCTCCGAGGCAGCCCGTGACGCCGAGAAAATCCGCGGCGAGGCGGATGCCGAAGCGACACGGATCTACGGTGAGGCCTTCGGCGCCGACCCCGAGTTCTATGCCTTCTTCCGCACGCTGGAGAGCTACCGGGCCCTGGGTGAGAACAGTACCCTTATGCTCAAGGCCGACTCCGACTTCTTCCGCTACCTGGAGGAAGCACAGGTGCAGTAGGGACTGCCCGCAAAGTGGAGGAAAGACATGCCACGCCGTCATGAATTCATTGAAGAATCGCGAAAGGAATGGAGTTCGGAACCGGCGTTCATCGCGTCGATGGCCGCCGCAGCAGTCGGTTTAGGAAATCTTTGGCGTTTCCCCTACATAATGGGCGACAACGGCGGTGGTGCCTTTATCGTCGCCTATCTGATTGCCTTGATCGTGGTGGTTCTGCCAATCATGATCCTCGAAGTCGCGGCCGGACGGCTTTCAAAAGGCAGTACCGTCGGGACCTATCGACAGGTAAACCGCTTTGGCACGGTCTACGGCTGGTTTGTGGTGCTGGTGACGGTGGTGATCACCAGCTATTACCTCGTGATTACCGGCTGGACCCTGGGATACGCCGTCGATGCAGCGCGGGGCAACGTGCGCGTTTTTGAGGACTTCAGTAGCGGCTTCAACTCGCTGTGGTTTTTCATCGCAACAACCGTGCTCGCAGCGGTGGTTCTGGCACGGGATATCGCGGGTATTGAAAAGCTCTCCAAGATACTGATGCCGGCTCTGGTCGCCGTCGTGATTTTCCTGGTGTATCGAGCCTCGCAGACATCCGGCTGGGGACAGACAAAGGACTTTTTCTTCAACGTGGACTGGTCGAGGCTGCTGGACGGCAAACTCTGGGGTTTCGCTTTCGGACAGGCGTTTTATACCCTCGCCATAGGCCAGGGCTATCTGGTCACCTATGGCAGCTTTATACCGCGTAAAACCCATGTCCCCCGCGCCTGCCTGAGTGTTGCCGGTATAGAGCTCAGCGTTGCGCTACTGGCAGGCTGGATGATCTTCCCGTTTGTATTCAGTTTCGGTATGACGGCAGATCAGGGCCCTGCCCTAGCGTTCGAGACCCTGCCGCGGGTTTTCGAACAGATGCCCGGCGGAGCTGGACTGGCGATACTGTTTTTCGGCCTGTTTTTCATGGCGGCCTTCAGTTCTTCGCTTGCCGGTCTCAAGGTGGTGATTGCGGCGGTTGCGGAAGAATTCCGCCTGCACAATACCGTGGCGGTAACGCTGGTTACAATCGTCATCCTTCTGTTGGGCACAGCCTCGGCTTTGAGTTTTACTCCGCTTGAGTGGCGTCTTGCGGGGGAACCGGTTCTGAATGTTATCGATCGTGTGGCTGGCGGCGACGTCATCATCTTTTCTGGCGTGATGGGTGCAGCATTACTTTGCTGGTTCATACCGCCGAACCGAATTCGCACGGTGCTGGGTACGGCGAATCGCTGGTGGGAATGGCGAATCTACCTGGTCGGCCGATACCTGCCCCTTTTCGTACTGATCTGGGCGATTGTTATCTTCGCCTTTGGCCAGGCCGGGACAGCGGACTGAAACGTTTTTGCACAGAGGATCGAAGTGACCGGAGCAGTCAGGTTCAAGGGCGAGGACATAAGGCTCTCGTGTGTACCCGTCGCAAGCAGCCCGGGCTACTATGTCGCAAAGACTGTGCAGCCGATTGAAACGAGAGCGGTCATCCGCATCCGAGGCCCTGTTGATGGCAGGCATCAGCAGCTGACGCGCCGGCAGGGTGCTGATCGCCACTCCGGCAAGCAACATGGCGCTGACGGTGTCCAGGCGGACGTGCAGCAGCGCCGCCGCTGCTGCGACAACGATAACGCCGTTGTCAGAAGAGCGAGGCTTGCCTCAAGGGTCATGACTTCCACTCGGTCCCGTAAAACAGTGAATACGCCCCAGTCTCCACAGGGATCAACGCCGACTGAGACGGGATCGCGACAAAGCCATTAAAATAAAGCCATGCTGATTATCCTCTTCGTACTGTTAGTGCTCGCGGCTATCGCGGGACCCGGCATCTGGGTCAAACACATACTGCGCAAATACAGCGAGCCCGTGGATCGCTACCGCCTTCAGGGTACCGGCGCCGAACTCGCCCGACACCTGCTGGATCGCTTCGACCTGCAGGAAGTGGGCGTTGAACTGACGTCCGCAGGTGACCACTACGATCCCCAGGCAAGGGCCGTGCGCCTCACGCAAGACAGGTATTACGGGCAATCGCTCACCGCGATCACCGTGGCTGCCCACGAAGTGGGCCACGCCATTCAGCATGCCCGCGGAGAGCGACTGTTTAGCAACCGGCAGGCACTCGCTGTGGTGGCAGCACGGGCGCAGCGATTCGGCGGTCTTGTGCTTCTGGCCGCGCCGGTGGTGATGCTGATGACGCGGGCCCCTGGCCTGGGTCTGGGCTTTGTTGTCATCGCGATCGGGTCCATGTTTCTCGGCACGCTGGTGCAGCTCATTACCCTTCCCGTCGAGCTGGATGCCAGTTTCGGCAAGGCCCTGCCGCTACTGCGGGACGGACAGTATCTGCACGACGGAGACCTGCCCCATGCCAGGCGCATTCTCAAGGCCGCTGCGCTGACCTATGTCGCGGCATCGCTCCTGAGTCTGCTCAACATCGGGCGCTGGCTGGCTGTGCTGCGTCGCTGATCCGGCTTTCCTGCCAACGCGTGACAGTGCACGGGTGCGGCTCTCATATGGCGTTCTACCCGGATCTTGACAGAGATCAACAACACCACCACGCGTCCACCTAAACTGACGTCCGGTAAAGCAGAAAGCGCCCGATCGTGTTTGCTTCGGGCGAGGGAGCGAGGAGATATGCCGCGCCAGCACATCGAGTACATACAGTCCCAGCAAATGCGCTGGCAGGTATGCCCCTGGTCGTACCCGGGAAGCGAGGCGCGGATAAAGATCCTTTCCATCGACGAAGGGAACGGCTCCTGCAGTGTCCTGGTGCGACTACCCGCTGGCTGGCGTACGACATCCTCTGCATTGAAGGTGGATGAGGAGTTTCTTGTACTGGAGGGCGAGCTGACACTCGATGGGCGCAGGATGGCACAGGACTGCTATGCGTGGCTGCCGGCGGGGACAGCACGTGAACTGGCGGTGAAAGACGACCAGACCATACTTCTCGCTTTCTACAGTGGAACGCCGGCGCCAGGTGGTTCCGGCGGTAGCGGCGGAGATGCCGTGGTCCGGGACGCCTTCGAACTTCAATGGAGCAGCGACGGCATGGATCCCGCCTACGGCGATGCCGGCATGCGCTGGAAGATTCTGCGCCACGATCCTGAGACACAGGACACCACCATGCTCGTCAGTACGCCACCGCACCTGGTACCGCCGGGCTGGAATGGGCCCCAGGAACAACACGATTGCATTGAGGAAGCATACGTTCTGTCGGGCGATTTCCTCAGCCCCATCGGCATAATGCATGCTGGCGCGTATTTCTGGCGACCGCCGAGCATCCTGCATGGTCCCTATGGCACCCGCGGCGGCAACCTCACCTTTATCCGCACCCTAGGCAGCGCCCTGGAAAACAACTGGAGTGAGCATACGGTAAATCTCAGCCGCAAACCACCGCATGCACCCGTCGTCCCATCGGGCGTCGCGGCGCAGCTCGGCGACTGGCAGGGCCACCTTCCCTACTGATA
>JAWLFN010000198.1:0-5121 GCA_041685555.1 Gammaproteobacteria bacterium | reverse complement strand
GTCTGGCCCTGCAGATCCAGCAGTCCCTGCAGAATGCCGAGGAACTGCTGACCATGCTGCTGGAAATGACGCGACTGGAGTCCGGCAACCTGCAACCGCACAAAACCGACGTCGCGCTTCAGGATATCCTGTCTCCGCTCGACGCCTCTTTCAGCCTGCAGGCTCGTGAGGACGGGCTGACGCTACGTATGCATTCCACCCGGATCGTCGTCCATACCGATCCGAAGATCCTGCAGCGTATTCTGCAGAATCTGCTCAGCAACGCCATCCGGTACACCCGGCACGGTCGGATCGTGTGCGGCGTGCGTCGCCGTCCCGGAGACCGGGTGGAGTTGCAGGTGCTGGATACCGGGCCGGGAATACCGGAGGAGAAGTTCAACGAGATTTTCATGGAGTTCCGACAGCTCGATCAACAGGACCATAACCCGGGTCTGGGCCTGGGGCTGGCGATCGTGGAGCGCATGTGCCACCTGTTATCGATTCCGATGCGACTGGAATCGACGGTGGGTCGTGGCACCTGCTTCTCCCTGACATTGCCGGTATCGGCGAGGCGGGACCAGGAGCGAACCCGGCAACCGGTTTCCGGCGATGCCGGCCAATGGTCGCTGCGGGCCGCGACCCACCTCTTGTTGCTGGATGATGACCCGCGCATACGCGAGGCCCTGACCTCCCTTTTCCGGGAGTGGGGCGCCGGTGTCACAGCCTGTGCCACCATTGCCGAGGCGGAACGGGTGGCGGCCCGGCCGGACCTGTTGTTCATCGACTACCACCTGGCCGGACAGGAAACCGGCACGGAGGCGATCCGCCGGATCCGTGACCGCTGGCGGTCGGACATACCGGCCATCCTCAGCACGGCGGATCCGGACGAGTACATCCGTGAGCAGGTCATCGAGGTGGGGGCCCTGTTCCTGCCCAAGCCGGTCAAGCAGGCGGCGCTCAAGCGGTTGCTAAAAAGTATCGGGTTCTGAGCGGTTGTCTTCGTCGTCGGCGCGCAGCATGTCGTGGAACAGCACGCCGGCCTGGGTCCGGTTAATGACGCCGAATTTGCGCAGTATGGCCGAGACATGCTGCTTGACGGTGGTCTCCTGTACATCGAGTTCGTGAGCGATCTGCTTGTTCAGCAGGCCATCGGCGATGCAGCGCAGCACCTTGAACTGCTGGGGCGTCAGCTGGTCCAGTTTGTGGGCGAAGTCCCGGTGCAGAGGATTGTCCCGTTCCGGCATGCCGACGCCCAGGTGCGCGGGCAGCCAGCTGTCCCCGGCCAGCACGGTTTGCACGGCCGTTACAATCTCCGGCAGGGAAGTGGATTTGGGCACGTAGGCGCTGGCACCGAAGCTCATGGCGCGCTGGATCACACCGGGCTGTTCATTGGCCGATACGATGATCACCAGCACGTCGGGAAACTGGTTACGCAGCGTGGTCAGTCCGGTCAGCCCCTGATTGCCCGGCATGTTCAGGTCCAGGAACACCAGCTCCACGCCCGGGTGACCCTGCAGCAGCTGCACCAGGTCGTCGAAACCGGACGCGTCCAGCACCTCGCCTTCCAGCGTGGTGCCCAGGGCCTGCCGAAGTGCACTGCGGAACAACGGGTGGTCGTCGGCGATGATGGCGCGTGCCGTGGAGCACTGCCCGGATCTCGCTGAGGAAGGGCTCATGATGTCAATGTCTGATCCAGTCATATCGATGGGTGATCCACGCTAATACAGTGGCATAAAAAAAGCCACCATCAAGCGGGTGATGGCGGCTCAAGGACTGCTCCGGGTTTCCGTGACCCTCCGGGACGTTCGGTCAGAACCGGTATCCCAGGGTGGCGTTGACGGTGCGCGGCGCGCCGTAATAACCGATCAATGTCGTGTCGCCACCCAGGCCGGGTGCGAAGCCGTTGGGCAGTGACGGATCGGGATCCCCCAGGAAGGCGTAGTTGCCCACCAGGAATTCCTCGTCGGTCAGGTTCTTGCCATGCACGCCGAACGACCATTTGCCATCACTGCTCATCCAGCTCACGCCCAGGTTCAGCGTGCCGTAGCCTTCCTGCTCCAGCACGTTGTTCAGTTCGGTGAGGCTGTACTCGCTGCGATAATTGTAATTGCCGGTAAGGACCACGTCACTGGCGCGCAGCGGGATGTCATAGCTGAAGCCCAGGTTCATGGTGCGTTCCGGGGTGTTGGTGATGACGAAGTTGTCGGTGATGTCGACCTGCTCCATGTTCTCGTCGAACGTGAACACGTTCTCGAAGCTGGCATCGATCAGACCGATGTTGCCGAACAGGCTCAGGTTGCGACTGGCCAGCCAGGTGAACTCCAGTTCCAGGCCGGAGGCTTCGGACTGGCCGACGTTGCCAAGACGCTGGTTCAGTGCGGCGCTGTCATCCGGGTCGGGTATCACGGATATGTACTGGCGGTTCTTGTGGTCCAGCATGAAGGCCGCGGCGTTGACACGTAACGTCGAGGTGAGGTCGGTTTTCACGCCGATTTCGTAGGATTGCACGTCCTCCGGGTCGGCGGCCGGTTCGGCGGTCTCGGCGCGCGGGTTGAAGGTGCCTGACTTGAAGCCCTCACTGTAACTGGCGTAGTACATGGTCTGGTCGGTGGCCTGGTACTCCACGCTGATGCGGGGCGTCAGCTTCGACCAGGTCTCACTGTCATCGAGCACCACCGGGGTACCGGTTTCCGGCGATCGGGTGTAACCGGGAACCCAGCCTGATTCCGGATAGACAGTGTCGAAGATGAGGCCGTTGCGTACCACGGAGTCCTTCTCGTCACGCGTGTAACGCAGACCACCGCTGACACTCCACTGATCGGTGAAGTGATAGGTGCCGTCGGCATAAACGGCCGTGCTCTTGCTGTTGCTGCAACCGGACACTTCGCGGGTCAGGCCGGCCGCTCCCAGAGACTGGCCCAGCTCTTCCAGGATGGCGTCGAACACGCCGCAGGATTCCGAGTCATAGTAGTAGAGGCCGGAGACCACGTTCCAGTCGTCGGCGCTGTAGCTCAGCTGGAACTCCTGAGTGAACCAGTCGTCCTCGTAGATGGCCGGTACATCGAAGATGCGCAGCGGTGTGTTGTCGAAGTCGATATTGACCGGTGAGTAGTTGTCTCGCTGTGCCGTGATCGACTTCAGCGTGGTGCGGTCGTTGACGTCCCACTCGGCGGTCAGGTTGACGCCCTCGGTTTCCACCAGGTTTTCGGTGGGCAGGCTGGTATAGGAATCGTAGATACTGTCGGGTACCGGGGCTTCGTCGGTCAACAGACTGGGTAGCAGACGGAAACCGCCCTTGGAATTGGACTCGTCCTCGGTGCGGTCGTAGCCGAGCTGTATGAAGACGTTGTCGGACGGCCGGTACTCGGCGGTCAGGCGATAGGCCTGCAGGTCCTTGTTGTAGTTCTCCCGGTCCTGTCCGGGCAGGTCGCTGATCAGGAAATCGCCATAGCCGTCTCGGCTGAGATTGGCGTAGCCGAAGCCGAGATAGAAGTCATCGGTGACCGGCAACTGCCCCACCAGTTTCAGATCCTGCTGCCCGTAGTTGCCCATGGATACCTTCGCGTCCAGTTCCGCATCGCCTTCCATGCGCTGGGTCACATACTTCAGGGCGCCGCCCACGGTGTTCTTTCCGTACAGCGTACCCTGGGGGCCGCGCAGCACTTCAATGCGTTCCACGTTCAGGATGTCCAGCACGGCGCCCTGCGGCCGGGCGATATAGACGTCATCAATGTAGATGCCGACCCCGGACTCGTAGCCCCACAGGGGATCCTCCTGTCCCACGCCGCGGATGAAGGCGGTGAGCGTGGAGTTGGTGGCCCGGCTTTCCTGCAGCGTCGTGTTGGGGGAGAACTGCTGCACCTCCAGCACGGTATCCAGGCCGCGCGTCTCGATCTCACCCCCGCCCAGCGAGGTGACCGCCAGCGGCACCTGTTGCATGTCTTCGACCATGCGCCGCGCGGTGACCTGGATGCTCTCCAGCACCCGGTCCTCGTCCGGTTCCCGGTTTTCCTGGCCCAGCGCGGGGAGGGCCAGGCCGCCCACGGTCGCTGACACCGCCATGACAAGCGTCGACTGTCTGAATCGTGTCTGTTTCATTGGAGTCACTCCCCCCTGGTTCTTGTTGGTCGGGAGCCACCATACCCCAGGCGTACCGGTTTGTGACCTGTACCATAGTATTATGGGTTGCACCGGCCCATTCACTGACAATGGTCTCCGCCAAGCACCAACAATAACGAGCGGAGAGGGTGTCATGTCGGATGTAGTCAGTTTGCTGGGACTGGTCGGTGGTCTGGGTCTGCTTATCGTGCTCACGCTACGCGGCTGGAACCTGTTCATCAGTGCCCCGCTCTGTGCGCTGATCGTGGCCCTGACCAGTGGCATTCCGGTGTTCATCGGCGACACCAATTTCGTGCAGAACTATATGGACGGCTTCACCGGCTTCATTGCTTCCTGGTTCTTCATGTTCCTGCTGGGTTCGATTTTCGGCAAGTTCATGGAGGACACCGGTGCCGCGGACAGTGTGGCCGGCTGGATCACGCGCCGGCTGGGGCGTCAGCGCGCGGTGCTGGCGGTGGTCATCGCCTGCGCGGTGCTGACCTATGGCGGCGTCAGTCTGTTCGTGGTGGCCTTCGCCGTCTACCCGATGGCACTGGGCCTGTTCAAGGAAGCCAACCTGCCGCGCCGCTTCATTCCCGCCGCGCTGGCCTTCGGTTCGGTCACCTTCACCATGACCTCGGCGGGTTCGCCGGAGATCCAGAACTGGATTCCAATGGAGTTTCTCGGCACCACGCCCTACGCCGCCTGGGAAGTCAGTCTGGTGGTGGCGGTGTTCATGGCGGTGTTCGGTTACTGGTGGCTGCAGCGGATCATCCGCGCGGCACTCGATCGGGGCGAAGTGTTCCAGGCCCGGGAAACGGACCTGCAGGTGACCGAACGCGCGTTGCCGCATCCCCTGTCCGGTCTGATTCCCCTGGTGGTGGTGCTGGGAGTGTCCTTCGTCTATCACGACACCCTGATGCAAAACGCGCTGATCGTGGCCCTGCTCAGTGGCGTGCTGACACTGATGGTCATCAACTGGCGTTTCTTCCGGGACATGCAGGCGGCACTGGGCCACGCCACCACGGGTGCGCTGGTGGCGAT
>JAWLFN010000016.1:0-21053 GCA_041685555.1 Gammaproteobacteria bacterium | reverse complement strand
CTATCGCTACCCGCTGGTGGACGGGCAGGGCAACTGGGGTTCGCCCGACGATCCCAAGTCCTTCGCTGCGATGCGCTATACCGAATCGCGCCTGCGCGCCTACGCCGACGTGCTGCTGGGCGAGCTGGGGCAGGGCACGGTCAACTGGCAGCCCAACTTCGACGGCACCATGGACGAGCCCGAGCTGCTGCCGGCGCGTCTGCCCAATGTGCTGCTCAACGGCGGAAGCGGCATCGCCGTGGGCATGGCCACCGACATCCCCCCGCACAATCTGCGCGAGGTGGCGCAGGCCTGCGTGCATCTGCTGGACAACCCGAAGGCCACCCTCGATGAACTGATGGAGCACGTCCGGGGGCCGGACTTCCCGGTGGGGGCCAACATCATCACGCCCCGCGACGACCTGCGCCAGATGTACGAGACCGGCCGTGGTTCGGTCAAGGCGCGGGCCGTCTACACAGAGGAAGATGGCGACGTCATCATCACGGCGCTGCCGTACCAGGTGTCCGGCGCGCGCGTGCTGGAACAGATCGCCGCGCAGATGCAGAAGAAGAAACTGCCCATGGTGGTGGACCTGCGCGATGAGTCCGACCACGAGAACCCGACCCGCATCGTCATCGTACCGCGCTCCAACCGGGTCGATGTCGACGAGCTGATGCTGCACCTGTACGCGACCACGGACCTGGAGAAATCCTACCGCGTCAACTTCAACATGATCGGCACCAGCGGCCGCCCGCAGGTCAAGGACCTGGTGTCGCTGCTGAAGGAATGGCTGGAGTTCCGCAAGGAGACCGTGCGCCGCCGTCTGCAGCACCGCCTGGACAAGGTCATCGACCGCCTGCACATCCTGGAAGGGCTGCTGGTGGCCTTCCTGAACATCGACGAGGTGATCGCCATCATCCGCAGCGAGGACAAGCCCAAGCCGGTGCTGATGACCCGCTTCGGTATCTCCGACCGCCAGGCCGAGGCCATTCTGGAGCTGAAGCTGCGTCAGCTGGCAAAGCTGGAGGAGATGAAGATCCGCGGCGAGCAGGAAGAACTGGAAGAGGAGCGCAAGCGCATCGAACTGTTGCTGGGTTCACAGGCCAGGCTCAAGACGCTGATCAAGAAAGAAATCGCCGCCGATGCCGAGACCTATGGCGATGACCGGCGCTCGGCGCTGGTGGATCAGCCGCCCGAGGCCAGGGCGTTCAGCGAAACCGAGCTGATCAGCAGCGAGCCGGTCACGGTGGTACTGTCCGAGCGCGGCTGGGTCCGTGCCGGCAAGGGTCATGAGCTGGATCCGGAGAGTCTTCAGTACAAGGCGGGTGACCGCTTCCGGCAGGCCGCGCGCGGCAAAAGCAATCAACAGGCGGTGTTCCTGGATTCCACTGGGCGTACCTACTCGCTGGTGGCCCACAGCCTGCCGTCGGCGCGCGGGCAGGGCGAGCCGCTGTCCGGCCGGCTGGCCCCGCCCTCCGGCGCCAGTTTCGAGGGCGTGCTGCTGGCGGATGACAGGCAGGAAGTGCTGCTGGGCTCCGATGCCGGCTACGGTTTCGTGGCTACCATGGCCGACCTGCAGAGCAAGAACAAGGCCGGCAAGGCCGTGCTGAAACTGCCACGCAATGCCCGGGTCATGCCGCCGACGCTGATCACCGACTACGACAGCGACTGGCTGGTGGCGGTCAGCAACGAGGGTCGACTGCTGTACTTCCCGGTGGCGGAACTACCCCGACTACAGCGCGGCAAGGGCAACAAGATCATCAGTATCCCGGCGGCGCGCGCCGCCGATCATGTCGAGTTCATGGTGGCACTGGTGGCCGTGGCCACCGGGCAGGGCATCACGGTCCACGCCGGTCGGCGGCATCTGACGCTTAAAGCGGGAGACATGGAACATTATCGTGGTGAACGGGGCCGGCGGGGCAACAAGCTTCCGCGCGGTTTCCAGAATGTGGACCGTGTGGAGCCGGCCTGATTCAGCTGTCGTCGGCTTCGTCCTGTAACAGGCTGGCCTGGCGTTGCAGCAGGGCCCGGGTCGGTCCCGCGGGTGCCCGGACCAGGTACAGCTCGAACAGCTCTCCGTCCAGAAGATCGATGATCTGTGAGTACCATTCATCGACGAAGTGGTTGTCCGCATCGGACAGTGTGAGCACTTCCTCACTGGCAAGCAGTCCGTTCGGAGGGCTCTGTCCACTGATCAGTTCGGCAATCCGGGCCGTTTCATCCAGTCCGCCCAGTTCCGTGGTGTCGGACTCGTGCAGAGCACAATGCAGAGCCGCGCGCACAGTGATCCGCTCCTTCTCCGGCCGGCGCCGATTGGCCCGGTTGTGTGTGGCCAGCACCAGCACTGCGCAGCACAACGCCTGGTACGCCAGTTCGTTGGCCTGGCCCGCCTGTGTAAACTGCAGCTGCAGAGCCTGTTGTCCGGAAGCCTGAAGTACCCGTGCCTGATACAGGTCGGCCACCCGCTCCAGTGATGGCGTCATCTCCTCCAGCGCTGCGTGCGGGCCGGCATCGCCCGCCGCAATGCCAAGATGCAGCACGGCGTTGGCCGGCACGGCGACGGAGGACGCCTCGTCCCTTGGATCATGCTCGCCTCTTTCGCGGTGTGGCGCGGGAGCACGTCGTGGCCGCTGCAGGGCCATCATCAGTGTGGCGGACAGGATCAGCATCAGCGACATTGTGCCAGGTATCATCCAGCGTGTGACCGGGTCTGCTTCACGTATTCCGGGTCGGTCCAGGTAGATGCGTACATAGCCGGCCACCGAATCCTGTAGTGCTATCGGGGCGACATGGCTGTTGCCCTGTCCGGTATCCGGGACACCCGACGCGGATGGGCCGGCGATCGCCAGTACCTGGTCATCCACGGTGAATACGGCGGCCTGGGCGATGGCCGGGCTGCGCGTCAGTTCCGTCAGCAATACATTCAGGCTGATCAGGTCATTGGCCAGCACCAGTTCCGTGGCCAGCAGCGCGGTCTGATTCGCCAGCGAGTCACCCAGACGTTCGGTCTGCTGGTCCAGCTGCTGACGAGTGGCCTGGCTGCCGACCAGCCACACCATCACCATGCCCATCAGCACCAGGACGCATACCAGCAGGGTCCACCGATGTGGGGACAGAGGCGATGAATGCGGTCGATCGGTCATGCCTGGCTCCTGCCAACGTCCGTGATCATTCAATCTGAGCGGTCCGACGGGAAATCGAGGGTGATCTCCTCATCCTGGACGAAGCCGAAGTCCAGCGTCGCAGTGGGCTCTCGCAATACGTTGCCCTGCACGAAGTTGACCCGTGCCTGCCACAGCAAGGGAAGGATTTCCATCCGCTCCACCATCGGTGCGATCACCAGGATGCCGCGGGAATGCAGGCTGCTGACCAACTGGTGCAGACGGTCTTTCTGTCCGGCGTCCCGATCGATGCCGGACAGCAATGCGCGGTCCAGCTTGACGTACTCCACCGGCAGGTTGCGCAGATACTCGAGAGGGTCCATGGCACTGCCGAAATGCGTGACGGAAATCCCGGTGTCCAGCTCCCGCAGCTGACGCCCGAAGTGCTCGACTTCCTCCAGTGCGCTGAGAGCGTCAATTTCACTGATCTGTATGACCAGCTGATTGGCGTTCAGGCGTCTCATTCGAAGCGCCTCTGCCAGCCAGTTCAGTACGGTGCCACCGGTGATGGTATTGAGCGTGACGTTAAGAAACAGTCGCAGATTACGATGGTTGCTGCTGGTCAGCATATCGAGCGCCTGTTGCAGGACGCGGCGGTCCAGCGTCTCGCCCAGTCCGTGTTGGGTGACGGTCTCGAGAAACTCCGCCGGGGGAATCAGCTGCTCGCCATCATGCAGCCGCACCCGCACCTCGTAGCGTTCCAGTTCGTCTTCGTGCAGGCTGACCACGGGTTGGTAGACCAGTGTCAGGCCATCCTCGCCCTCCAGGGCCCGGCTGATCATGTCCAGTTGCCGGCGATACCGGGAATGGCTGCCCAGCTCGGTGCGCTGACTCATGCGAAGGACCCGGTTGTGCTGCGCCCGCACCAGCAGGGTTTCCGCATCCGCGCTCTCACCGGAGATCACCGCCATGCCGGCCGACAACTGACATTCCAGCCGTTCGGGCAGCAGGGCAAGCAGTGTCCGTTCGATTTCGGGCATCTGTTGCAGCAGGGTGTCGGGGCCGGCAGCGGCAGGTAGCAGTACGGCAAACCCGTTGTCGCTGATGCGCCCGATGCGGCGTTGATCCGGAAAGCGATGCCGCAGCGCCTCAATGAAGTCACCCAGGACGAGATTGCTTTCCGAGCGGCCGAGCACGGAACGCACGCTGTCAAAGTCATCCAGCTCCAGTACCACCAGTGTGGCGGTCTCGCCCTGGTACACTGCCCGGCTGACCTGACGGGTGATGGCGTCGAGCATACGCTTGCGGGCCGGCAATCCGGTCACCAGATCGCGGCTGCCCAGGTCGTCTGCCCGGTTATGTTGGCCAGAGGTGCCGGTGGCTGGTCGCAGGCGGACCTGAAGGTGGCGTTCGCCCTGATGACTGATGACAGTGCAGTCCATTTCCACCCGGGTGGTGGAGCCATCCTGATGTCTCAGGGACAGTTCACATCGCTCCTCGGGCCGCCTTCCGGCGCCCGGATCGGTCACGGTCTGCAGGAAACGCCGCACTGGCTCGACATCCGCCTCGGCGACCTGGTCAAGAAAGGGGTTGTGCAGCACGGACACGGATTCCTGGCAGCCCAGAAATTCCAGCCAGGCCGGATTGCAGTACTGGTACAGGCCATCACTCAGCCAGGCGACCGGATCCGTGGTGCCATCCAGCAGCTGATGATAGTGCTGCTCGATTTCCCGTAACGCCATGGCCAGCTGGCGACGCTCCCGGCGCTCGGTCAGTTGTTGTAGCTCGCGCCGGATGCGGTGCACAAATCGTCTCTGTCCGCTGTCCTGTCGCAGCTCCTCGATCTCGAAGATATCGGCCGCACCCCGGGACAGGTAGTGAAGCGGCGCGGGGGTGGAGGTTTCGTTGTGGATGATGACGCAGGGGATGTCCAGCCGGGTCTCGCCAAGGTGGTCCAGTGCCTCCGCGGTCGTGGTGCTCTGACTGGTCGTGAACAACAGGATCAGATGCCAGGGTTCGGCAGCCAGTATATCTGTAAAGCTGCGATCCGGAGCCACATCCCGCCCCTGCAGACTGAGCCCGGAGCGGCGCAGCAGGTTGAGCAGGCGCTCGGCATCCGGATTACCTTCGGATGACAGCAGGATTCTGTGGATGATGCCCTGTTCCATGTTCAGCCCAGTACCGTCTTGGCGCCCTCGCCGGGCAGTTCCCTGGCCAGCCGCGGGACCAGATAGCCCGGCAGTCGGTTCCGGATGGCCTCCAACAGGGATCTGGCGCGAGACTCCGGGACATCGAAATGGGCCACGCCCTGTACCCGGTCCAGCATGTGTATATAGTAGGGCAGTATGCCGGCGCTGAACAGTTTTTCACTCAGCGCCACCAGTGTGTCCTCGTCATCATTGATGCCGCGCAGCAGCACGCTCTGGTTGAGCAGTGTCACTCCGGCGGCCCGCAGTCGCTGCATGGCCTCGATCACCGGAGCGTCAAGTTCGGCCGGATGGTTGCAGTGCAGCACTATCGTGGTCTGCAGCCCGCTGTCCTGTAACCAGTGCAACAGGTCTGCTGTCACCCGTGCCGGGATCAACACGGGGGTGCGGGTGTGGATCCGCAGCCGCCGGATATGTGGCAGGCCCTTCACCTGCTTGGTCAACCAGGCCAGCAAGCGGTCCGGTGCCGCCAGTGGGTCACCACCGCTGTAGATGACCTCGTGAATGTCGTCGTGCTCCGACAGGTACGTCAGCGCCGCTTCCCACTGCCGCCGGCCGGGTGTGTTCTCGTCATACGGGAAGTGGCGCCGGAAACAGTAGCGGCAGTGAACGGCGCAATGCGGGGCCACCAGCAACAGCGCACGTCCATGATACTTGTGCAGCAGACCGGGCACGGTGTTGGTCTCTGCCTCCCGGAGTGGATCGGAAACGAATCCGGGGGTATCATCGCCTTCCCTGCCGATCGGCAACACCTGCAGCAACAGGGGATCCAGCGGATCGCCCGGGCGCATCCGGTTGACGAAAGCGCGCGGCACCCGGACCGGGAACGTGTCCAGGATGCCGGCCGGAATGGCCAGTGACTGCCCCAGCGCCTGCTCCACGGAGTGCACGGTCAGCCCGAGCAGCGGTAACAGTTCCCGGGTGTCGGTGACCAGGTCCGAGAGTTGCTGCTGCCAGCTTTCCGGCTCCGGAGTGGAGATCGGGGACAATGGTATGGTGATGGTGCTTGACATGGGCGGTGCAGGTTCGACAATACGCGAATCGGGAATCCGTCACATGGTAAAGCATTCCAGTGGCAAAGACGATCAACAGAGGTAATGCATGGCACAGTATTCAACCAACGAATTCAAGGGCGGCCTGAAAGTGCTGCTGGACGGCGATCCCTGCTCCATTCTGGAGAACGAGTTCGTCAAGCCCGGCAAGGGCCAGGCCTTCAATCGGGTCAAACTCCGCAACCTGCTCAATGGCCGGGTGCTGGAGAAGACCTTCAAGTCGGGTGACTCCATCGAGGCGGCCGATGTCATCGAGATCGAGATGTCCTATCTTTACAGTGACGGTGAGTTCTGGCACTTCATGAAGACTGATGGCAGCTTCGAGCAGATGCCGGCCGACGAGGCCGCCGTGGCCGACGCCCGTAACTGGCTCAAGGAGGAGGATGTCTACACGGTGACGCTGTGGAACGACAAGCCGATCAACGTCTCGCCGCAGAACTTCGTCGAGCTGGAAGTGACGGAGACCGATCCGGGGGTGAAGGGCGACACGGCCCAGGGCGGCAGCAAGCCCGCCACGCTGAGTTCCGGTGCCGTGGTCAAGGTGCCGCTGTTCGTCAACATCGGCGACGTGCTGAAGGTCGACACCCGCACCGGTGAATACCAGAACCGCGTCCGCTGAGGCCGCGGTGAGCAGCGACTGGCGACCGTCCTGCACTCTGTCCGCGTTGCAGGCGCGCGCCGGACTGTTGCGGCGCATCCGCGCTTTCTTCGATCGTCAGGGCGTGCTGGAAGTGGATACACCGCTGCTGGCCCCCACTACCGCCACGGATCCGCATCTGCACAGCCTGTCCGTGACGTTGGACGGGCGGCAACAGTATCTGCAGACGTCTCCCGAATTCGCCATGAAGCGCCTGTTGGCCGCGGGAAGCGGGCCGATCTTCCAGCTCGGCAAGGTGTTCCGGGCCGATGAAAGCGGGCGCTGGCACAACCGCGAGTTCACCCTGCTGGAGTGGTATCGGCCGGGTTTCGATGAACACGCGTTGATGGCCGAAATCGAGGCCCTGGTGCGGGAGTCGATCGGGCAGGGTGAGCGCCTCGGACCGGCCCGGCATGTCCGCTACCGGGACCTGTTCCGCGATGAACTGGGCGTGGACCCGATGGAGGCCAGTGTCGATGAGCTGGCCTCGCTGGCATCACGACGGATCGATGTCGGTGATCTGCGGCAGGATCGCGACGGCTGGCTGCAGCTGCTGTTCTCCCACTGTATCGAGCCTTCCCTGCGCGGACTGGTGTTCGTGGAGCAGTTCCCGGCCAGTCAGGCGGCGCTGGCGCAGCTGGTGGAGGATGCGGACGGGGATGCCGTGGCCCGGCGCTTCGAGCTGTACGTGGATGGCGTGGAACTGGCCAACGGGTACTATGAACTCAGTGATGGCGATGAACAGCGCCGGCGCTTCGAGCAGGACAACCGGCAGCGTCGTGCTGTCGGCCTGCCCGAAATGCCCGTCGACGAGGCGTTGCTGGCGGCGCTGCACAGCGGCCTGCCGGCCTGCGCGGGCGTGGCGCTGGGCGTAGACCGGTTGCTGATGCTGCAACTGGGCGCCGGTCATATTCACGAGGTCCTGCCGTTCCCGGCCGGCGGTGCATGAAGGGATATTTCATGGTAATGTTGGTGCAATGAGCGATTCCCCCGGCAACAACAGCAGTGGTCACGATCTGCGCACCATCCGTCTGGCCAAGCAGCAGTTGATCATCTGTTTCCTGACCTTCCCGGTCTACGTCTGGGGTGTCATGGAGTTGCTCAATGCCGGCCAGGACATCACGCTGTTCATGTTGTTCTACATGGCCATCTATGCCGGCTTCGGCATCAATGCCTCGGTCAAGCGCTGCCCGCGTTGTCACCGCCAGTTTTTCGTGGCGAAGTACTTCCTCAATATCTTCGGCACGCGGTGCAAGCACTGCGGACTGTCCTACCTCAGCGAGTGAGAGACTGCCAGGTGGCAGAACCACCGGCCAGCTTCTATACTCACAGCAGATTCAACAGTTCACAAGGCAAAGGATTGCTGTGAATGTCCGGATATACTGTGCGACAGGGCGCTTTTGCGCGTCTATGGTGTCGATCCATGGCGCGCCTTGCGTCTCTTGCCGAGCGATTCTCACTTCGTATGCCGGGTGTGTGTCGGCCCGACGCCGCCGGCCATGAACGTAACGGATTGTTCCACGTGCCGGTCCGGGCCGTGGTCTGTTTGCGATGGCAGTCCGAGCCGGCCGCGCGTCGGACCGACTTTCTCGACAGTCTGTCCGTATGGCTCGGTGAACCCCGTTCCCGCTGCCGCTCCCTGCTGTTACAGAACCATGAGTACTTTCTGCTGCTGGAAAACCGTCGTAATTCGCTGCTGGAAGCGAGGGAAATGGGCTGGCGCCTGCGCAAAATGGATTGGCCCGGCGCTGCTGCATGGCGACGGTCGATCATGACGGACCGGCGCTCCAGGATCATGGCGGTGATTCACTACGGTGATTATGTGCACGGACTGCCGCGACTGGCCTGCGCGGAGCCACCCTGGCGGCGACGCATCCTGCTGCGGCTGGGACAGGGGAGCAAAAATGCCAGAGCCAATCTGAGGGAAGCCTACCGCCAGCTGGGACTGGTCCCTCCGGAAATACGTTCAGTCGAGACCGTGGATGCTCTGGAGCTGCGTCAGCTTCTGCGCCGGGGGCATTGCACCCTGACGACCTTCTGTGATCTCCCGCCCCGTTTCGGTGTGCCGGTTCGTGTTCCTTTCCTGGGTGCCACCGCGCGGTTCTGTAGTGGTCCTGCCCAACTGGCGGTCTCCGCTGGCGTGCCGATCATTCCGGTATCCGTGAGCCCCGGCCGTGATTGCGACACCATACGGCTGGGTGCCGGCATGGATCCGGCCCATTGGCAGGGACTTGCCTATGATGAAGCCGTAGAGGCGATCACGGCCGGTCTGGCGCGTCACCTGGAGCGCAGGTTGCGTGAAGCACCACAATACTGGCGGTATATGGGACTGTTGCCGGGCTATTTCCAGGAGTCGGACTGAAGCGAAGTGCATGACAATGACACCAGACCAGGGAGGGGTACCATGGGTGTGGAAGTGTTTGCGATCGATGAACAGGTGGTTGAACACGTGGTGCGCGTGCTCGGGGAATGTTGTGACGGAGCCCTGACCGGTAATCTGTCGCTGGACACTCCCCTGAGGTCGTTGCGGATGGATTCGTTGAAGATGGTGCAGGTGGTGTATGAACTGGAGGTGGCCCTGGAGGTTGAGCTGGAGGAGCATCGGCTGTTCCAGCTGGAGTCGGTGGGCGACCTGGCCGTACTGGTGGAAGAGGCCCGCCGGAGTGTGGCGGAATGACCGGAACGGCGTCGGGCGAACGATCTACCCTGTTTCGTCCCCGAGTGTTGCAGCAGCGGCTTCCGAAACGGTTCGGACCGGTGGCATCGGGGGTGTCGCCATCCCTGCAGCTGTACGCCGTGCTTGGCGTGTTGTTCCTGGCGCTGGTGCTGCTGTACCTGTCCGTGGCCCGTTTCAAGACCACGGTCAGTGCCAGCGGCGTGCTGGTGCCGGGTGACGGGGCCGTCCGGGCGGGTCCTTCCTGGCAGGGCGTCTACCAGGCCGTGCTGGTGGAGGAGGGGCAGTCCGTGAAGGCTGGCGATCTGCTGGCACTGGTCTCGACCCGGCGGCACGACCGTGACGGCAGGGCCAGGAGTGAATCCGAGCAACAGTACAAGCAGGCACGGATCGGGCAGCTTCGCAGGGAGCTGCGGCTTGCCGATGAGTCGGAGGCGCTGCAGGTCCGTCAGATCGAGCAGCATCGTCGGGGACTGTACGAGTCCCTGGAACTGTTGCACGCGGAGAGGCGATTGCTGCGGCAGCGGGTGTCGGCCAGTGGTGTTTCCCTGCGGGCGCACGAGACGCTGAAGGAGCGTGGACTGCTGGCGGATGTCACATTTCACCGCCATGAAGTGGAACACCTGGCATTGAGGCAGCAGGTGCAGCAGATTTCAGCCCGTGTGGCTGAGATCGGGCGGAAGCTCGAAGCGGCCGCGGGTGAATTGGATCAGGTTCGTCTGCAACAGGAGCTCCGCCGGCACGACTTGCAGGGTCAGATCGGGCAACTGGAGCATGAGGCCAGTCTCCTGCGCAGTGAAGCGTTGCTGGCCGTGCTTGCGTCGACGGATGGTACGGCGGGTCCGGTCTCGGCCTCCGCCGGGGATGTGGCCACGCCGGGTAGCACCTTGACCACCCTGGTGGCGGCGGATGTCCCGTTGCGGGCACGGCTCTACCTTCCGGGCTCTGCCATGGGGCTGGTACGGAGGGGCCAATCCGTGCAGCTGACCTATGACGCCTATCCGTATCAGACCTACGGCAATCATACCGGCGAAGTGGCCCGCGTCAGTGCCACCACCATCGATCCCCGGGAGCAACGGGTGCTGCTGCCCGAGGTTCGCGAACCCGTGTACCAGGCCACCGTCACGTTGCCACGGCAGGCCATGGTGGCGGATGGACGGTCGCATCCACTGCGCAGCGGCATGCGCCTGCGGGCTGAAGTGGTGACGGCGGAAAGGACCCTGTTGGCCCACATGTTGGCCCCCCTGCTGAAACTGCTGCGCAAACAGGAGTTGTCATGAAAAGGATATTTGCAAGCGGCACGTTGCGCGGTGTGCCACTGGTTTTGCAGGCGGAGTCGGCCGAGTGCGGTCTGGCCTGCATGGCCATGGTGGCTGGCTATTTCGGTCATCATGTCGACCTGGGTCAGTTGCGACAGCGCTTCGCCACGGCCGGTAGCGGGGCAGCGGTGGATCAGCTAATCCGGGTGGCCAGAGGCATGGCATTGACTCCCAGGGCATTGAAGCTGGAGCCGGAAGAGCTGGATGCATTGGAACTGCCGGCGGTGCTGCACTGGAACATGGACCATTTCGTGGTGCTGCGCTCCGTCGGTCGCCGCCATGTGGTCATTCATGATCCGGCCACGGGTCGCCGTCGATACGAGAAGGATGAGGTCGGCAGGCATTTCACCGGTATCGCGCTCGAGCTGACACCGTCGCGCGAGTTCAGGGCGCGTGACGAGCGGCTTCGGCATCGGTTGACGGACCTTTTCGCCTTCACGCCACGGGTGGTCGGCAGCATGATCCAGGTATTCGTGCTGTCATTGCTGCTGCAACTGCTGACCCTGCTGACCCCGTTCTATGTGCAGCTCACCATCGATCAGGGACTGGCGCGCAGGGACACCGATCTGGTACTGGTGGTGGCGCTGGCGTTCCTGATGATCGTGTTGGCGAAGACCGCGCTGACCTGGTTGCGAGGTATGGTATTGATCCATTTCTCCAACCACATCGGTTTCCAGATGGTGAACAACGTGTTCCATCATCTGATCCGATTGCCGCTGGCCTACTTCCAGCGTCGTCATATGGGAGACATTGTCTCTCGCTTCGGCTCGCTGCAGTCGATCCGGCAGATGGTCAGCCAGGAGCTGATCAGTGTGGTGGTGGACGGGCTGTTCTCGGTGGTCACGCTGGTTCTGCTGTTCCTGTACAGTCCCGTGCTGGCGACGCTGGTGCTGGCGTTCATGTTGACCTACCTGGTCGTGCGTGCCGCCACGCTGCCCGTTGAACATCGCCGGCGTCAGGAGCAGATCGCCGCCGAGGCCAGTCAGCAGTCGGTATTCATGGAGAATGTGCGCGCCATTCCGGTCACGCGTCTGTACGGCATGGAGAACCATCGGACCGCGCTGTGGCAGAGCAACTACGCAGAGCTGATCAACAAGGGCATACAGCTGGGGCGGTTGCAGTTGAACATCAATACTTTCCAGACCCTGGTGTTCGGGCTGGATCATGTGGCAACGATCTATTTCGGCACCCGGTTCGTGTACGCCGGCGACCTCAGTATCGGTCAGTTGATGGCCTTCATTTTCCTCAAGCAGCACTTCATCAATTCGGTGACCGAGATGATTCCGCGGCTGGTCGAGATCCGGATGCTGCGTCTGCAGCTGCAGCGTGTCTCCGACATCACCACAGAAGCGCCGGTGCTGGAGTCATTGACAGACCCGGTGTTGCCGCCGCCGGTCCGGGGAGAGATCCGCGCCGAGCGTCTGACCTGCCAATACGGTGGCGACTCCCGCCCGGTGCTGGAGGTGCTGGATTTGCAGATCCAGGCTGGTGAGTGCGTCGCGCTGACCGGCCCGTCGGGGTGTGGCAAGAGTACGTTACTGAAGGCCCTGTGCGGCCTGATACCAGTGCAGTCGGGGGTGGTTCGCGTTGATGGTCAGACGCTGGAAGAAATCGGCGTGAGGCGATATCGGCAGCGCATCGCGGCCGTGTTGCACGAGGATACCCTGCTATCGGGATCCCTGCGGGACAATATTGTGCTCGACCGCCATCCGCAGTCGGATGACAGTGACGTCTGGCGTTGTTGTGAAAGTGTCGGTATCGACGAGGAAATCCGGCATCTGGTCATGGGACTGAGTACCCGGGTCGGCGACATGGGGGTGACACTGTCCGCGGGACAGATCCAGCGTGTGCTACTGGCGCGGGCATTGTACAGGCGGCCGATCATCCTGCTGCTGGACGAGGCGTTCGCCAATCTGGGCAGCGAGCAGGCCATCAATATCCTGCGCCGACTGCGTAAATGCGTGAGCACCATCGTGCTGGTGACCCACAACCCGGCACTGGTGGCTGCCTGTGACAGGGAAATCGGACTTGACAGTACTGCCTGACTCAGACGCCACCAGCTTCTGGCGGATCAAAGCAGCCCATCATCCGGGATATCAATACCGGCTGTTTGCAAAGCCTCCCGAAGTGGGGCGAGGTGGTCTGCATAACGGGCGGCACGGTTGGTGTAATTGGTCGATACAGGCTGTTGCACCTGGACCGCGCTAAAGGTGGCAACGGGGCGCCGGGTCTTGTGTGGGGAAAGGCAGGCTGTTTCAAAAGCAAGGTCAGCATACGACAGTAGTGCGCGTATCGCGCCGTCCGGGTCTGCGACCAGTGATGCGTGGTCGACAACATGGATGGACTCGCCATGGTGGGTCAGCCAGTGTGCAAGGATCCGGGCATGGATGCCATAGTAGTGACCGATGTCAGCGAGGCGGTGCGCGCATGGCCAGTTCTTGGCGAATTTGTGCCGGTAAATGGAGAAACCGACATCCATTGGCTGGCGTTGCGTATAGATGATGGGGGATTCAGGGAACAGCAGGCGAATGAGACCGATCGATCGAAAATTCAATGGCTGCTTGTCCACCATGCTGGTCTTTCCCGCCACGGAAGGCATGGCTGCCAGATAGCGTTGTCGCCAGCCACCCGCCTCATTGCGAATCAGTTCTCGAGCCGCCTCGACACCCTGTCGCCGTGCCACCTCCATCAGCTCCTCGTGGATATCGTACAGCGTTGGCAGTTCTCCCGCGCCATGGACAGTGGAATGAGACGCCAGGATCGATTCGATCAACGTGGTGCCGGAACGCGGCATGCCAAGCACAAAGATCGGTCGTGGATAGCCGGAATCCCGGTCGTGCAATTCCAGGGACAGTTCTTTAAACAGTACAGGAAGCAGTGCCAGTTCGCTCTCGATCAGTTCTGGTTGATAGACGAACCCTTCCTGTTCCGATATCGCCCGGTTGATCTCATTGCCCCGGGCCCAGGCAGTGAATGCCTGATCACATTCATTGCGGCGATCGAGTGCGTCTCCCAGCGTGAAACCAAGCATGACCCGATACTCTGGATGCACTGTCTGGTCATCGAACAGCAGCCTGATCGTGTCGACTTCGTCATCGTCCAGTCTGCCTTCACACAATGTGCCCAGTTCCACGTAGGCTGTTGCAAATCCAGGCCGGGCGGCGATGGCGCGTCGACAGTAGTCTTCGGCCGTATCCAGTGCCCCGGTCAGGTGGTGCAGGCGGGCCAGCGTGTACAGCAGTTCCGCGGAGTCCGGCGAGATCTTCTGCGCAGCGTGGAGATGGTGGCGCGCCTGTTCGTACTGGTGCGCGGCGATGGCGAGACGCGCCGCGCCGATCAGGCAGGAAGGGTTCCCCGGCTCCAGCTCGAGCACTCGTTCGTACGCCGAGATGGCTTCACTGAAGCGCGATTCTTCAAAATGGGCGCGGGACAACGCCTGCCAGGCTTCACGGGAATCGGGATTGGCCACCGTCCAGTCGCGCGCGATGCGCAACAGTTCAGGCCAGTCCCTGATATCGGAGGCCAGCGCCGCGGCGATCTGCCATACCTGGGGATTGTCCGGGCTTACCTGTCGGGCGCGGGTCAGGACCCGCAGCGCATCCACGCTTTGACCGGACCGTGCGAGGGATCTTGCCAGCAGCAATAATATCCGGGGGTGGTCGGGGTGATGAAGCAGAAGGGAGCGGAAAGCGGCGCCGGAATCGGCATGGTGACCCGCCTTGTAGAGGGCCGTACCCAGCATCAGTCCGGCATCAAGGTCGCCCGGGTTACGGGCCACCTTGATGCGCAGACGGTTGATGACTTCATTGCTACTGAGCGATTCCGGTTGCTGCATGGTCAACCATTATACACTCGGTCAGCGGTGATCATCGAAACGGATTCAGGCCGGTCAGGCTCTGGAAATCAGCCGACAGTCCCAGATAGACAACCCGTCCCCTCGGCCCCACCGGCAGATTCAGATAGCTGGGATCGGGCTCCTGCTTGGTGAAGTTGTTGATACCGCCGTACAACTCAAGGCCATTGTTCATGGTATAACTGCCCTGGATATCGTGCACCATCAGCGGATCCGTCTGCAGGAAATCCGAGATGTCCGGTTGACGGGCAATCTCTTCTTCCCGGAATATGTTGAGCGCACTCTGGTAGCGGTACCGGTAATTCAATGACAGGGGCCCCCGCATCCAGTTCGCGTTCAGGTTGGCCACCCACTCGGGTGCCTGTTGCCCCAGCAGTGTGCTGACCATTCCCGCTTCCTCGATCTGCCTCGGCGCCACCGTGGGCTGCGTCTTCAAAGAGTCGAGATAGGCACCATTGAGGGACAGCGACAGTGTGCCGAGATCACGCAGATCAACAGGGTAGTTCACGCTGAAATCGACACCGGATGTGTACAGGTTGCTGACGTTGACGGGGCGTTGCTCCAGGTCAACGATGATGCCGACCAATGCGCCGTCGGGTGAACGACTGAACAGGTCACAGAACGTGTTGTCCGTCGACGGCTGGTCGTAACATCGTTCGACGATTTCGTCGTCACTCGGATAGAGCACACCCTGCGACATGTCGATTTCCCACCAGTCCACCGCGGCGGTGAGACCGGATGCCCATTCCGGCGTATAGACCAGACCGATGGTCTGCGTGTTGCTGGTTTCTTCCTGCAGGTCCGGGTTACCTCCACGCACCCCCGGGCGGCCCACCGGCGAGGACGAAACGAAGCCGTTCGGATCCAGGCCCAGCGCCGAGAGTTCGGCGGTGCAGTTGGCGACGGTGTTGTCGCTCTGGAAAGGCAGGTTGGCCGCTTCACACGGATCCTCTGGCCTGAACGAAGCCTGGTTCTCCGGCTCGAACAGTTCGGCCAGGTTCGGCGCCCGTACCGATTCTCCAATGGACCCTCGAATGATCACACTGTCATTCAGCGTCCAGTTCAGGCCAACGCTGTAAGCGCTGGTCTGCCCGATAGTCGACCAGTCGGAGTACCGGAATGCACCGTCCAGCCGCAATCCCTGAAGCAGGGGGGCAGCATCCTCGAAGACCGGCGCTGATACTTCCATGAAAAGTTCAGAGACGTCGTAGGACGAACTGCTGGGGCGCACGAAGTCGAGTGGCGTCAGACCGTTGGGGTTACTGCGAATCGTAGAGGGTGTGTTCGATACTTTCTCCTCGCGGTATTCACCCCCCAGAACGAAATCCATGGGTCCGCCTGGCAATTCGAACCCGATACCAGAGCTGTCACCCGAAAGAAAGGCATTGTATATGGTCTGCTCCGCTTCACCGGTATTCACCACCGGCACACCCGCGTTGGTGATGAATGCCTGCGCCTGGCCATTAGGGTCGTCGGGATTGATCACGCCGGGGGCAAAATAGTACTGCGTTCCATCAAGGAAAGGATTGAAGGGTACACAACCGCTATTGGCACCCGGCGTGAAAGTCATGTTTGCCGGATCTCCCCAGACGTCGGGATTCCAGGGAGATACCACGGGGTCGTTGGGCGGAACGGCTGAAGCATCCAGATTGGACCGACAGGTGGGTTCACCGGTGGCCGGGTCGATCACGGCGTCCAGCGAAGCGAAATAGCGATCCTCAAGGCGCTGGTTTGTCAACCTTGCGGTCAGGTCGGTAACACCATAGTTGGCCGATGCTTCGTAGCGCAGCCAGCCGGTAAGGTCGCCGCGGAGCCCCGCCACCAATCGGGTAGTATCCCGGGTGTTGTCGTTCAGCGAACGCATCTCCAGGTCGTCACGAGCCAGATTGATTGAAGGGTCCTCGATGGTAGACAGGTAGTCATCAAAAGCATCCGGAATGAACGGGTTATCAAGGCTCAATTCCAGAACTGTGGTATAAGAAGAGCTGCGCGGGTTTACGGCCTCCGAGCGGACGAACTTGAACTCGCCAAATGCCGTGGCGTAGTCATTCAGGTCGTAGCGTCCGATGGCGTTGAATGAATGGGTCTCCAGTTCGGGAATCAGTGACGAAGAAAAATAGGCTGTCGGCGTGCCGTCGCCACCCAGATGCGCGAAGCCGGAAGTCTTCTGACCCACTTCGAAGGGAGTGCCGTCAGCGGACAGGGCAATCGGAGAAGGGTAGGCCAGTTCCTCCCCTGTCACCCGGTCGGTTCCGAGAACATCGTAGCGTCCATCAGGCGCGGTATAGGTAAAGTTTCTGGCACCAGGAGGGGTCAAGGTTCTGTCCGGCACATTGGGGTCATCTTCCTGGCCATACTCCAGCGGGTTGGGTCGGAGGTATTGTCGTTCGAAGATTCCATAATCGCGATCCTGAGTCTCCAGCCTTTCCTGCTTGCGGAACTCATAGCTGGTGGTCACGTTGCCCCGGCCGCCGTCGAAGTTGGTGCCGAAGACGAATGAAGCGAAGTAATCCTCGGCGTCGCCCTCGTCGGACATGCCGGCCTGACTGCGGACGGAGAGACCCTCGAAGTCATCCTTGAGCACGAAGTTGACGGCGCCCGAAACCGCGTCCGCGCCGTAGACCGCCGAGGCACCGCCCGTCAGGACGTCGATCCGTTCGATCAGTGCCACGGGAATGGTGTTGGTGTCGACCTGGGGCTCGCCCGTTGTCAGTGCGCTTACATGACGTCGGCCGTTGACCAGGGTCAGTGTGCGATTGTTGCCCAGGTTTCGCAGGTTCAGGGCGTTGACGCCAGCCTGAGCGCCCCCGTCACCCCTCTGTGAATCAAAAGATCCTGAAGAGCCAACCAGAGCGCCCACTTCGCTGACAAAATCCTCGATATTGGTATTGCCTGACTGGGCAATCCGGTCTTCTCCAAGAGACAGAACAGGCGCTGTATGATCACCTTCAAAACGTGTTATACGTGACCCTGTTACAATCACCTGCTCGATTTCAGGAGTCGCCGACGGATCCTGTGCCTGAACGAGAGGTGTCAACGGAAACAATGCTGTCGATATCGCGGCGGAGAGTACTTTGACTCTGCAGCGGCCGGGATTCCTGTCATTAATGCGAGCGTTCATCATGTTCTCCACAAGATCTACGAACGGTTTATGGGATCAATTGGCAGTATCTTTTGTGCTCCATGGTCTGAGTTGCCATGGTCGCCAGATCGGGCTTCCGGACTGATGACCCATGTCGATGGCCAGTCCGACTGCACGAGTGGCCTGATTGAGTTACAGCATGGATCGTGCCAGTTGGGGAGGTGCGCTTCTGCGCGGCCTGGATGAATGCTGCCGAAGAAGCGGCTTGAAGCGTGGCTTCGTAAAACCTATGTCATTGATACTGAATAGGTAAAAGCACTGGTAACGGTGGACTGCAAAACGGCTGCCGCGGATCGCTGAACGGCACGGTGCAGTAGTGTCCAACCGGCTTTGTCGGGCGGTCTGGATACCGGAATTGCACCTGGTTGGTGCCAGCATCTCTGTCATGCGCTGAATAATGGTGCGTCGTATTCTGAAGGCAATCAACCGGCCTGTTAATGGGTTCTGGACAGGCGTTCAATATGGCGTTACCTTTTTGTGTTGCCAGTTCCACTCCTTTTCCAGGCCGTCTTCATGGTGGTGCCTTTTTCGTACACGGATGACCTGAGTCTGGGCTTGCATCAATACAGGCGGAGAAACAATGAGCGAAATGATCCCCATGTTCAGTCATCCTGTGCTGACCGTTGATGACTATCCAGATAGTGATGTCATTGCTGACAGGTTTGTTAAGAAAAGTATGTCGCTGATGGAAGAGTATCCGGATGCCGGATTGATAAGTGGTGCGTTCCATAACGGGAAGCGGGCGGAAAGCCGGGAGGATTTCAGGCGCTACGGCTTTACTTCCTTTTATAACGTGAACCTGGGAAAGCGAGAGGATTTCCACTTCATGAACAAGGCGGCGATGAGTGTGTTCGCCAAATATCTGAGCCTGGTGGGTCGATCCGATCTGGCGATGAGACTGGACAACGCATGGGCGTCGGTGTACGGGCGGGGTCATTTCATTCCGCATCATACCCACCCGCTTTCGCACCTCAGCATGGCGTTTTACGCCGCGGCCGATGAGGGCACCGGCCGCATCATATTCGACAATCCGTCCCGTGGGCACTTTGAACATTTCTACCCGCCTGAAGTGAGCTGGTTGCAATACCGGTCGTCGATCCAGCCGAAGAAGGGAATGTTCCTGGTGTTCCCCAGTTATCTGACTCATCACACCGAGCCCCATGAGAGCGACGACCTTCGGGTCATCTATTCGGCGAATGTGCAGCTGCAGTACAGAAAGGCCACGGATGCGGATCGTGACAGCGAAAGCACGCAGAGCAACCTGTACCAGCAGGTGTGATGCGTGCAGTCGGGGTGGTCACTCACTCCCTGCGACCGAAGATGCCGGTTCCCACTCGTACCATGGTCGCCCCTTCCGCGATGGCCGCCTCCAGGTCTCCGCTCATGCCGATGGACAGTGTATCCATGCTCTGATGACGCGTGCGCAGAGACTGGAACTGTTCGGCCAGCGGTCGGTAGACGGCGCGTTGCGCGGCCAGATCGGCCGAGGGCGCCGGAATGGCCATCAGGCCGCGCAGCACCAGCCCGGGTAGCCCGGCGATGGCCTCGCACAGCGCTTCGGTTTCCGCCGGTGCCACGCCGGATTTGCTGGCCTCACCGCTGATGTTGACCTGGACGCAGACATTCAGTGGTGGCAGATCCGCCGGACGCTGCTCGCCGAGGCGCCGGGCGATCTTCAGGCGGTCGACACTGTGGACCCACGCGAAGTGCGCCGCCACTTCCTTTGTCTTGTTGGACTGCAGTGGGCCGATGAAGTGCCAGGTGATGTCCGTCAGCGCGGGCGCGCCATCCGCCGGTTCATTCAGGGCCTCGATCTTGTCCACGGCTTCCCGCACGTAGTTCTCGCCGAAGGCCCGCAGGCCCGCTGCATGGGCTTCCCGCACCCGCTCCGGACCGTGAGTCTTGCTGACCGCGAGCAATTGCACGCTGCCGGCGGGGCGCCCGTATCGGGCTTCAAGGGCGTCGATCCGGTCACGAACGAGGCGTGTGCTTTCTGCTATGCTGGGCATCAGAACAACCATCCATTGAGTGAAGGGCGGCACCACGGCCCGAAAAAAATGACGGAGACAGGCGCTATGGCGATGGATATTACGCAACTGCTGGGGTTCAGTGTCAAGAACGGGGCATCCGACCTGCACATCACGGCCGGCATGCCACCGCTGATCCGGGTGGATGGGGATATCCGCAAGATCAATGCGCCACCGCTGGATCACAAGCAGGTGCACACGCTGATCTACGAGATCATGACCGACCGCCAGCGCCGTGATTACGAAGAGTTCATGGAGACGGATTTCTCCTTCGAGGTGCCCAAGCTGGCGCGCTTCCGTGTCAATGCCTTCAACCAGTACCGCGGGCCGGCCGCCGTGTTCCGGACCATTCCCTCCGAGGTGCTGACCATGGAGCAGCTCGGCATGGGGCCGGTATTCCAGAAAATCTGCGGTTATGCGCGAGGCCTGGTGGTGGTCACCGGTCCCACCGGTTCGGGCAAGAGCACCACGCTGGCGGCGATGATGGACTACATCAACGACATGCGCTACGAACATATCCTCACCATCGAGGACCCGATCGAGTTCGTGCACAACAGCAAGAAATGCCTGGTCAACCAACGCGAGGTGCACCGGGATACCCTGGGGTTCAACGAGGCACTTCGATCGGCCCTGCGCGAGGACCCCGACATCATCCTGGTCGGCGAACTGCGCGACCTGGAGACCATCCGCCTGGCGTTGACGGCCGCCGAGACCGGTCACCTGGTCTTTGCCACGCTGCACACCACGTCGGCCGCCAAGACCATCGACCGGATGATCGACGTGTTCCCGGCCGCCGAGAAGACCATGGTCCGCTCCATGCTGTCGGAGTCATTGCAGGCGGTCATTTCACAGACCCTGCTGAAGAAGAATGGCGGCGGCCGGGTGGCGGCCCATGAAATCATGATCGGCACGGCCGCCATCCGCAACCTGATCCGCGAGGACAAGGTGGCGCAGATGTATTCCGCCATCCAGACCGGTTCCTCGACCGGCATGAAGACCCTGGATCAGAGCCTCAAGGAACTGGTGCAGAAGGGGCTGATCACCAACGCGTCGGCACGCGCC
>JAWLFN010000197.1:0-5155 GCA_041685555.1 Gammaproteobacteria bacterium | reverse complement strand
GTCATCGGTGCGCTATCCAGGTTGGGCGTTTCCATAACCGACCCGTTCCGGGAGCGGCTGCGGGAGGCTTCGGGACGGTCGGCCGGCTATCGATCCGCGCACCGGTATACCCTGGCGCAGTTCGGACTTGACCACGATGAGCTGCTTGCACGTTTCGGTCCCGTGCATGAGCGCTTCCTCGATGTGGAAGGTGAAGGCGCCGGGTCGCTGTCCCTGCTCCCTCAACCTACCCGGATCATGGTTTTTTCGGATGCCATCCCGCAGCGCAATGGCGTGGGTGCCTATTACTGTGATCTGATCGAGCAATTGCAGGCGTCGGGCTGGTCGACCGGGTTCGCCGGTCCGGATGAGTCCAGGCGCTGGCCGCCGAGCATCGGCATGCCGGGAGACCCTACTCAGCAGGTCTGCCTGCCGTCAATGCTTCGTGTGACACGACAGGTGCGTGCGCTGGCTCCACGACTGATCGTCTCGGCCACGCCGGGTCCGTATGGCATGCTAGGCCGCTGGTGGGCCCGTCAGCTGGGCATACCGCTGGTCGTCGGTTTTCACACCGATTTCCCCGGCGTGACAGCCCATTATCCCGCGGCGTGGTTGCGCGTGCTCAGTCACCACTATTTCCGGTACGCCGACTATCGGCTGTTCCGTGATGCAGAGTGCGTGCTGGGCAATTCCGAGCCGATGCTGACCATGGCGGCCGCGCGTGGCGCCAGCAAAACCGAGCTGATCGGCACCCTGCTGCCCGCGGGTATCCTGCGCACGACGGCATCGCCGCCTCGGGACGGCGTGCAACAGGTATTGTTCGCGGGTCGACTGGCACCGGAGAAAAACGTCCATACCCTGGTCGAAGCGGCCCGCGCCCTGCCGTGGATCCGTTTCACCATCGCCGGTGATGGTCCCCTGTACGACGAACTGCGACAGGAAGCGGACTCCCTGCCGAATCTAGACTGTACCGGCTGGGTGACCCGCGATGAACTGATCGGGCATATCGATGCCGCCGATCTGCTGGTGTTGCCTTCGGAACTGGAGTCGTTCGGCAATGTGGCTCTGGAAGCCATGGCGCGGCAGCGCCTGGTACTGGTTTCCCCTGGTTGCGGCATACTGGACTGGCCGACCCTGGCCCCACACCTGTTCTGCCTTGCCCCGCGGCAGTCCGTGACGGTCGCCATTGAGCAGATTGCCGCTCTGCCCGCTGAAGAGCGGCGGCAGCGGGTCACGGACGGAGCCCGGGCCGCCCTGCAATTGAACAGTGACAGTCTGGAACACTGGGAACGGGTGCTGGGCACGGTACTGGAGGCACATTCATGACTCGTCAATACCTGGTTTCCATTCATGATGTGACACCCGAAACCCTGTACAGGGTTCACGAACTGATGGAGCGACTGGAAACGGCCGGCCTGCTGCCGGTAACATTGCTGGTCGTGCCGGGCAGCGGATGGTCGGACACATCACTGCGGGAGCTGCGTGGACTACAGCAACGGGGTGCGGAGCTGGCCGGTCACGGCTGGATACATCGAGTGCGGGAAATCCGGGGCTGGAAACACAGACTGCACAGTACACTGATTTCCAGAAACGCCGCCGAGCATCTGTCTCTGGATCGTGCCGGAGTCAGGAAGCTGATGCGGGACTGCCATGACTGGTTCGGCGATGCCGGACTGCCCGAGCCATCACTGTACGTGCCGCCGGCATGGGCCCTCGGCGCTCTTCCTTTAAGCGAACTGCAGTCCCTGCCCTGGCCTTACCTGGAAACCCTGTCCGGGGTCTATTGTCGGGATCGTCAGGTCTTCAGAAGACTGCCGATGGTCGGGTACGAAACCGATACCCTGGCCCGGGCACTGAGTGTGCGTGGCTGGAACGCTCTGAACCTGGCCTGGGCCAGTGATCGATTGCCGGTGCGGCTGGGTATTCATCCGCATGACCTGCAACTGCGACTGGCTGCTGATCTTGAGGCGCTGTTCCACAGGGGTGGAACAGCCCTCTCCTACCGGGATCTGTGATCAGAGATCGTACTGGAATCCGATCGACGCCGTACGCGGCTTGTTCGGCCGCCCCCCATGCGGCGCCCGGCCGATGATCACCTGCTCATCAAACAGGTTTTCAACCCGCAAAAACACAGTAGCCTGCTCGCTCAGCGAATAGCGACTGATCAGGTCGGTGACGAACAGCGATTCGGTTTCGTCGAAGCGATCATTGTCGCGATTGCAGCCAGTGCTGACACAGGTGGTGTCCATATACTTGGCCACCAGGTGATTATCCCAGCCCATACCGGATTCGAGCCCCAGTCGCAGGCTGAACAGGTTCTCGGGGATATCGGCCAGCACGTCGCCATCCATGACACCGGTGGCCTGATTGTCCTTGCTGATTTCGGCGTCCGTGTAGGTATAGGACAATTGCGCGGGCAGGCGCCAGCCGTTATCGAACCGCCAGGTGTTACGCGCCTGCAGTTCCAGGCCGTTCACCACGGCCTCGCTGGTCACGAAGCTGCCTGAAGTGGCGCCATTGCTGCAAGGGCTGGCAATGGAGCAGTTCTCGGACTGGTTGTCGAAGTCACTGCGGAAGGCGACGGCCTCGACGAACAGCTGTTCCCGGTTCATGCGGACGCCTGCCTCGTAGTTGATACTGGTTTCCGGCTCCTGCTTGTCCGTGGCACCCCCGCCCAACGGAGCAAAGCCGCGATGCACACCCGCCAGTACCTGCCACTCCGGATTCAGGTCATAGGTGAAAGAGGCGCCCGGCAGCCATTCCTGTGATTCGCTGCTACGCACGCTGCCGGGTTGACCGCGGTCCGTCGCGGAGAATTGCTCGCGGAACGTATCGACATCTTCGTAGCGCAGCGCCAGATTCACCCGCAGCGCCTCCGTGGCCTGCCATTCATCGGTCAGCCAGAGCGAGCGTGCATCCGCTCCCTCCACACGGTTGTTGCCGCCAGTCGGCTGGATCACATCACGGAATACCAGGCTACCATTGATTTGGTCATACACTTCCACCGGCTGGAAGCGGTCCATCTCGTCGCTGTGATCGCGCACACCCACTTCCACTTGATGGGCATCCAGGTCGATCCGGGTATTGATCTCCACGCCGCGCGAGGTGTAGGCACGGTTGTTGTGCTTGTACTGCATGCCCTCGATGTCGCGTTCTCCGTCAAGCACCGCCTGGGCCTCCGCATCGCCACTGTTGGCGGCATTGATCAGCGATCCCAGTGACGTCTTGAACCAATCCCGGGCAAAGGAGTTCTCGTACCCCAGCACGCTCAGTGACACGCGATCCGTCAGCTCGGCGGAATAGGTCAGTGACAGCCCGGCATGGTGATTGTCCATCTGGTCGATCTCTGACAGACCATAGCGGCGGTTGGGATCGGCCGCGAAATCGTCATCGGTCAGCCCGGCATAGGTCTCGTTGGACACCTGCTCGGAATACTGGAGCTTGGCCAGCAGCTGCTGTCGCTCACCAGTCCAGCCCAGCTTGACCATATAGTCCTGGATTTCGTAACCGGCGTCGCGGTTGCTTCGATCGATGCGCTTGAAACCGTCACTGCTACGCTGGACGGTATCCACCAGCCAGCCGAATTGGCCCGAGGTGCCACCATACCAGGCGTGAATATCCTGGGCATTGTGTTCCCCGGCCTTGACCGTCACACGCCCGCCATTGTCCGCTGGTATGGACGGCGTGACGAGGTTGATGACGCCACCGGTGGTCTGTGGGCCGTAGCGCAGCAACGGTGCCCCCTTGAGAATCTCGATGCTGTTCATCCGGTAGGCTTCGGGAAAATAATATGCCGCCGGATTGGAGTACGGCGCCGGTGCGATCATCACGCCGTCCTCCAACAGGGTCACCTTGCTGGTGCGTCCACCTGCCGCGGCGCGCACACCGATATTGGGTCGCAGGCCCTCACCGTCTTCCTCGCGGACATAGAGTCCCGGGACGGTCTTGAGCAGTTGGTTGATATCGGTGTTGGCCTCGATCTCGAGCTGTCGTGGGTCGATCACGGCTCCCGAACCGGCCAGTTGCTGGACTTCCTGTGCCGAACCGATGATACGTATCACCTGCAGGGAACTGTTGGCGGAATCAGCGGACTGTGCCTGGACTGTGGCACTGAGAGTGGTTGCAGAAATGGCGGCTGCAATCAGGGTTTGTTTCATTAAGGGTGCTCCGGACCGTCATGTGGGTTGAGGGTGCGGAATATTAGTGCAAACCATTCTCATTTACAAGAGCATCTGCAAAAATCCCTCTCCCCCACCGCTGCTCCGCATCAACGATGATTGGCCCGGACCGCGTTGCTGGCGTTGGTGGATTCCGGCGTGATTACCCTGTGACCGTCCGCCAGCAGAACGATGCGTGACATGAATCAGTCCTCTTTTCCCAGCGTCCATCGGGTATCACTGTCACGCAGCAGGAACAGCGCAATACAGGCAGCCAGCATTGGCCAGGCCGCGAAGAACAGCAGATTGTCAAAGGCATTCAGGTACTGGTTCCAGGAAGACAGTGTAGAAACACCATGGAGCACCATCACGGCGCCGTAGGTCCAGGTCTTCCAGAGACCGGCGAGAAAGGCCAGGATGAGCACCATCTCTACCGCGGCAATCGTGTAGAGGACGATGCCTCCCATGCCGCTGATCATATAGAAGTTCTCGAAAATCGCCGCGGCATGTCCGGGATTGACGAATTTATCCAGGGTCCACATGAACATCACGATGAACACGCCTGCCCTTAGCAGGAACAGTGACCATTGCAATCGTTCCGTCTCGCTCAGTTTGGTGTCATTCATGATCAGGTTCTCCTCTTCGGTTATTGTTATCCGTTGCCTCGGCCTTCTGTGCCGCATCACGGCGGATCTGTTCGGCCATACGTCCGGCCTGTTCGTCATGCAGTCTCAGGTCACTACTTTCCTGCCGCCCCACGACCTGCGTAATCAGGCGCATCTGGTGAAAAAATCGCCTGCAATGACCGCACATCAGCAGATGCAGAGCCAGTCGAGCTCGACGTATCGCACTGACTTCTCCGTCGATATAGTCGCTCATCTGCTCTGATACCTCGCGGCATTTCAACATTCACCCGTCTCCATAAACCTGTCGATCTTTTGATGCACCTCGAGTCTGGCCCGGTGCAACAACACACGCACATTGGAGTGGCTGACGCCCAGTGTGTTACAGATTTCGTC
>JAWLFN010000196.1:0-5182 GCA_041685555.1 Gammaproteobacteria bacterium | reverse complement strand
CCAGCACCTGCTGCAGTTGAGACGGGATGAAACGTATACTGCGATCGCGTCGTGGCAGGTGGATGTTGATCTCCGCATCCGGATGATGAATGTTGCAATGTTCCTCGACAAATTCTGGCAACCATTGTTGCAACAACAGGGTCTCGGGGGTCTGGTCCTCGCGTCGCGTCAGGGACATGACGTCTTCCACGATGCGATTGATGCGTCGGGAACTTTTCAGCATGATCCCGACCAGCTGCAGATCATCGTCGGACAATCCGGGAGATTCCGCCAGTAATTGTCCGGCATGGGAAAGTGAACCCAGTGGATTTCGGATTTCATGGGCGATACTTGCAGTGAGTTCGCCCAGCGAGGCCAGCTTCAATTGCCGGACCCGCTGCAGGAAAGCACTGTTATCATCGATCAATACCAGGATCTGGCTGTTTTCATCGGGTTGCAGATGGTCTATCCGTATGCGCAGTTCCGGGCCGCCCGGCCAGACCCGGAAAGGCGTCCTCTGCCCGGTCTGACGCCACTGTTCTATGGATTGGAGCAGTGCCACCGGTAACTTTTCGGGGTCGTCGTCGACGGACAGTCCCAGCAGCTCTCTGGCGGCCGAATTCATGCTGATCGGGCGCAGGGAGGCATCCGTCAGAATCATGCCCGTGCGCATGCGTTGAACGATACGGTAGTTCAGCTGTTCCAGTTCATGGATATTGGTGGCCTGTCGTTGCGCCAGTTCGGAACTGCTCTCCATGCGTTGTCTGACGGATTGCAGGTAGCCGGAACTGATGAACAACAGGGCACCCAGCACGCCGGCCTGGATGTACTGTCTGGGCGGATTGTCGCTGATCAGGGACACATAGACTTCGGCGTAGAGCAGCACAATGGTGGCCACGGCAGGCAGCAGGTAGGCGGGCTGTCCACGGATCAGCATGGAGCCGGCCGCCACCGTGACCAGGGACAGCAGGCCCAGGCCGCTGATCATGCCTCCGCTGCTATAGGTAATCACCGTGATGATGAGGATGTCAGCAACGAAAAGCGTTGTGAGCGGTCGCTCTTCCAGCAGCTGCTCCGGCCTCGCTCGCATCAGCACGGCAATAAGCAGGCTATAGAGGAGATAGGCGCTGTCAATGGCCAGGAACAGTTGCGGATCGAGGCTTCCCAGCCGGGTGGGGATTGGGCTGAACAGGAAGCTGATCAGCAGAACAGCGGACAGGGTGACCCGGTAGGCCGTGTAGATCTGTAGAATGCGCAAGGCCTGGGTCTGTTGCTGTGTTCCGTCCATCGGTCAATCCGTTTTTGCGTCCGCGCGGTGATTGTCGGACAATACCCGACCACCACAGGCCTGACAACAGACTGAGCAGCCTCTTTCAGGGGTTCCCCGGACTTCGGAATACAGACGCCATGAGCAATCCGTCAATGAGTATCGTGATGGCGCAGATCGACCTGCTGGTCGGCGACATTCACGGAAACACAGACCGCGTGTTGGAGGCGGCCACCCGGGCTGTCGAAGACGGGCATGACATGATCGTTTTTCCGGAACTGACGTTGACCGGCTATCCTCCGGAAGATCTGCTGTTCCGTGAAAGCCTGGGCCTGAGAATCCGCAATGCGCTGCGGAAGATACAGGACCGAGCCCTGCCGATCGTGATGGTCATCGGTCTGCCACTGCAAGAGTCGGGGCGGCTGCATAATGCGCTGATGGTCATCGATGAGGGGGTCGAGGTGGCCACCTATCGGAAGCAGTCGTTGCCCAATTATGAAGTATTCGATGAACAACGGTATTTTTCACCGGGATTCAGTCCCTGCGTGGTGGAGCTTTGTGGCATTCCGGTCGGCTTCACCATCTGCGAGGATATGTGGGACGGGATTCCGGTGGAGCAGGTCTCACAGGCTGGCGCGCAGTTGCTGATCAACATCAATGCCTCACCCTATCATCATGGCAAGGGGGCCGAGCGCAGGGCCATGCTCAGCGAGCGGGCCCGGGCACTGCAGATGCCCATTATGTATGTGAACCTGGTTGGTGGTCAGGACGAGCTGGTCTTCGACGGCCAGTCCTTAGTGGTGGATGCGGCGGGAGAATGCTGTTTCGAGGCGCCTGCATTTGTCGAGGGTGCCTATGCCGTGGATGTGGTGCGTGCCGAGACCGGAGCCTGCTTGCCGCGGCCTCATGGCAGTGGAGAAGGACGTTGCAGTGATCTGGATGCGCCGGGGCCCTGGTCACTGGAGTCGGTCTGCTATCAGGCGCTGTGTACGGGTCTGAGGGACTATGCCGACAAGAACGGTTTCCACAGTGTGGTGCTGGGTCTGTCGGGCGGCATTGATTCCGCGTTGACACTGGCCTTGGCCGTGGATGCCCTGGGTGCCGAGCGGGTTCATGCGGTGATGATGCCTTTTGAGTACACTTCCAGTCTGAGCATGGAGCTGGCCGAGCAGCAGGCCCGGTCGCTGGAAGTGAACTATCGGGTGATACCCATCGTGGAGATGTACCATAGTTTCATGCGTGCATTGTCGGACGAGTTCGATGCCCTGCCGATGGATGTCACCGAGCAGAACCTGCAGGCCCGATGCCGGGGCGTGATCCTGATGGCCATTTCCAACAAGAAAGGGTCTCTGGTCATAACGACCGGCAACAAAAGCGAGATCGCGGTCGGCTATTCCACCCTGTACGGGGACATGGCGGGTGGTTTCAATGTGCTCAAGGATGTCTACAAGACCCTGGTATACCGATTGGCGCGATTTCGGAATCATATGGCGGTGGCGCAGGGTGGAAAGGAGGTCATTCCGTCCGGAGTCATCGAGCGTCCTCCTTCCGCGGAACTGGCGCCGGAGCAACTGGATGAAGACAGCCTGCCCCCCTACGAGCGTCTGGACCGTATTCTGGCCCTGTATATCGAACGCGATTACAGTGCCGATGCCATTGAGGCGCAGGGATTCGACCGCAATGAAGTGCACCGGGTGCTGACACTGGTGGACAGGAATGAGTACAAGCGTCGCCAGGGCCCGGTCGGCATCCGTCTGACCCGCAAGGGGTTCGGTCGGGATCGACGTTACCCGATCACCAATGGCTGGCGTCCCGGCGAGTAGGCAGGAGGAATCGTGCAGGACATCATAGTGGAAACCCTGGAGGAAGCGCGTGCCTTCGTGGATCGCTTTCTGGAGGATGAGCGTCGGGTGCATTCCGTGCGGGAAGCGGCCGATGTACTGATCCGTACGTTCAAGTCCGGGCATGCCGTATACAGCTGTGGTAATGGTGGTTCGATGAGTGACGCCATGCACTTTGCCGAGGAGCTCACGGGTCGCTATCGTGATGCGCGCAGGCCTCTGTCCGCCACGGCGATCAGTGACCCCGGGCATCTGAGTTGCGTGGCCAACGATTTCGGTTATGAATCGGTATTTTCCCGTTACCTGGAAGCACGCGGCCGGCCGGGGGATTGCCTGCTGGCCATCAGTACCAGTGGCGGTAGCGCCAACGTGATCAGGGCCGCAGAGTACGCGATGGACCGGCACATCCCGGTGATCAGCCTGACCGGTGCGCCGGGTTCAGCACTGGGTAAACTGGCGACGGTGGACATCGCGGTGGGTGGCAGCGCCTATGCCGACCGTATCCAGGAGATGCACATCAAGATCATCCACCTGCTCATCGAGCTGGTGGAGCGCTACTTTTTCCCGGAAAATTACTGAGCGTTGTTATTGGGGTATGGGTTGTGGTGCCGGGCTCCGTTCCGTCGGCGTACGGGTGTCCACCGGACCGCCCGGTACACCTTCCGGCGCGCCTGGTGGGGGATCACTCGGGATATCTCCCGGTGTGGTGCCATCGTCGCCGAACAGGCCGAGGGTCAGGATGTTGAGCCAGGACCGTTGGCCCGAGGGTGGTGCGTCCGGCGTCACGGGCCGGTCGGGTCGGGATGTCGGTGCCAGTGGTGTATCATCCTCATTGGAGCCTAGCAGTCCGAATGACACCGTGTAGAGC
Organism: Gammaproteobacteria bacterium; assembly: GCA_041685555.1. GTDB lineage: Bacteria > Pseudomonadota > Gammaproteobacteria > Pseudomonadales > Pseudohongiellaceae > PWQG01. Next base: position 1,227 of record JAWLFN010000196.1, on the reverse strand, counting down.
AATGATGGGTTGGTGACATGGTTGCGCACAATGAACTGTCCGTCGTCCGCCAGCGTCTCGTGAGAGGGGTAGTTCTCGCGGAGCAGGGCCAGGGAGGTGTCAGCCAGGTCATCCAGACCCAGGCGCAGGTAACATTCCACCATCAGGGACAGCGCATCCGCCACCTGGGGAGTGCCCTGGAAATTTTCCACCACGTAACGTGCCCGGTTCAGGGCCGCGATATAGGCGCGCCGTTCCATGTAGTAATCTGCCACGTGGATTTCGTATTGGGCCAGTGTATTGCGCAGAAAGATCATCCTTGCCCTGGCATCAGCCGCATAGTCGCTGTCGGGATAGAGAGACAACAGCAATGAGAATTCATTGAAGGCATCCTCGGCGCGGGTAATGTCACGTTTGGAGGCGTCCGTGGGCAGAAACCGGCTGACAAAACCGCTGTTCTCCGAGAATGAGGCCACGCCCTTCATGTAGTACGCGTAATCGATACTGGGATGGTCGGGGTGCAGTCGGATGAATCGGTCGGCAGCGGCCCTTGCGGCCTCCAGGCTATTGCTGCGGTAATGGGCGTAGATCAGCTCCAGCTGGGCCTGGGAGGCATACTGGCCGAACGGGAAGCGTGACTCCAGTGCCTGGTAGGTCAACACGGCCTGCGAGTAGTTGCCGGCATTGAGCTGGCGGTTGGCGCGTTCATAAAACTGTTGCTCCGTGGACATGCCCGCGTATTCGTCGCGGTCTCCCTGGGTCCACCAGGAACAGGAGACTGCGCTCAGGCACAGCAGGATGACGGACAGAATTCTCACGGTACGGGCACCTGTAATCTGATCATGGACGGTAGAGCGGTATTAAAACACAGCAGCCTGACTGACCCCAAACCCTGTGGAAAAGTTCCTTACGTAGTAGAATGGCAGCCTGGACAGCAAGGCAGAGCGGACCATGACAGAAGAAATCATCAACGAGACAGCCATTGTGCCGGATCTCCTGGCGGGCGATCGGCTGGACAGGGTGGCCGCGGAGCTGTTTCCGGACTACTCCCGGGTACGCCTGCAGGGGTGGATCCGTGACGGGGATCTGCTGGTGGATGGTCGCGCCGCGAAGCCCCGGCATCGGCTGCTGGGCCGGGAGACATTGCGTCTGCGGGCCCGGCAGGAGAGTCTGGCCGGAAACGACTGGGTTCCGGAGTCACTGGAGCTCGATATCGTGTTCGAGGACGAGGATCTGCTGGTCATCAAC
>JAWLFN010000015.1:0-21229 GCA_041685555.1 Gammaproteobacteria bacterium | reverse complement strand
ACAGCTCCCAGTTCGAATTCCGTGTCGGTCTCCCATTCCGGGTCACCCTGCTGGGCAAGGGCGGTTCCTGACAGGGTAAAAGCGATCAGCAGGCCTGCTGCACAACTGCATGCCAGCGATGGGCGTAGGTGCATGAAATGTTCCTTTGAAGTCTTGGAGTTCACGTCGGATTCTGATGAAATCGGCAGGTGATGTCCAGCCGATACATTGCCGGCCGACTACGTTACAATCTCCTTTGAAGATCTCCACCGACAGGCGGCGCTCAGTGTGCCGAGTGAGCACGTGAATGACGAAGACACTCTGGTTGGCAAGACATGCCCATGCCGCTCAGGCTGGTCCCGGAGAGCGCGATTTCGATCGGCCTCTGAGTGATCGCGGCCGACGTGACGTGCCAACCGTGGCGACCAAGCTGAAGACGCGGGAGGCGCCGCCGCCACGGCGCATTGTCTGCAGTCCGGCCGTCAGGACACGGGAAACGGCCTGTCTGTTCGCTCTGCAGTTCGGGCTGGGAGAAGCCGATGTGCAGCCGGAAGGCGCCCTGTACCTGGCCGGGGAAAGCCGGCTGTTGCAGAGTTGTCGCGAACTGGATGATGGCTACGAGGCCATCATGCTGGTGGGGCACAACCCGGCGGTCACGGAACTGTTGAACCGGTTCTGCGGCAACGTCAGTATCGATAATGTACCGAGCGGGGGTTGCGCCTGCCTGTCATTCGCCGTGGCATCGTGGACGGACCTGACCGCTGACACGGCGGAGTTGCATGGCTTTGATTACCCATCCCTTCTCTAGAGTCTTCGGCGGCCTCGCAGTGCTGCTGGTGCTGGCCGCCTGTGCCACGGATCCTCACCCTGAATGGCAGGCCCCGCGGCTGCAGGAACACCCGCTGGCAGGCACTGTCCATGATGTTCAGCGCGACCGGAGTCTCTCTCCGGCCCGTCTGCGGGCACGGATGCGCAATGCGGACTTCGTCCTGCTGGGAGAGAAGCATGACAATCCGGATCATCATGCCCTGCGTCTGGCATTGCTTGAGCCAATGCTGGCCGAGGGGGAGGTGGTATTGCTCAGCATGGAGATGTTGACAGGCAGGCAGCAGGCCCGGATCGATGCGCTGGACCCGGAGCTGGCGGGCATGGACGCCAGGCTCAATGAAGCCCTTGGCTGGGAAAGCGGCTGGCACTGGCCATTCTATCGGCCGGTACTGCAGGCGGTGTTGGCCCGCCCGGCGGTTCGACTGAAAGCCGGCAATATCGATACGGAAGAAGTCATGTCGATTTACCGGGGCGAGCCGGCGGAGGCGACCAGCGGGACGCTTGACGAGGCCTTGCTGGGGCAGCTCCATGATGATATCCGCGAGAGTCATTGCGGCCAGCTGCCTGATGACCAGATCCCGGCCATGGTGAGAATACAGCAGGCGCGGGACCATGCCATGGCGCAAAGCCTTCGGGACGGTGGCGCATCGGTGGGTGCGCGCGTGCTGATCGCCGGCAACTACCATGTGCGCAATGACGTCGGGGTCGCGGCCTATCTGCCCGACGATGCCGATGTGGTGACCGTGGCTTTCCTGGAAGTGGAAGAGGGGAAACAGACGCCGGAGGCGTATCTGTCCCCGGGCGAGGTCCCGCCCTGGGACTACGTCTGGTTCACTCCCGCCACGGAAGAAGAGGATTACTGCGCCGGCTTTCAGTGACTTCTAGTGGGTCAGTGAATAGATCAGGTAATTCAGGCCCATCCGGTAGGCCAGATTGGCGAATCGTGTCGGATACCCTGGGTGATAGGTGTGTTCCCAGCCGTCTCCCATGTCCGTGTTCCAGTTGATCAACACCATGATGCGGTCATCATCATCCAGGATGGCGCGGACTTCGGCATGAGTGGCGTCGCGCTCCGGACGATTGGATGGATTGCCCAGTGCGGGGATCATCTGGGGGCCCTCAATGTCGTAGTAGATGCTGAAGATCTCGTGGTCCGGCGGGATATCCACGATGTCCCGGTCGGGAAATACGGCGGAAATCGCCGCTTCAAACGCGTCCCATTCCCGCGATCCCCAGAAGTCGTCCACCAGCAGGAAGCCTCCCCGCAGCAGATATTCCCTCAGGTTCTCCACTTCCTCCGGCGAGAACCGCGGGCCACCCCCGCGTCCCATCTCCAGCGCATAGAGGATCGGATATTCGAAAATTTCCTCATCATCCAGCCGCAATACGATCGGGTCCGGCATGACGCGGATGTGGCTGAGCCGGGAGACACCGCGCAGAAAATTGTTGTCGGCGGCCGGAAAGTCGGTGGACCAGGCGCCGTAGCCCCAGCGACCCTGGTAAAGCGAGTCGTACTGCAGGCGGACGAATGCAAATTCGCCGGCCAGTTCGTCGTAGGGGTCGCCAGACTGGATGGCCGGCGGGGCGCTGAATCCTCCCGGCGCGGGTTGGGCCGCGCTCATCTGTGATCCGGTCAGCATGAGACCGAAGAGCAGGATGCGGGTCAGAACGCTCGCCGAGCGGAACAGGTTCATCGGGACAGCCACCGGAAAAGGAGTACAAGGTCTTCCAGTGTCCATCAGCTCGGCGTTTGATTCAATACCTGCTTCATGCGACATTAATGACATTGTCAGTGGGGAGAGAAGAATAATGAAGCTGCAATGCCTGCTTCCCGTCGTGTTGACCACCGTGGCCGGGTTTTCGGCCTGTTCCGAGCCGGGTCCTTCTTCACCGGATCAGCTGAGCATGGAGCTGCTTTCGGGGCAGCCTCACCTGGTCACCGCCGGTGATGCGCTACTGGAGATCCGCCATCAGGGGGACAGCACTCCAGGCCTGTTGATCAATGGCATGCCATCCACGCAACGTCTCGCGCTTTACGAAGAGGATGACGGGCAGCGTGTATACAGACACACGATAGATGATCTGCAGGAAGGACAGAACCGCGTGACGGTGGTGGCCGGAGAGGCTGAAGCCGCCATGTCACTGGTCAATTATCCGGCCAGCGGACCGGTGATCTCGGGATCTCATCAGACGCCCTACTATTGTGTTGACGAGCTGACGCCCCGGGACGATGGCACGCCCAGGCGTTTTGCCATTGGCAATGGTGATTTTCTGGACCTCGGTGAAGCGGACGAGAATTGTATGCTGCCGACCAGAGTCGATCACGTCTACAAGGCGGAAGGGGACGAATCCTTCCTGCCGCTGGACAATCCGGATACGCCACCCGATGATGTCGTCATGACCGAAACCACGGAAGGACGGCGGGTGCCGTATGTGGTGAGGCTGGAAACCGGCACGCTGAACCGGGCGATCTACCAGATTGCCATGCTGTATGATCCGGTCAGTCGTCGGCCCGATCCGACCCGTTCGCTGGAGGCCATGCCTGTCGCCTGGAACGGTCGGCTTGTGTATACCTTCGGCGGGGGCTGTGAAGCCGGTTATTTCCAGGGTACATCCACTGGCGGGGTGCTCCGGGACATGATGCTGTCACAGGGTTACGCGGTCGCTTCCTCGACGTTGAATGTCAATGCGCAGGGGGGGTGCAACGATGTGGTGTCGGCAGAGACGACCATGATGGTCAAGGAGCGGTTCATCGAACAGTATGGAGTGCCCCGTTACACCATCGGCAGTGGTGCCTCGGGTGGAGCCATGCAGCAGTTGTTGATTGCCGGTGCCTACCCCGGCCTTCTTGACGGGTTGTTGCCGGGCATGACGTTTTCGGACGCGGTGACGTATTTTATCGATGCCCAGGAGTGTAGCGGGCCTCTCCGTCGTTTTGTCAATGATCCGGAACTGGGGCTGGAAGACGAGACCAAGGCCGCGATCGGGGGCTGGCCGAACTGGCATCTCTGCAATGAGTCGCTGGGTCAGCGGCCCGACAGGATATCGCCCTACGACTGTCCAGAGGTGATTCCGCCAGAGGACCGCTATGACGTCAGGGACAATCCTGATGGCGTGCGTTGTTCCATCTATGATGGCATGAGCAACATCTTCGGTGAGCGCGACCACCCGGAACTGGGCAGCGAGCGCACTGTGGCGCCCAGTCCCCATGACAATGTCGGTGTGCAGTATGGCCTTGCCGCACTGAACGAGGGCAGGATCAGCAAGGCGCTGTTCCTGTCATTGAATGAGTCCATCGGGGGGTGGGACATCGACTACCAGCCGACCAGCGGGCGCACGCAGGGGGATCTGGCCGCCATCAGGACGGCCTATGCCACCGGACGGGTGACCGGTGGCAGTGCCGGATTGTCGCGGGTGCCGATCATTGACGACCGCACCTACCTGGATGATGAAGGGAATTTCCATGCCAGTGTCTATTCCTTCACCACGCGGGCACGGCTGGTCCGGGATAATGGCCATGCCGACAACTATGTGATTCGCCGGCACGATCAATCCCTGTCACTGGAACGGGAGAATCTGGCGCTGATGGACCAGTGGCTGGCGGCAATCCATGAGCGGCCGGACGATACACTGACGGCTGGCGAGCTGATCTCGGCCCGCCGTCCGGAAGGGCTGCGCGATGACTGCTTCACGCCCGGTGGAGAGCGGATCGTCGAGGAGGCCGAGTTCAACCGGGAGCGCCTGTTTGACAACAGCGAAGGACGTTGTAACGCACTGTATCCGCCGCATGCCGGGTTGCGCCTCGTGGCCGGTGGGCCGCTCAGCAATGATGTGTTGAAATGTCAGCTCAAGCCTGTCGATTACAGTGATTATGCCGTGGACTTCACGGAGCAGGAGCAGGACCGTCTGGAAGCGATTTTCCCCGACGGCGTCTGCAACTGGAGTGAGCCGGGCGTGGGGCAGCAGGCCAATGACACGTGGCTGTCGTTCGGACCGTCGCCGGTGAACCGATTCGACCCGGAGACAGTCCAATGATGGTAAGATGATACCATTCCCTCGGGAGGGTGACCCTGGTGCATTCGCCGAAGCGTAAACTGTTTCTAGATCTCGTACTGTCCGTTTTCCGGCTGAACGGTATCCTTCAGGCGGAGGGAGATCGGATGGCTGGTAGTCTGGGGCTGACCAGCGCGCGCTGGAAGGTGATCGGCGTCATCGCATTGTCACCCGGTGGCGTCACGGTACCGGCCATTGCCAGAGCGCTGGGACAGTCCCGCCAGGCGGTGCAGCGTATTACCGATGTGATGAAGCATGACGGACTGACCGTCTATGCGGACAACCCGAGGCACCGTCGGTCTCCATTGGTGGTGCTGACGGAGCAGGGTCAACAGATCTACAACGCACTGCGGTCGGTCCAGGATCCCTGGGCCATGGAGCAGACCGAGGATATACCGGTCGAGGACCTGGAGACTGCATTGCGTCTCATTCACCGATTGATTGCCAGAATGGGCTGATGCCGCGAGCCATCCACCAACGACTCTTTACCGCTGCGCAGACCCGCGAGCTGGACCGGCTGGCGGTAGCCAGTGGCATCGAGGGGTTTGTCCTGATGCAGCGCGCCGGCGCCGCGCTGTTCCGCACGCTGGAGGAACACTGGCCCGGTGCCCGCGATCTGCTGATCTTCACTGGTCCCGGCAATAACGGCGGGGATGGTCTGGTACTGGCTGCGCTGGCCGCGGAAGCAGGACTGGCAGTCGAGGTCCTGGCGTTGGGCGCACTGGATGGCCTGAGGAACGAGGCCGCGCGTGCTCTTCAGCTGGCCCGCAATCAGGCGGTTCCGATGCAGGAAGCCGACTCTGCCACTATCGCCGGTGCGCTGGAAAAGCGCCGTGAAAGAGGCGCCGCGGGCTGTGTCGTGATTGATGCCATGCTGGGAACCGGTATCCGTGGCGAGGTCCGCCCACCGTACCGGGATGCCATCGAACAGATCAATCGCAGTGGATTGCCGGTGCTGTCGGTGGATCTGCCATCAGGACTGGACAGTGATACCGGGCGCGTAGCCGGAGTAGCCGTGGCGGCCTCGGTGACGCTGTCATTCATTGGTCTGAATCGCGGCTTGTTCACCGCGTCCGGACCGGACCGGTGTGGAGAACTGTTGTTCAATCGCCTGGATGTGCCCGGCGAACTGTATGATCGCCCGGAAGTGGGGGCGCCATCGGCATGGCGGCTGGATGTGCAGCGGGTGCTGCCCTGGCTGCCACCGCGCACGCTGGCGACGCACAAGGGCGACTGCGGCCGCGTTGTGGTGGCCGCGGGCGATGACGGGTTTGGCGGTGCCGCCCTGCTGTGCAGTGAAGCCGCGGCCCGCGGCGGAGCCGGCACGGTCTCGTTGCTGACGCGCCCCGTCCATGTGGCGCCGTCACTGGCACGACGGCCCGAAGTGATGGTGCGGGGTATCAGTGAGGCGGTGGCCAGTTCTGGCGCATTATTGCCGGCCCTGTTGCCCGTGCTGCAGTCGGCCACTGCACTGGTGGCGGGTCCCGGGCTCGGCCAGTCGTCCTGGTCCGTGGCGGTCCTGCGCGAGGTGATCCAATGGCAATGTGACAATGGTCTGCCACTGGTGTTGGACGCCGATGCGCTGAATCTGCTGGCCCGCGCCCGGGAAGTGGGCCTGCCGGAGCCTCTCGCGGACCTGACTGTACTTACGCCGCATCCGGGGGAAGCGGGCCGGCTGCTGGGTTGCTCGGCGGCGGAGATCCAGGCGGACCGTTTTGCCGCGGCGCGCGCCATTCAGCAGCGATGGGGTGGTGTGGCGCTGATCAAGGGAGTGGGCACCGTGATCTGTTATCCAGAAGAAGGCGCCTCTGCCATCGCTGGGCAGGAAGGCATCGGCATGGATGTCTGTACGGAGGGCAATCCCGGAATGGCGACCGGAGGCATGGGCGATGTGCTGTCGGGGCTCATTGCAGGCCTGCTGGCCCAGCGCATGCCGCTGTCGAGAGCGACCCGGGCGGCCGTGGCCATTCACGGCGAGAGTGCCGATCTGGCAGCGTTGGAAGGGGAGCGGGGGTTGCTGGCATCGGATCTGATGCTGCCGATACACCAGCTGGTCGGGCAACGGCGACGAGGAGCCCGGTCATGATGGATCCCCCCGGGGAAGGCAACCGGTTTCTGGACAGCGAGCAGGCCACGGAGGCGGCCGGTGCGGCCATCGCCCGGGCCGCCGCCAGCCTGCTGGCTTCCGGAAATCTTCCGGCTGCACTGATGATCACGCTGAGCGGCGATCTGGGAGCGGGCAAGACCTGCCTTGCCCGAGGGGTCATGCGGGCGCTTGGGCATCGGGGGCCGGTGAAGAGCCCGACCTATACACTGGTCGAGCCGTACGAGGATACCCGGATTCCGGTCTGTCATTTTGACCTGTACCGGCTGGTCGACCCGGAAGAGGTCGAGTTTCTGGGAGTGGATGATTGTTTCGAGTCGGGTCGGCTGTGTCTGGTCGAGTGGCCGGACCGGGGCGCGGGCTTCCTGCCGTCGGCCGACCTGGCCATCCGGTTGAGCCCGGAGAAAACCGGCCGGCGATTGCAATGGCATGCGATGACCGCGGCAGGCAGTCGACTGGTCGACTTGATATCGGGGCAGTCAGGCGTGGAAAATACGATAGCATGGAAATGACCGATCGGCGATACAGTCTGGAGGGTCCGATTGCCGCAAAGCTGGTGCTCATGGCTGTGTGTTGCCTGATGCTGATGCCGCGGGTGGCGCAGGCGGTGGACATCGAGGATGCTCGATTCTGGCGCGATGCGGAGTACAGCCGCCTGGTGTTCGATACCGACCAACCGCTCGAATACAGCGTCTTCATGCTGGAGGACCCGTACCGTGTGGTGGTCGATGTCCAGGATGCCCGGCTACGGGTGAATCTGGACAGTATGGACTTTTCGGGCAGTCCGGTGACCGGTATCCGGCATGCGGTACGCAATGGCAATGACCTTCGGGTTGTGCTGGACATCTCCGAAGCGGTCAACCCGACCAGCTTTACGCTGCAGCCGGAGGGTCCCCTGGGGCATCGTCTGGTGCTGGACCTCTACGATCTGGACCGCAGCGCTCCCGTGCGGGAGCCGCAACCGGTGCCCGAGGCGGATGACCTGCGACGCGACGTGGTGGTGGCGATCGATGCCGGTCACGGGGGCGATGATCCGGGGGCGATCGGGTACGACGGGCGCATCCGCGAGAAAGACGTGGCCCTGGCCATATCCCGAGCGCTCCATGACAGTCTGGAAGCGATTCCGGGCTTTCGTCCGGTCATGGTCCGCAATGACGATCATTTCGTGCAGTTGCAGCGCCGGCCCCAACTGGCCCGCAATAACCGGGCCGATATCTTTCTGTCGATTCATGCCGACTCATTCCGCTCCTCCCGGGCCGAGGGTGTGACCATTTACGCGCTCTCGCAGAGTACCGCGGAAGCCGAGAACAACCGGCGGGTGGCCGAGCGGGAGAACTCGGCCGGACTCCTGGGCGGGTTGACCGGTGAAACCAGCCTGGCGGAATACGAGGAGGATCTGGCGCTCACGCTGCTGGACCTGTCGATGAACTGGAGCATCGAGCAGAGCATCAATGCCGGCTCACATATTCTGGACACCGTGGGGCGGGTGGCCCGATTGCGCCGCGACAAACCCCAGCGGGCCAATCTGTGGGTGCTGCGCTCGCCTGATATCCCGTCCCTGCTGATCGAGACCGGCTACCTGTCCAACCCGACCGAAGCGCGTATGCTGACCAGTCCCGGGTATCAGCGCCGCCTGGCGGATGCCATTGCCCGGGGGGTGATGGGGTATTTCCATGATTCACCGCCGGAGGGAACGTTGCTGGCCTGGCAGAAGTCCAACGGAGAGCTGCCGGAGATCCGGATGCCCCGCGTCTCCGAGTACATGGTGCGTCGCGGTGACAGCCTGTCCGTCATCGCGCAGCAACACGGGGTCACCCTGGCTGAACTGCGGTCCGCCAACGGCTTGCGCAACAGTGATGTCATCCATGTCGGTCAGACGTTGGCCATTCCCGGTGGAGAGGGTGGCTGGCTGGCCTCGCAGTCCACGGAACACGTGATCGCTCGCGGAGAAACGTTATCAGGTATCGCCGATCGCTACCGCGTCAGTCTGTCGCGACTGCGCACCGTCAATGACATCAATGGTGATGTCATCCATGTCGGCCAGGTGCTGACCATTCCCGCTCCATGACGAGGTGACGCTGTACATGCCCCGAATTGCCCTGCTCAATCAGAGACTGGCCAACCAGATCGCTGCCGGGGAGGTCGTGGAGCGACCGGCCTCCGTGGTCAAGGAGTTGCTGGAGAACAGCCTTGACGCCGGTGCGGGACGCGTGGATGTCGAGGTGGAGCAGGGTGGTGTGCGACTGATCCGGCTGCGAGACGACGGTCAGGGTATCGCGCGCGAGGATCTGCCGCTGGCGCTCAGCCGGCATGCCACCAGCAAGATCGTCACGCTCGACGATCTTGAAAGCATCGGCAGCCTGGGTTTCCGGGGCGAGGCATTGGCCAGTGTCAGCTCGGTCTCCCGCCTGCAATTGACCTCTCGATGGGTGGGCGCGGAAGACGAGGTGGCCTGGCAGGTGCAGGCGGAAGGCGAGGAGATGGAGGCCGATGTGCGCCCGGCGGCCCATCCGGTGGGGACCACGGTCGAGGTTCGCGATCTGTTTTTCAACACCCCGGCCCGACGCAAGTTCCTGCGGACCGAGCGCACCGAGTTCCAGCGCCTGGAAGAGGTTCTGAAAAAGCTGGCACTGAGTCGGTTCGATGTCAGTTTCAGTCTGCGTCACAACCAGCGCTCGATTCACCAGCTTCAGGCGGCCGATTCGGATATCGCCAGGGAGCGGCGCGTGTCGCTGGTCTGCGGCCCGGCATTCGTGGACAATTCGGTCCACGTGGACATGCAGGCATCCGGTCTGCGCCTGCATGGCTGGGTCAGTCTGCCGACCTTTTCCCGCAGTCAGGCCGATCTGCAATATTTTTATGTCAATGGTCGGGTGATCCGGGACAGGCTGATCACCCATGCCGTCCGCCAGGCCTATCAGGACGTTCTCTACCATGGGCGCCATCCCGCGTATGTGTTGTACCTGGAGCTGGACCCGGCGCTGGTGGATGTCAATGTGCATCCCACCAAGCATGAGGTGCGCTTCCGGGACAGTCGGCTGGTGCATGATTTCCTGTTCCGTTCACTGCATCGTGCCCTGGCGGACCTGCGGCCCGGTGACCGCATGGAGCCGCGAGACCGGGGGGAGGCACAGCCATTGCCGGACGAAGCCCATGACGTGCCGGTGCAGGGTGGATTGGGACTGCGGGTCAATGAGCAGACCGGTGAAGTGGTCGGTTCCGGTGTCGCTTCCGCTTCCGCGCGCTCCCTGCCGACGGGTGGTTGGCGGTCCTCCGTGCCGGATCGTGGTCAGGTGGCGGATCAGATGCAGACCTATCAGCGCCTGGCCGAGGATGAGGAGGTGCCTCCGCTGGGATATGCCCTGGCCCAGCTGCATGGCATCTATATTCTGGCCGAGAATCGCGAAGGGCTGATCATGGTGGACATGCATGCCGCGCATGAACGGATCACCTACGAGCGCCTCAAAGTGGCCATGGATGAGCAGGGTATCAGGGCGCAGCCGCTGCTGGTACCGGTATCCGTTGCCGTCAGCCAGGCCGAGGCGGACTGCGCCGCGGCGCAGGCCAACGAACTGCACAGGCTGGGGCTGGACATCGAGCGGGTGGCGGCGGAATCCATCATCGTGCGGCAGGTGCCGGCGCTGTTGGCACGGGCCGACGTCGAGCAGCTGGTCAGGGATGTGCTGTCCGACATCCTGGAGCATGGCGAAAGCCATCGTGTGTCCCGATACCGGGATGAACTGCTGTCGACCATGGCCTGTCATGGTTCGGTACGCGCCAATCGCAGCCTGACGGTTCCCGAGATGAACGCGCTGCTACGTGACATGGAGCGTACGGAGCGCAGTGATCAGTGTAACCATGGTCGTCCCACCTGGGTGTTCCAGAGTCTGGCCGACCTGGACAAGTGGTTTCTCCGGGGGCAGTGATGCCAGCAGACCGACATCGACCACCGGCCGTCTGTCTGATGGGGCCGACAGCGGCCGGGAAGACGGGACTCGCCGTCGAGCTGGTGCAGCGTCTGCCCATGGAGATCATCAACGTCGATTCCGCACAGATCTACCGTGGCATGGATATCGGCACCGGCAAACCCGACGCGGGCACGCTGCAACAGGCCCCGCACCGCCTGATCGACATCCTGGATCCCGCTGAACGCTATTCGGCGGCCGCCTTCCGGCGTGATGCCCTGAGCGAGATGAGGGATATCCAGGAGCAGGGCCGGGTCCCGCTGCTGGTGGGAGGCACCATGTTGTACTTCCGGGCGCTGCGCGACGGCCTGGCTGATCTGCCCGACGCCGATCCGGAGGTGCGTGCCCGCATCGACGCCATGGCGGCTGACGAAGGCTGGGCCGCGGTGCATCGGCGCCTGCGGCAGGTGGATCCGGAGGCGGCGGCCCGTATCCAGCCCACTGATCCACAGCGTCTGCAGCGGGCCCTGGAAGTGTTCGAACTGACCGGGCGCCCTCTCAGTGAGTTGCAGCGGCGCAACGGTGGTGATGATCTGCCGTTCGATCTGTACTTTCTTGCGGTCCAGCCGGGTGATCGCAGCGTATTGCATGAACAGATCGCCAGACGTTTCCGGTCCATGCTGGATGCCGGGCTGATTGATGAGGTTCAGGCTCTGCGGCAACGTGGAGATCTGGATGAATCCCTGCCGTCCATACGCAGCGTCGGCTATCGTCAGGTGTGGCGCTATCTGGGCGGTGAAATGAACTATGAAGCCATGGTAGAACGGGGTATCATTGCAACGCGGCAGCTGGCCAAGCGTCAGATGACCTGGTTGCGCAGCTGGCAGACGTTGAGGAATGTGGACAGTCAGAATCCTGGAATGCTGGACAGGGTCTTGAAATTGCTGCGCTCAGACGTCATGTAGTATCCGTCCATAAACCAAGGAGAACACAATGTCAAAAGGGCATTCTCTACAAGACCCTTTCCTGAATGCGCTGAGGAAAGAGCGGATTCCTGTCTCGATCTATCTGGTCAGTGGTATCAAGCTGCAGGGTCAGATCGAGTCGTTTGACCAGTTTGTCATTCTGCTGAAAAACGCGGTAAACCAGATGGTTTACAAGCATGCCATATCCACCGTGGTCCCGGCCCGATCCGTGAAACTGCCGTCCAGCAACGCGGGCGATGCCGCCGAGGGCTCCGACACTGCAGGCAATGCTGCCTGAATGAGGATCTGATTGTTTTTCGAACGACCTGAAGGGGGGGAAACCTCCATACTGGTCCATCTGGCCATAGAGGCCGGTAGCGACCAGGAAGACCCCGCGGAGTTCGAGGAACTGGTGCGTTCGGCAGGGCTGTATCCAGCTGAATTCATCAAAGGTAGTCGGAAAATGCCGGATCCGGGTTATTTTGTCGGGAAAGGCAAATTGGCTGAAATTGGTGATACAGTGCGGGCTCACCAGGCGTCCCTGGTGCTGTTCAATCACGCGCTGTCGCCGAGTCAGGAGCGCAATATCGAGCGCGAGCTGAAGTGTCGCGTACTGGATCGGACCGGTCTGATTCTCGAGATTTTTGCCCAGCGCGCCCGCAGCCATGAAGGCAAGCTGCAGGTGGAACTGGCGCAGCTGCAACATGTGGTCTCGCGTCTGAAACGTGGCTGGACGCACCTGGACCGGCAGAAAGGGGGTGTCAATCTGCGGGGCGCTGGTGAAACGCAGCTGGAAATGGACCAACGCATGGTCCGGCAACGCATCAAGCAGATCGAGAAAGGTCTGGTCAAGGTGCGCGCGCAGCGGGATCAGGGGCGCCGGGCCCGGCGACGCGCGGAGATCGCTTCGGTCTCTCTGGTGGGGTACACCAACGCAGGGAAATCGTCGTTGTTCAATGCGCTGACCCATTCAGAACTGTATGCCGCCGATCAGTTGTTTGCCACGCTGGATTCGACGCTGCGCAAGATTCAACTGCCCAATTACGGGGAAGCCATCCTCGCGGACACGGTGGGGTTCATCAGTCACCTGCCGCACAAACTGGTGGAAGCGTTCCGTGCCACACTGGAGGAGACCGTCCAGGCCAGCCTGCTACTGCATGTCATCGATGCCGCCAACGAACATCGCGACCACTACATCGATCAGGTGGAAGAGGTACTGACCGAGATCGGCGCGGACGAGGTGCCGCGGCTGGAGGTCTACAACAAGATCGACCTGCTGGAGGATGTCAGCCCCGGTATAGACCGCGATGAGCATGGTGTTCCGATCCGTGTACGGGTATCCGCGCTACGGGGAGAGGGGCTTGAACTGCTCGCCGAGGCGATCAGCGAGCGCCTTGGGGAAGACTTCGTGGAGCAGGAACTGGTGTTGGCTCCCCATCAGGGCAGACTGCGCTCACGCCTGTATGAGCGTGGGGCCGTTCAGCATGAGAGTGTCGATACGGACGGCCGGCTCCATCTGGAAGTACGGCTGCCGCGATTTGATTTCGATCGTCTACTGCACGAAGACATCAATATTCGTTAAAATCATCCGGTTGATTATCCGGTTATGGAGTAAGTAATGTCGTGGAATGAGCCCGGTAACAAGAACAACGATCCCTGGGGAGGTGGCGGTGGAAACCGCGGCGACCAGGGACCACCTGATCTGGACGAGGTCATAAAGAAGTTCACCGGACGTCTGAAGGGCCTGTTCGGGGGCAAGGGTGACGGTGGTGGTTCCGGTGATGGAGGCGGTGGCGGTGGAGTGCCGGCCGGCCTGCTCAGTGGACTGGTCCTGCTGGCCGTGGTGGTCTGGGCCGCGATGGGGTTCTACACCGTGGACGAAGCCGAACGCGGCGTGGTCATGCGGTTCGGTGAGCTGCAGGAAGCGGAAGTCATGCCGGGCCTGCGCTGGAATCCGCCGCTGATCGACACGGTGCAGAAGGTAAACGTCTCACAGGTCAATACCAGCTCCTATGCCAATGACATGCTGACCGCGGATGAGAATATCGTCCATGTCGAGATCTCGGTCCAGTACATCATCCAGGATCCGGTGCGCTATGTGATCCAGGTGCGGGATCCCCGCGGTGGTTTGAATCAGGCCGTGGAATCAGCTATCCGCCATGTGGTTGGCAGTACCACCATGGACCTGGTGCTGACGCAGGGCCGGGCCGATGTGGCCGCCGAGGTACAGCAACGGTCCCAGCAATACATGGATCATTACGGTACCGGTATCCTGGTCACTCAGGTCAACGTGCAGGATGCACAACCACCGTCGCCGGTCCAGGGAGCCTTCGATGACGTGATTCGTGCCCGCGAGGACGAGCAGCGTGCCCAGAACCAGGCGCTGTCCTATGCCAACCGGGTAGTGCCCGAGGCACGGGGTGAAGCCCAGCGCATCATCGAGGAGGCCAATGCCTATCGCGACCGGGTCACCAACCTGGCGCAGGGTGAGGCCGACCGGTTCGACATGCTGGTGGCCGAGTACCAGAACTCGCCCGAGGTCATGCGTGAGCGTCTCTACATCGATGCCATGCAGGATGTGTTGAGCAATACCAGCAAGGTGCTGATCGATGTGGAAAACGGCAACAACATGATGTTCCTGCCGCTGGACCGGATCATGAGCCGCAGCCTGGACGAGAGCGAACAGATTGATACCTCGAGGCTGACCGAGCGCCAGATGCAGCAGCTGATGGATCAGTCCGGACAGTCGTCTTCATCCGGTACATCGAATTCAGGCCGCGGCGGTTCATCATCGCTGTCCGGCCGGGGGGGACGTTGATATGAGGAATACAATACTGGGCATAGTGGCGGCGCTGGTCGTGATCATCGGCGCCAACAGCCTGTACGTCGTACGGGAGACGGAACGCGCCGTGATGCTGCGTTTCGGTGACATCGTGGCAGCGGACATCGCGCCTGGTCTGCATTTCAAGATTCCGTATATTCATACGGTGCGCAAGTTTGATGCGCGGATTCTGACCGTGGATGCCACGCCCCAGCGCTATCTGACGCTGGAGCAGAAGGCGCTGCTGGTGGACTCCTACGCGATGTGGCGCATTGCCGATGTGCAGGGGTTCTACACGGCCACCTCCGGCGATGTGAACCGCACCAATGCCCTGCTGGCGCAGCGCGTCAATGACGGCCTGCGTAACAAGGTCGGTGAGCGGGATCTTCAGGAAGTGGTCTCCGGACAGAGGGATCTGCTGATGAATGAGCTGACCCAGGAGCTGAACGAGTACACCACCGACGAGTACGGTATCGAGGTCATCGATGTGCGGGTCAAGCGCATCGATCTGCCGGATGATGTGCGCTCTTCCGTCTACGAAAGGATGACATCCGAACGGAACCGTGAGGCCCAGCAGTTGCGGTCGCGTGGTAACGAGCTGGCCATCGGCATCGAGGCCGACGCCGATCGTCAGGTCCAGGTCCTGATGGCCGAGGCGACCCGGGATGGCGAGCGTATCCGGGGTGAGGGTGACGCCGAGGCGGCGGGTATCTACGCGGCGGCGTTCCAGAAGGATCCGGAGTTCTATGCCTTCACGCGCAGCCTCGACTCCTACCGGGAGACATTCGATTCCCGGGATGATGTGCTGCTGCTTGAGCCGACCAGTGACTACTTCCGGTACCTGCAGTCCAGTCCGGATCGGAATGCTGAGTAAAGGCGGACCGATGACTGGATGGCACGACCATGTGGCATGAGCTGGCCATCGCCTTCTGCCTGATGCTGGTGCTGGAGGGGCTGCTGCCCTTTGCGGCACCGCGGCGCTGGAAGGCCATGCTGATCGCGGTGAGTCAGGCCGATGACCGCCAGCTGCGGCTGGCGGGTCTGACCAGCATGCTGGTCGGCGTGATACTGCTTTATCTGATCAACTGAACAGGACGTTACAATGACACGCGCTGATCGCTGGCTGTTGCCGGATGGCGTCGAGGAGGTGTTGCCGCGCGAGGCGCACAAGCTGGAAACCCTGCGACGCCGTATCCTGGACCTCTATGACAGCTGGGGCTATGAACTGGTCATCACGCCGTTGATCGAATTCCTTGATTCCCTGTTAGTGGGCTCGTCGCATGACCTGGATCTGCAGACCTTCAAGATCACCGATCAGCTGAGTGGTCGAATGATGGGTATCCGGGCCGATATCACGCCGCAGGTGGCGCGGATCGATGCCCACAACCTCAACCGTGAAGGGCCGGTCCGGCTGTGTTACGCCGACAATGTGCTGCATACCCGGCCACGGGGACTGCAGACCTCCCGGATCCCGCTGCGCGTTGGAGCCGAGCTGTTCGGGCACGAGGGCACAGGCTGTGATGTCGAGTTGATCTGCCTGATGATGCAGATGCTGCGCGAGATCGATGTGCCCGACGTCCACCTGGTGCTGGGTCATGTGGGGCTGTTCCGCACCCTGGTGCAGGCGGCCGGTCTGGATGAGGTGGCGGAGAACGACCTGTTCGACGCCCTGCAGCGAAAGGCCACCAACGATATAGAATCCCTGTTGCGGAACACGGTGCGGGACGAGTCCCTGCGGACCATGCTGTCCCGGCTGTCCCGGCTCAACGGGGACGAGACCGTGCTGGATCGCGCCCGTGAGGCGTTTGTGGATGCGCCGGCCACAGTGCAGCGCGAACTGGACGAGCTGGCGGCGATTGCCGAGAGCGTCCATCGGCGACTGCCCGGTATCAGCCTGGGGTACGATCTGTCCGAATTGCGTGGCTACAGCTACCACACCGGCATCGTGTTCGCCAGCTACAGTGCGGGCCACGGTCGGGCCATCGCCAAGGGTGGACGATTCAATGCCATCGGCCGGGACTATGGCCGGGCGAGACCGGCTTCCGGCTTTGATGCCGATCTGAAGGTATTGTCGCGGCTCAGTCGTTTGCGCACAGCGCAGGCGCCGGCCATTCTGGCGCCGGATGATAGCGATCCAGGACTGTTGCAACGGGTGGCCGAGCTGCGTGCTTCGGGAGAGCGGGTCATTACGGCATTGTCGGAGGCCGATGACAGTCCGGGGCGCCACACCGAGCTGAACTGCAACCGACGATTGATCCGGCTGGACAATGGCTGGCAGGTGGTCAGCCTCTGACGCCGTGGGCGTCCCGATGAACCGTGCTGCGTTCCGGCGGCATTACCGAGTGAACCCGAAAAACAGAGACAGGATGGACATGGGCAAGAGTGCAGTAGTGCTGGGCACCCAGTGGGGGGATGAAGGCAAGGGCAAGATAGTGGACCTGTTGACGGCGGAGGTGGCCGCCGTTGCCCGTTTCCAGGGAGGACACAACGCTGGTCATACTCTGGTGATCAACGGGGAGAAGACGGTATTGCACCTGCTGCCATCCGGCATTCTCCGTGAAGGGGTCAGCTGCGTTATCGGCAATGGCGTGGTGCTCAGTCTGGATGCCCTGCTCAACGAGATGGGCGGCCTGGAGAAGCGCGGAGTACCGGTGCGTGACCGTCTGCGGGTCAGCGGGGCCTGTCCGCTGATCCTGCCATCCCACGTGGCGCTGGATCAGGCCCGGGAAAGCTGGCTCGGCGAGGGCAGGATCGGCACGACGGGGCGCGGCATCGGTCCAGCCTACGAGGACAAGGTGGCCCGCCGCGGCATCCGCCTGCATGAACTGCTGGATGAGGGGGAGTTCGCCGCCCGCCTTCGCGAATTGCTCGATTACCACAATTTTCTGCTGCGTGAGTATTACCGGGCCGACGAGGTCGATTATCAGCAGACTCTGGATACGTGCCTGCGGCAGGGCGAGGATGTCCGTGGCATGGTCGCCGATACGGTGGATCTGCTGCACGCCCATCGCAAGGCCGGAGACAACATCCTGTTCGAGGGCGCCCAGGGCTCTCTGCTGGACATCGACCACGGCACCTATCCCTATGTGACATCGTCCAACACGACGGCCGGTGGCACGGCCACCGGCAGTGGCTACGGACCTTTGTACCTGGATTACGTGCTGGGTATCACCAAGGCCTACACCACTCGCGTGGGCGCCGGGCCGTTTCCGACCGAGCTGTTCGATGCCGTCGGCTCCCACCTGGCTACGGTGGGCAAGGAGAAGGGCGCGACCACGGGCCGGGATCGTCGCTGTGGCTGGTTCGATGCCGCCGCCGTGCGCCTTGCCATCCGCATCAACAGTGTATCCGGCATCTGCCTGACCAAACTGGATGTGCTTGATGGGCTGGATGAGATCAAGGTCTGCACCGGCTATGAGGAGCAGGATGGTGGAGCGGCCATCACGGCAGCCGGAAGCGGTTTTGACAAGCTGCGTCCGGTGTATGAAACCCTGCCGGGCTGGAAGGAAAGCACCTCCGGTGCGCGCAGCCTGGACGAGCTGCCCGCCAACGCCCGCGATTATATCCACTATATCGAGCAGGTCACGGAAGCGCCTGTGGATATCATCTCTACCGGACCGGACAGGGAAGAGACCATCCTGCTGCGCCATCCGTTCGGTGACTGATGGATGTCGGGAGTATCAACGGGATATTTCTGATCGGGGCCCTGTTGGTCGGCTTCAGTGTGCTGGTCAGCGCCCTGTCTTCCCGTCTGGGTATTCCCATTCTGGTCATTTTCCTCGGTGTGGGCATTCTGGCCGGTGAAGAGGGCCTGGGAGGCATCCGGTTCAATGACTATACCGTGGCCTTCTTCGCCAGTAATCTGGCATTGGCCATCATTCTGCTTGATGGCGGGATGCGCACCCGCGCCAACACCTTCAAGGTGGCCCTCGGACCAGCACTGTCCCTGGCGACCGTCGGCGTCCTGCTGACCGCGTCGCTGACTGGCATGATGGCCGCCTGGCTGTTCGAACTGAATCTGTATCAGGGGTTGCTGATCGGGGCCATCGTCGGCTCCACCGATGCGGCGGCGGTATTTTCCCTGCTGGGGCAGCGTCAACTCAATGAGCGGGTCGGCGCCACGCTGGAGATCGAGTCTGGCAGCAATGACCCCATGGCCATTTTCCTGACCGTGGCCATGATCGATGTATTGCTGAGTACCGAGCCGGGCTTCAGTGCCTCTTTCCTGCTGGCCCTGGTGCAGCAGTTCGGCCTGGGTGTGGCGCTCGGCGGCATCGGTGGATGGGTGCTGCTGCAACTCATCAATCGCTTCACTCTGGCCAACGGGCTCTACCCTCTGCTGGCCGTGAGTGGTGGGCTTCTCCTGTTTGCGCTGACCAATCTGCTGGGTGGCAGCGGTTTTCTGGCAATCTATCTGTGTGGACTGTTGCTGGGCAACCGGCCGCTGCGCAGCCGCACTTCCATCCGCAGCGTGCTGGACGGTCTCGCCTGGCTGAGTCAGATCGGGATGTTCCTTGTGTTGGGATTGTTGCTTACCCCCAGTGAGCTGCTGCCGATCGCCATTCCGGGGTTGTTGCTCGCATTGTGGATGATATTCGTGGCCCGGCCGTTGGCGGTCCTGATCAGTCTGGCGCCGTTCATCCGGTTCAAGTGGCGCGAACGACTGTTCATGAGCTGGGTCGGATTGCGTGGCGCGGTACCGATCATCCTGGCGGTCTATCCGGTGATGGCGGGCCTGCCGGATGCCCAGCAGTACTTTAACCTGGCTTTCTTCGTGGTGCTGGTTTCACTGCTGCTGCAGGGTACATCATTGCCGGCCGCCACCCGTCTGGCGCGAGTGCGCGTTCCGTCCCTGCCAGAACCGATGTCCCGCGCCGGTCTGGAGATCCATCCCACCAGTGAGTGGGAGCTGTTCGTGTACCGGCTCGGTGCGGAGAAATGGTGCATAGGCAAGCAGCTGCGGCGGCTTCGCATGCCCGAGGGAACGCGCATCGCCGCGCTGTTCCGGGGGCGGGAGTTGCTGCACCCGACCGGCAGCACCCGCCTGCTGGCCGACGATATGCTGTGCATCATCGGCCACGAACATGACCTGCCGGCGCTGGGGCGTCTGTTCAGTGAGGAGCCGGCGTCAGACACCGATCGCTGGTTCTTTGGCGACTTCATTCTTGATGCGGAGGCCTTGCTGGGCAATCTGGCTGCCATCTACGGACTGCAGATTCCCGAGCCGCTGCAGCAACGGACCATAGGCCAGTATCTGACGAGACGCATGGCCGGCAAGCCGGTGATCGGTGACCAGATGGAGTGGCAGGGCTTTCTCTGGACGGTCGCGGACACCGAGCGTGGCCGCATCACCCGTGTGGGGATGAAACTGGTGCAGTGATCCGGGCGCTGGTACACTGCGGACAATAATGAGAACGCCGGAGTATATACGCCATGAATCCATGCACGTTGCTGAGACAGACCCTGACATCGCATAACTGCTTGAAAACCCTCGCCGGAACGGCCCTGATGCTTGCCGCTGGCACGCTGTCGGCGCAGTCCTTCGAGCCGCCTTCGGAGCCACCGGAAGAATGGGGCCCGATTTCCTCCACCATGGAGGAAGTACCTTACCCGTATCCAGTCGATTACATGAATGTCACCCTGTTCGGGCAGGATGGCCACATGGCCTATATGGATGTCGAGCCCACGGGGCCGGCCAATGGGCGCACGGTGCTGATCTTCCATGGCATGAATTTCTACGGCAAGGCCTATGAGCCCATGATCGAGGCATTGACCGCCGCCGGGTTCCGCGCCGTTGCCATCGATCGCATTGGCTATGGGCGCTCCTCCAAGCTGGATATACCCTATAACCTGAACATGGTGTCCTCCAATATCAAGGCCCTGATGGATCATCTTGGCATCGAGGAAGCCGCGGCCGTCGGGCACTCCATGGGCGGAATGGTGGCCAGCCGGTTCGCCATGCAGTACCCGGACGCGGTGACGCACGTCGCCATGGTCAACCAGATCGGTATGACGGATCAGCGCCAGGGCCGCGAGTGGACCGATATCGAGGACGCCTACGAGCGCGTGCTGAACGGTACCACCTACCAGTCCATCCTGCGTGGCCACCTGGTCTACTTTGAGCAGGGCTTCCAGGAAGAGTACTTCGATTATGTCCGCTGGCAGTACGGCCAGACGTTGACGGCCGAGTGGCCCAGGCTGGCGCGGATCCGGGCCTGGCAACAGTCCATCCTCTACAATGACCCCGTGGTCTATGACTGGCAGCACATCGATACCAAGGCCCTGGTCATCGGCGGGCGCGATGACCGTCTAGGGGGTGGCCAGTATCAGGAGCAGGCCACCATGGTCTCCGAGACACTGCCGAATGCGGCCCTGATTCTGTATCCCGGAGTGGGGCATTCACCGCACTTCGAGCATCCGGACGTGTTCCATGATGATCTGGTTGATTTCCTGTCCTCCGATCCGGAGCAGTCCGCCGATGAGTGGATGTCCGGCCGTTGACCCGGACTCATGTTCTGTATTGAAGAGTGGCCCGTTCCCGTGACGGACCATTTTTTTGAGTGGTCACCGGCCC
>JAWLFN010000195.1:0-5213 GCA_041685555.1 Gammaproteobacteria bacterium | reverse complement strand
CGCAGACTCTTCTCCATCTGCTTCTTGACACGACCACGGATGCGCTTCTCGACCTGAAACAGATCGATTTCCGCCTCGATCAGCCCCATCAGGTGCTCGATCCGTGGCTTCAGATTGACCAGTTCCAGCAGGTTCTGGCGCTCCTGAAGCTGCAACGACATGTGCGAGGCAATGGTGTCAACCATGCGGCCGGCTTCCTCGATACCGGAAATGGAATTCATCACCTCCGGCGGAATCTTCTTGCTGAGCTGCACATACTGCTCGAACTGAGACAGCAGGGAGCGTTGCAGCAGTGGCTGCTGTTTATCGGACAGCGGCTCGGGCGCCAGGGGTACCACCTGACACCGGAAATGGTCTGCCTCGGTCTCAACGGATCGGATCCGGGCGCGTGAACCGCCTTCCACCAACACCTTGACCGTTCCATCGGGCAGCCGGATCAGCTGCAGAATGGTGGACACGGTTCCGATCGTGAACAGGTCACGTGGACCGGGATCATCGTCTGAGGCGTTCTTCTGTGCCACCAGCAGGACCTGTTTCTGATCCTGCATCGCGGCTTCCAGCGCCTTGATCGATCGGGGACGCCCGACGAACAGCGGCTGCACGATATTCGGATAAACCACCACGTCCCGCAGTGGCAGTAATGGCAGAGCCGACTGCTGCAGATCCTGCTCGTTCGTCTCGGGTTGCTCGGGGGACTGGCCCATAGTCTGTATCCTGCCGGGTTGAAAATTGAGTGTAGTCATTCAATGTAGGGGCGCAGGCAGGTCTTTTCAAGCATCAGGGAGACGATGCAGTGCGTCATGACGGCTCACCCCGCCATGACGCGGACAAACTCACCCGCCACGGGTCGAGAGAAGTCAGTCGTCGGTCGTGCCGCTGGAACTGGATTGCTGGTCGACATTCTCGTACATCAGCATCGGTTCCGATTCACCATTGATCACGGCCTCGTCGATCACCACCTTGCTGACATGCTCCAGCGACGGGATCCGATACATGGTGTCCAACAACACTGACTCCATGATCGAACGCAGACCACGCGCCCCGGTTTTGCGGGCCCGACCTTTCTCCGCCACGGCGCGAAGCGCGTCGTCGCGGAACTGGATCTCCACGCCCTCCAGGTCGAACAACTTCGTGTACTGTTTGACCAGCGAATTCTTCGGCTCGCGGAGAATCCGTACCAGCGCTTCCAGGTCCAGCTCCTCCAGTGTGGCGATCATCGGCAGACGCCCCACAAACTCGGGAATCAGACCATACTTGACCAGATCCTCGGGCTCGACGTCGAAGAGGATCTCACCCAGTCCGCGACTGGTGTCCTTGCTGCGTACCTCGGCGCCGAATCCGATCCCGCCCTTCTCCGAGCGGTCCCGGATGATCTTGTCCAGTCCGGCAAAGGCACCGCCACAGATGAACAGGATGTTGGACGTGTCCACCTGCAGGAACTCCTGCTGGGGATGCTTGCGCCCACCCTGCGGCGGCACCGAGGCCACCGTGCCTTCGATCAGCTTCAGCAGGGCCTGCTGCACCCCTTCACCCGACACATCCCGGGTGATCGAGGGGTTATCGGACTTGCGCGACACCTTGTCGATCTCGTCGATGTAGACGATACCGATCTGGGCCTTGTCGACGTCATAATCGCACTTCTGCAACAATTTCTGGATGATGTTCTCGACATCCTCGCCAACATAGCCGGCTTCCGTGAGCGTGGTTGCATCGGCAATGGTGAACGGCACATCCAGCAACCGGGCCAGCGTTTCCGCCAGCAGGGTCTTGCCGGTACCGGTGGGGCCTATCATCAGGATGTTGCTTTTCGCCAGCTCCACCCCATCGTTGCCACGATCATAGTTCAGGCGCTTGTAGTGGTTGTAGACCGCTACCGCCAGAACACGCTTGGCCGCCTCCTGACCGATGACATATTCGTCCAGGGTGTCCTTGATCTCCTGCGGAGACGGCAGACGCTGGTCCTTCTCGCTGTTATCCTTTTCCTGGATTTCCTCGCGGATGATGTCGTTGCACAGGTCGACGCATTCGTCACAGACAAACACGGAAGGGCCGGCGATCAGCTTGCGCACCTCATGCTGACTCTTCCCGCAGAAAGAGCAGTACAACAGCTTGCCGTTATCCTCACCGTCATTGTAGCGATCATCAGACATGCATTTTCCTCGCGTTATACAGCGGAACTGCGATGTTCCAGTACCTCGTCCACCAGACCATAGGTTACGGCCTCCCCGGCAGTAAGAAACCGGTCCCGTTCCGTATCTCTTTCAATGGTCTCAATGTCCTGCCCCGTATGCAACGCCATGATGCGATTGAGCTGTTCACGCATCTTCAGGATCTCGGTGGCCTGGATCTCGATGTCCGATGCCTGGCCCTGGGCACCCCCGCTGGGCTGATGGATCATCATCCGGGAGTGCGGCAGCGTAAAACGCTTGCCCTTCGCGCCTGCTGTCAACAACAAGGCCCCCATGCTCGCCGCCTGGCCCACACAGAGTGTGCTGACGTCCGGCCGGATGAACTGCATGGTATCGTAGAT
Organism: Gammaproteobacteria bacterium; assembly: GCA_041685555.1. Classification (GTDB taxonomy): domain Bacteria; phylum Pseudomonadota; class Gammaproteobacteria; order Pseudomonadales; family Pseudohongiellaceae; genus PWQG01. The sequence continues at coordinate 2,683 of JAWLFN010000195.1, read as the reverse complement.
CGACAGACCCGCGGTAACCGAGCCGCCCGGCGAGTTGATATACAGATGGATATCCTTGTCCGGATTCTCGGACTCCAGGAACAACAATTGCGCCACCACCAGGTTGGCGACATGATCATCCACCGGCCCCACCAGGAAAATCACATGTTCCTTCAGCAGCCGGGAGAAAATGTCGTAGGAACGCTCACCCCGCGAGGTCTGCTCGACCACCATCGGAATCAGCGCTGAATACATCGTGTTGTCACCGGTTTCCATAAAATCCGTCACTTGCCCTGGTTGATTGCCTGAATACACATCCTCTCCGGATCAGCTGTCGGCATCCTGTTTCTTTGCGGCAGCTTTCTTCGGAGCGGCTTTCTTTGTGGCTGTCTTCTTTGCAGTGGTCTTCTTCGCAGCTGTTTTCTTCGCCGCGGTTTTTTTGGCGGCCGTCTTCTTCGGAGCTGCTTTTTCTTCACCTCCGGCGTCAGACGACTTCTTTGTGGCTGACTTCTTTGCCGTCGCCTTCTTTGTCGTGGACTTTTTCGCCGTCGCCTTCCTTGCCGCACTCTTCTTCGCGGACGACTTGTCCTTATCCTCTTCTACGTCCTTATCCGCCTCTTCGGATTGCGGATTGATCAGCGCGTCGTAGCTGACCTCCTTTTCCTTGACATCGGCCTGCTCCAGGATGATGTCAAAGACCTGATCCTCCAGCACTGCGGACTCCATGGCCTGCAACTGTTCCTGGTTACCATAATACCAGTTGATGACCTGTTGCGGCTCCTCATAGGTGGAAGCGATATCCTCGATGGCCTCGCGCACCCGCGCCGGATCAGCCTGCAACTGCTTCTGCTGGATGACTTCGCCCAGAATCAGTCCCAGGGCCACACGCTTGTGCGCCTGATCCCGGAACAGCTCGTCCGGCAGCATGGACGGGTCCAGGTTCTGCGCGCCCTGACCGAAGCGCTGCATGGCCTGTTGCCGCAACGTGTCGATCTCGGCGGCCAGCAGTGATTCCGGCACATCCACCGGATGGGCCTCGATCAGCTGGTCCATCATCGCGTTCTTGACCTGGTTGCGACTGGCCTTGCGCAACTCGCGCTCCATGTTCTCGCGCACTTCGTTGCGGAAATTCTCTTCGCCGCCTTCCTCGACTCCGAACACGGCAAAGAACTCGTCGTTCAGTTCCGGCAGCACGGGTTCGGACACACTGTTGACCGTGACCTTGAACTGGACCGGCTTACCCGCCAGCTCCTTGTTCTGGTAGTTCTCCGGGAAGGTCAGATCCAGGGTCACCTCGTCACCGGCCTTCGACTTCAGCAGGCCGGTCTCGAACCCCTCGATCATGCCGCCGCTGCCCAGTTCCAGCGTGGTGCCCTCGGCACTGCCACCGGCAAACGCCTCGCCATCCATGGTTCCGACGAAATCGATGTTGAGCTGGTCGCCCTCGCGGGCCTGGCGATTGACCTCCGTCCATGTGCGACGCTGTTTGCGCAGGGACTCGATCATCTTGTCGATGTCTTCTTCCGTGACCTCGGCCACCTTCCTGTCGACCTGCAGCCGGGAGAAATCACCCAGTTCGACTTCGGGATAGACTTCGAAGATGGCCACATATTCCAGATCCTTGCCTTCCTCCGTGGTTCTGGGTTCGATCTTCGGCTGTCCCGCCGGCCGGATATTCTCCTGCGAGATCGCCTGGTAATAGCTGCGGCTCATGACTTCGCCCAGCACTTCCTGACGCACGCCCTTGCCAAAGCGCTTCCTGATCACTTTCAGAGGAATCCTGCCCTTGCGGAAGCCGTTGATACGGACCGTTTTTGCCGCTTCCTGCAGGCGCGCATCGACGGCCTCATCAATCTCCGCGGCAGGTACGCCCACGGTCATTCGGCGTTCGAGACCGGAAGTGGTTTCAATCGAGACTTGCATGAATCATCCTCTTCTGCCAGCACCTCGCAAGGCGCTGGAAGCACTGTAATCGGGTTGTCAGGTATGCCCCACCACCCCATCCGGGACACGGTCGGGCGGGCCAGGAAATGTCCTCAATCCGGCAAAAATCGAAACTAATGCAACAATATCAGATGCTTAACGATTCTCGCCTGCGTTTCAGAGAGCGCGATTGTCCCACAAGACCCGTATGGATTCAATAAATGCCCCCACGAGCGGAACCTTTTGCGCCCGCCGGCGTCACAACCAGTAGGGACCGATGCCGGATACCACCCATAAAAAAGCAGGGCACACCAATGAATGAATCAGTCCGCCGCACCGATACGCAACCGAGACCGCACACCAGAAAAGAGCGGCTGTTTCTCCAGTCAGGCCTGTGGTATTTCCGCACGCGGGAAGGAGATCCGATCGGCCCCTTTCGTTACCGGGACGAAGCGGAGGCGATGCTGACCCGTTTCCTGCATCGCATCAGGGAGGCTGAACTGCGCCAGCGTCAGCGGACCACTCGCCCCAAGCCGAAATTCCGGACCAGCGCCGTGCTCTGACCGGATACCGGCCCACCCCGCCCGCGGCCGATCAGGCCACCGCGGATACCGGCAAGCGGATCGATCTCACGCCGCCCTCGCTGCCCGCTGAAGGCATTGCGCCATGGAGGGCGAGCCGGTGCAGACGCTCGAACAGCAGGTCCCGATGACGCAACATGAAGAAATGTCCCGCACCTCGAATACGGTGAACGCGGCCCGACCCGGGCAGGCGAGCTGCC
>JAWLFN010000194.1:0-5220 GCA_041685555.1 Gammaproteobacteria bacterium | reverse complement strand
CAAACAGGGAGTCGTCGGACTCCCGGCCGACCACGATGACGTTGCCCTTGTACAACTTCAGGCGGACCTTGCCGTTGACGTACTGTTGGGACTGGTCGATCAGGGCCTGCATGGCGACCCGTTCGGGCGCGAACCAGTAGCCATTGTAGATGACTTCGGCGTAGCGCGGCATCAGGCCGTCCTTGAGGTGGGCCAGCTCGCGGTCCATGGTGACCGACTCGATGGCACGGTGGGCCTTGAGCATGATGGTGCCGCCCGGGGTTTCGTAGCAGCCACGGGACTTCATGCCGACATAACGGTTCTCGACGATGTCGACGCGGCCGATGCCGTTGGCGCCCCCGACCCGGTTCAGATGGGCCAGCACCGTGGCGGGACTCATCTTCTCGCCGTCGATGGCCACGATGTCGCCCTTCTCGTAGGTCAGCTCGATATAGGTGGGCTGATCGGGGGCGTTCTCGGGCGAGACGGACCAGAGCCACATGTCCTCTTCCGGTTCGGCGCCGGGATCCTCCAGGATGTCGCCTTCATAGGAGATGTGCAGCAGGTTGGCGTCCATGGAGTACGGCGATTTCTGGCCACGCTTCTTCTCGACCGGGATCTGGTGCTGCTCGCAATAGGCCAGCAGCTTGTCCCGGGAGTTCAGATCCCACTCGCGCCACGGCGCGATCACCTTGATGCCCGGGCTGAGGGCGTAGGCATTGAGTTCGAAACGTACCTGATCGTTGCCCTTGCCGGTGGCACCGTGGGCGATGGCGTCGGCGCCGGTCTCCTGGGCGATCTCGACCAGACGCTTGGTGATCAGCGGCCGGGCAATGGAGGTGCCAAGCAGGTACTCGCCTTCGTAGATGGTGTTGGCGCGGAACATCGGGTACACGAAATCGCGGACGAATTCCTCGCGCAGGTCGTCGATGTAGATTTCGCGGATGCCCATGGCCTGCGCCTTGGCGCGGGCCGGCTCGAGCTCCTCGCCCTGGCCCAGATCCGCGGTGAAAGTGACAACCTCGCAGTTGTAGGTCTCCATCAGCCACTTGGCGATGACCGACGTATCCAGACCACCGGAATACGCCAGCACCACTTTGTTGATGCCCGACATGTTCTGACTCCTTGCTACCTGCATGGGAAAAAGGGGCGCTATTGTACCGCCACCACCGGAAAAATTCGACTGCGGGCGAATTTACTGGCGGGGCCCGCGGCGCTGGATGCGGATGGTGACACGCCGATTGCGCTCGCGGTCGGCGGCACTGCGCTCGTCCGGAACAATGCGGTATTCGGCCACCGACCCGAAATACCGGGTGGAGAGCATGTCCTCGTCCACACCCTGTTGCACCAGGTAGTCATGCACGGCGAAAGCACGAGTGCGGGACAGGTCCAGATTCTGACGGGGCGTGCCCAGGCTGTCCGTGAACCCGTTGATCTGGAAGGAATACACGCCCTGGTCGGCCGCCGTATAGGTGGCAATGTCGTCCAGCAGCCGCCGTGCCTCCTCGTCCAGGCTGGTCTGATTGACATCCCAGAAAATGGTGGAACGTTCGATCTGCGAGAAATTGACCGGCAGCAGCTCGCCGACGCACTGATGATATTGCCGGACCGCGCCGGTGAGATTCACCGGCGAGATCCCCACCTGCACGGCCTGTTCATCGGTCCAGGCGGCGCGACGGATCACGGTGGGCATCATGCCCCGGCGCAGCTCCGACAACAGCAGTCGGCTGCGGGACTCGTCCAGTCGCACGGGTCGACGATCGGCCGTGACGTCCACATAGCCGATGTCACGCACGGCCATTTCGTTGCGCCAGTCCGGCGGCAGCGAGGTCAACAGAGCACGACCCGACTGCATGGGACTGTCCGGACTTTCCAGGTAGAAATTCAATGGCTCACCGGCCTGATGGTAGAACACTGCCTCGCCCAGTCCGGGGATCACTTGCCGCATGCTGCACTCGAACACCGAACCAGCGGCGGTCCACTGCGCTTCATGCAGATCGGCATGGAACGCCAGACTGCCACCGGCCTGCACCGGAGCGGCCAGCAGCAATGCCAGCCAGGATAAGGTAAACTGTATGCTGCGGAGCATGATCGGGCCTGTCTGTGTCCGTCCTGATACCGACTGGATCGGCCGCGGCCGCCAGAACTTTACGTGACTGAACCCACCGCCTGGACAAGGATCAACATCCCGGATGACGCAACAGCTCACCCTGACCACACCGGATGACTGGCACCTGCATCTGCGCGACGGCGCGGTGCTGCCCGACGTCGTCGCCCATACAGCGGCCGCTTTCGCACGCGCCATCATCATGCCCAACCTGAAACCCCCGGTGGTCCGCACCGGACAGGCCGGCGCCTACCGGCAGCGCATTCTGGACGCCCGTCCGGCCGGCAGCCAGTTCGAGCCATTGATGACCCTGTACCTGACCGACCACACCACACCCGACGACATCCACGAGGCCCGTGACAGCGGTTTCGTGCATGCCGTCAAGCTGTACCCGGCCGGCGCCACGACCAACTCCGACAGTGGTGTCACCCGGATCGAGGCGATTCACCCGGCACTGGAGACCATGGCGGAACTGGGCATGCCGCTATTGGTGCATGGTGAAGTCACGCATGCGGAGATCGACATTTTCGACCGGGAGGCACGATTCATCGAGGAGGTCCTGACGCCCCTGACGCGGCGGTTCCCGACACTGAAGATCGTGCTGGAGCACATCACGACACAGGAAGCGGTGGCATTTGTCACGCAGAGTGGTCCGCGGATCGCGGCCACGATCACGGCGCACCACCTGTTACACAACCGCAATGACATGCTGGCCGGGGGCATACGGCCGCATCTGTACTGCCTGCCGATCCTGAAGCGCAGCCGCCACCAGCAGGCGCTGATCGAAGCCGCCACCAGCGGCAGTCCGAAATTCTTCCTGGGCACCGATTCAGCGCCGCACGCGATCGGTGACAAGGAGTCGGCCTGCGGCTGCGCCGGTTGCTATACCGCCCATGCCGCCCTGCCCCTGTACGCTACCGTATTCGAACAGGCCGGAGCCCTGGACCGGCTGGAAGGCTTTGCCAGTTTCCACGGCGCTGATTTCTATGGCCTGCCGCGCAACCGTGGACGGATCACGCTCGAAAAATCGGCCTGGACCGTACCCGAACAGTATCCGTTCGGCGCCGGACGCATCGTCCCGTTACAGGCAGGTCAGACCCTGCCCTGGCGACTGCGCGACGACAACGCCACCATGGCTGGCCACTCGACATCATTCACCACCGGTCACAAGGACAGTCTCTGATGGCGTCAAGACAGGACCTGTACCGCGACGAGTCAGCACGCGCTCCGATGGCGGAACGCTTCCGTACCTATCTGCCCGTGGTGGTGGACATCGAGTGCGGCGGATTCAATGCCAGAACCGATGCCATCCTGGAGATTGCCGCGGTGATCATCGGCATGGACGAGGAAGGCATCGTCGCGCCAGAGCAGACCTATTTCCACCGGGTCAAACCGTTCGAGGGGGCCAATATCGAGGACGCCGCGCTGAAGTTCACCGGCATCGATCCCTGGCACCCGCTGCGCGTGGCCCGCAGTGAACCGGAGGTGTTCAGGGACATGTTCCGCATCATCCGCACGGCGATGAAGGCCAACGACTGCAAGCGCGCCATCCTGGTGGCGCACAATGCCCACTTCGATCATGGCTTCATCAATGCCGCAGTGGCCCGTCATGACCTTAAGCGCAACCCGTTCCATCCTTTCTCCAGCTTCGACACGGCGACACTGAGCGGACTGGCCTACGGTCAGACCGTGCTGGCAAGGGCCTGCGAGGCGGCCGGTATCGACTTTGACGGCAACGAGGCCCACTCGGCCCATTATGACGCGGAAAAGACGGCGGAGCTGTTCTGCGGTATTGTCAACCGCTGGCAGGAACTGGGTGGCTGGCCGCCGCGGTGATTGCGACGGGCAGCGCCGACGCCGGCCATTGTCCGGAACGGACGGCAAGCGACCGGCGTAGGGGTGGGCGCGGCATCACTGCTCGGCAGGCTGTTCGCCGCCGGACTTCTCCACCGCCTCCTGCAGCTCGCCTTTCTGATACATGTCCACGATGATGTCGCAGCCGCCGACCAGTTCGCCATCGATCCACAGTTGCGGAAAGGTCGGCCAGTTGGCCACCTTGGGCAATGTCGCGCGCACGTCCTGGTTGGCCAGCACGTCCACATAGGCGAAGCGCTTGCCGCAGCCCATCAGACACTGCACGGCCTGCGCCGAGAAACCGCACTGTGGCTGTTCGGGTGAGCCTTTCATGTACAACAGGATGCCGTTGTTCTGAATCTGATCGCGAATGGTGTCTTCGATGCTGCTCATGGTAATGCCTCTGTAGACCTGTGGAATGACAGCGCCTTGCTCCGGCGCGCTGTCCATAAGCCGGGATGTCATTCTACGGAACCGGCCAGCACCAGTGCAACCGATGGCGACCCCGGGCCTGATTGCCCGGCCGGAACGGTTGATATAAGATGTGGCTCTTTACTTTTCAGTGGGGGCGGCTCCGGTCGCCCCCTCTTCATTGGAGAGCAGTGACATCATGGCTACCCGGCATTTCCTGACCCTGCTGGATCTGGACAGCAACGAACTGCAGCAGATCATCAAGCGCGCCGTGGCGTTGAAAAAAAGCCCCGATCTGCGTGAGGACACATTGCACCGCAAGACCCTGGGCATGATTTTCGAGAAGTCCTCCACCCGCACACGGGTCTCGTTCGAGGTGGCCATGACACAACTCGGCGGCGGCGCCATTTTCCTGTCTCCCAATGATACCCAGCTGGGTCGTGGCGAACCGGTCGAGGACAGCGCCCGGGTGATCTCCAGCATGGTCGATGTGATCATGGTGCGCACCTTCGAGCACAGCAAGCTGGAGCGCTTCGCCGAGTTTTCCTCGGTGCCGGTGATCAACGCCCTGACCGACGACTACCATCCCTGCCAGCTGCTGGCGGACATGCAGACCTTCTACGAGCACCGTGGCGACATCGCCGGCAAGACCGTGGCCTGGGTCGGGGACGGACACAACATGTGCCACTCCTACATCAATGCCGCCAGACAGTTCGATTTCCATCTGCGCATCGCCTGCCCGGAGGGTTTCGATCCGCGCAGCGACCTGGTGGAAGCCAACCGCGACCGCGTCACCCTGGTGCGCGATCCCCGCGAGGCGGTTCGCGACGTCGACCTGGTGGTGATCGATGTGTGGGCCTCCATGGGAC
>JAWLFN010000014.1:0-21812 GCA_041685555.1 Gammaproteobacteria bacterium | reverse complement strand
GTCCTTCGTCTATCACGACACCCTGATGCAAAACGCGCTGATCGTGGCCCTTCTCAGTGGCGTGCTGACACTGATGGTCATCAACTGGCGTTTCTTCCGGGACATGCAGGCGGCACTGGGCCACGCCACCACGGGTGCGCTGGTGGCGATCGGCAATACCGCCGCCGTGGTCGGTTTCGGAGGGGTGGCGCGCGTGACGCCGGCGTTCGACATGGCCGTGGTCGCGGTGACTTCCCTGCCGGGTAACGAGCTGGTGGGCGCGGCCATCGCGGTCAGCGCCATCGCCGGACTGACCGGCTCGGCCTCGGGCGGACAGGTCATCGCGCTGCCCGCGGTGGGGCCCCATTACCTGGACATGGGCGTGAATCCCGAACAGTTGCACCGGGTGGTGTCGATCTCTTCCGGGGCACTCGACTCGTTGCCCCACAATGGCTACGTCGTCACGACCATCCGTGGCATCTGCAACGAATCCCACAAGGACGCCTACTGGGCCGTGGGTGCCATGACGGTGGTGGTACCATTGATGGGACTGGCGCTGGCGATTCTGTTGTTCAATCTGTTCTGATGACCGGTTTTCCTGGCAGGAGATGGCAATGCTCGGCAATATGATGGACACCCCGCTGCGGATCATCGATCTGCTGGATCACGGCAGACGGCTCCATCCGGAGCAGGAAGTCGTGTCGCGCCGCGTGGAAGGGGATATCCACCGCTACAGTTATGAAGCGCTCTGGCGACGCAGCGGCCAACTGGCCCACGTGCTGGAGCAGCTCGGGGTAAGCAAGGGCGATTGCATCGCCAGCCTGGCCTGGAATACCTACCGGCACATGGAACTGTACTACGCCGTCTCCGGCAGCGGTGCCGTGCTGCATACGGTCAATCCACGCCTGTTCAGTGAACAGATTGATTACATCATCAATCATGCCGAGGATCGACTGGTCTTTGTCGACCTGTCTTTTGTGGAACTCCTGGAACCACTGATGGAGCGGCTGGATACCGTGCAGGGATTCGTGGTGATGACGGATCGCGAGCACATGCCGAAAACCTCGCTGTCGCCGTTGTACTGCTATGAGGATCTTATGGCGGATCAGCCGGAGACCTTCGACTGGCCCCGTCTGGACGAGAACACGGCCGCGGCGTTGTGCTACACCTCGGGCACCACCGGAAACCCGAAAGGGGTGCTGTATTCGCATCGGTCCGTGGTGCTGCATGCGCAGGCCGCCGCTTCGCGTGAACTGCTGGACCTGGATACGGAAACGGTGCTGCTGCCCATGGTGACCCTGTATCACGTCGGCGCCTGGGGGGCTCCCTACGCCGCGCCGCTTTCGGGTTGTCGCCTGGTTTTGCCGGGTCCGGGCATGGATGGAGCCAGCATGGCGGAGCTGATCGAACGGGAAGGGGTGACAGTGGGTCTGGGTGTGCCGACCATCTGGCTGACCCTGCATCAGCACTGGCAGGCGCACGGTGTCCGGGACACCACGCTGAAGCGGGTCTGTGTCGGCGGCGCGGCCTCGCCGCTGGGGATGGTGCGCCGTTACCAGGAAAGCTACGGCATCTACTGGCAGCCCATCTGGGGAATGACCGAGACCGGCCCCCTGGTGACGTCCCTGCCGCCGACGCCGCAGGTCATGGGCCTGCCCGCCGAAGAGCGCTACCGCCTGCAGACCACCGCCGGGCGGGCCGCATTCGGCACACAGCTGGCCATATTTGATGAACAGGACCGGCCGCTTCCGCACGATGGCGAGACCAGCGGCGAACTCCGGGTTCGTGGTCCCTGGGTCTGCAGTCGGTACTTCCGGCGGGAAGATCATGATGACTTTCCCGATGGTTGGCTGGCCACCGGGGATATCGCGGTGATCGACGACCGTGGTCATCTTCGCGTGGTCGACCGCAAGAAGGATGTGATCAAAAGTGGCGGGGAGTGGATCAGCTCCCTGGAGATCGAGAATATTGTCAGTCAGCATCCGGCCGTGAGCGAATGCACGGTGATCGGCGTGCGACATGAAAAATGGGATGAACGACCGGTGTTGCTGGTGGTACGTAACCGGGAGGGCGACATCGATGAAGGCACCCTGCGGGAGTTTCTCGATGGCCGCATGGCCCGCTGGTGGATGCCGGACCGCATGCTGTTCGTGGACGGCCTGCCGAAAACCGGGACCGGCAAGGTGCGCAAGAACGAACTGCGCGAGCAGTATGGTGATCTGTTGCTGAGCGAAAAGGCAGAGGAGTGATCAGAATGCTTTTCAGAACCATCCGTCTACATGGCCCGCGGGGTCTCCTGATGGCCCTGTTGGCGTTTCACAGTCTGGCCGCCTGCGCGGTCGACCCGTCCGTGGATCTGGTGGAGAAGCAGGTGTTCACCACGACCGGTTTCCGTACCCATGGCGGCGAGGTGATCGAGGAAGTCAGCGTGGGCTGGGAGGCCTATGGCGAACTCAACGAAGCCCGCGACAATGTCATCCTGATCACGCACTTCTTCTCGGGCAACAGTCATGCCGCGGGGCGTTATGCCGAGTCCGATGTACAGCCCGGCTACTGGGACTACCTGATCGGCCCGGGCAAGGCCATTGATACCGACCGCTACTATGTCATCAGCTCCGACACCCTGGTGAACCAGGAGCCACACAACCCCGCGGTCACCACCACCGGCCCGGCCAGCATCGATCCGGAGACCGGGGAGCCTTATGCGCTGGATTTCCCGGTGGTGACCATCCGTGACTTCGTCAACGTACAGAAAGCCCTGCTGGACAGTCTGGATGTGCGGGGCCTGCATGCCGTGGTGGGCGCCTCGATGGGCTCGCTGCAGGCGCTGGACTGGGCCACCGCCTATCCGGAGTTCGTCGAGCGGGTGATTTCCGTGATCGGCATGGGCGCGGCCGACCCGTGGACCATCGCCACGCTACAGCAGTGGGCCAATCCCATCCTGGCCGACCCGGACTGGAACGATGGCGACTACTATGGCGGCCAGCCGCCCACGACCGGCCTGCGCCAGGCTCTGGGCATGGTGACGCTGCAGGCCATGCACCCGGAGATGTTCAACCAGGTGTATGTCGACAGCGGGCCGGGTGAGACGGCGCCATTGCGGGACATCCGCGCCGATTTCCGGGTGGTCGAGCAGCTCAACGCCGCGGCCGAGGCCCGCACCCGGTACGCCGACGCCAACCATGTGTTGTACCTGGTGCGCGCCAACCAGCTGTTCATGGCCGGCTTCGCCGGGGACCTGCGCAGCGGTCTGGAACCGGTGCGCGCCAAGACACTGTTCCTGCCGGCCAGCAATGACCTGCTGCTGCAGCCCTATCTGGCGCGGCGGGCGCACGAAACTCTGCTGGAGCTGGGCAAGTCCAGCCAGTACGAGGAGATAGAAGGGCCGTGGGGGCACCTGGACGGAGTCTATACGTTGGGACAGAAGACGGAGCTGATCCAGGAATTTCTGGCAGCTCCGTAAGGCACATTTCTGACGGGGACTGACCCCGGCGCGTGCCGGGGGCGTCCGTGACGGGGCTCACAGGGCCTGAAGGATGGCCCCCAGCACCACGGTCAGCACGAGGCTGGAGATGATGACGCCCTTGACGGTGGCCATCGGTCCCTGCTTGCCGAACAGCGCATTGGCCTCCAGCGCCAGCACGATCACCAGCGCCACGATCAGGCCCATTCCCATACCCTGCGATGCCAGCGGGACGGCGCCGCTGCCGCCGCCATGGAACGAGCCGAACATGCCCATCAGCATGGGCGCGGAGAACAGCGTGTTGGTGCGCGAGGCCAGCAGGGCTTTCGCGCCGGCCGCGGCGGCATCACCGCCTTCGGCGAGGCCCAGGGCAATTTTCTGGTTCGGCCAGATGACCAGCCAGACGTTGAGGAACATCAGCGTACCCATGGTCGCACCCAGCACGATGAAGCTGTTGACGCGGTCACCGATGACACCAAAGAGAACGAGACCGGTGAGGAAGGTCAACATCGCTCCCCAGCGGAACCACCACAGGGCGCTTGGCGCCAGCTTGGCCTTGGCGTCGGCCAGCGCTTCGGGGGTGGCCTGCTTGAAGTAGCCGCCCTGGATGAAATTGAAGTAATACAGCAACCCGATCCAGGTGATGCCGAACAGGGTATGTGACCAGCGGGCCAGAAAATCCAGTGACAAGAGTTCCATGATCGTCCTCCAGGTTGTGATTGTTGAGTGTCCAGGAATAAACAGTCTACTACTGACGCCAGTATAGGGAAGTGACGGCGCGGGAGGAAGGGCTGTCAGTGGGTCAGTCGGGAAGCCTGATTGTGACGGTTGCGACCCTCCTTTTTTGCCCGGTACAGTGCCTCATCCGCTTTTTTCAGCAAGGTCTCGCCATCCACTGTGCGGACGGTCCCCATGGCTGGATCCAAAGTCGCGCCTCCCGTGCTCACCGTAATCGGTGCTTCGAGACCCTGCAGTTCACTGACGGCCCGGCTGAGCCTTTGCGCCAGAGTCCGGCAACCGGCTTCATCCGTATGTGGCAGTAGCAGGGTGAATTCTTCTCCGCCCAGGCGCACTACAATGTCATGCTGGCGAGCCACCCGTTTCATGGCATCGGCCAGCTCCCGCAGCGCCACGTCTCCCTCGGGATGGCCATGGGTGTCGTTGTAATGTTTGAAATGGTCGATATCCACCATCAGCAGTGACAAGGGGGCTCCGGTCCGCGAGCTGCGATTCAGCTCTTCCCGCAGTCGCTCGTCCAGCGTGCGACGATTGGCAAGCTGGGTCAGTGGATCGGTGGTGGAAAGCCGATCCAGTTTCCGGTTCAACGATTCCAGCTCCTTCTGCCGGCGCAGCAACTCGGCTTCGGCGTGTTTCCGCGCGGTGATGTCCTGGATCTGCGAGACAAAATACGTCGGGGTGCCGTCCTCCTCACGCACCATGGACACACTCAACAACGCCCAGATCTCGTGTCCTGCCTTGTGGTAATAACGCTTCTCCATGCGGAAGGTATCGCGCTTGCCCGCCAGCATCTCGCGTACGAATCCGAGGTCGGTATCGAGGTCATCGGGATGAGTGAGCGTCTGGAAGTCAATGGACAATAACTCTTCCTCGGAAAAGCCGAAAATGGCAGTGACCGCGCGGTTGACCCGCAGCCAGCGGCCAGCCGGGCTCAGTAGTGCCATCCCGATGGCGGCATACTCGAAGGCACTTTCAAAAAGCTCGGTATTCTCCCGTAACTCGATGAGGGCCTGCTGTTTGTCCCGATCGAGCAGATCCTGCTCGATAACCTGTCCGATGCGGCCGGCCATCAGTTCGATCAGTTCCACATCGGTTTCGTCAAAGGCGTACTTGCGTGCCTCCGGTGCCGTGAAATTCAGCGTGCCATGGATTTCGCCGTTGACCCGGATGGGCGCGGCCAGGTAGGACTCCAGACCCATCCGCTGGTATGCCGGATGTCCGCACAGGGCGGGGTCCCGAGCGGCGTGACTGACTGCCATGGTGGCCTCTTCGCTGACTACCGCGGAACAATAGGTCTGGCCCAGCGGCATGGAGTCTCCGGCAGCCAAGTCCGTGGTACCGGGCTCGACAGCGAGAATCGTGTACTGCCCGTTACGGATGCGACTGACGATACCGACAGGCATGTCGAACAGACGCATACCGGTTCTCAGGTAGTCGGCATAGAGTTCGCTGTAGGCATCGTACCGACTCAGATTCAGGCGGTGAAATTCCCGGAATCGGTCAGTCAATCTCACCAGTGTGCTGGTGTCCCGGTCTGTCATGAGCCGTTTGATCCTCGCTTTCAGGGAAGTCTGTCAGGGAACAGATGCATCATTATCTCACTGGCCGTCGGTCGCCTCAAATCAAACCGGGTTGTGAGAAGAGCGGCGTGTGCAGTAAAGTGATGCGCTCCGCCTGTCATAGAGTGGTTGCTTACCTGATGATGCCTGATGTGTTTCCCAGGGCGCTGTGTGCTCTGCTGTTGGCGTTGATATTGTCCTCGACCAGCCTCGGAGCCACTACACCAGAGCCACTGACGACCATGGCTGGAAGCGGTAGCGTCATGCTGCGCTCGCCGGATGGCCAGGAACTGGTGCGTATCAATCCGCAGCGGCCGCTGCCACCCGCTTCCCTGATCAAGATTCCCATGGCGCAGGCGGCACTGGAGAGTCTGGGCGAGGATTTCCGTTTCGAGACGCTTTTTTACCGCAATGCGCGGGGCGATCTGCTGATCCGTGGCCTCGGGGATCCTTTCCTGGTGTCGGAGGAGCTGGCATTGATCGCCGTTGCGCTGGCCGAGCGCGGTGTTCGACATGTGCGGCGACTGGTGGTGGATGACTCGGCTTTCGAACCGGATCCGCCACTGCCCTACGAGTCCGACACGCTGCAGCCCTACGGGGCCCGTAACAGCGCGCTGGCGGTGAACTTCAATACCGTGAACCTGGCCTGGAGTCCGGGCGGCACGCCGGTGTCCGGCGAGCCGCAGACGCCTTTGACTCCGTTGGCGCGGGAGTTGGCCCGGGAGCTGGCGCCGGGCGGCGAGCGGCGGATCAACCTGGGTGATGATCCGGTCAACGCACTGCGACAGGTGCAGCAGCTCTTCCGGCATTTTCTGGAGGAGGTCGGCATTGTGGTGTCGGACCATGATTTCCATCGCGAGGCGGTCACGGCGGATTGGGAGTTGTTCTATCGCCACCGCAGCTCGAAGACCCTGCGGGACAATCTCGAGGGCCTGCTGCACTACTCGAACAACTTCATCGCCAATCAGCTGTTTTTGACCCTGGGCGGCCGGGAACATGGTTATCCGGCCACCGTGGGGGCGGCACAGACAGCACTGGAGGCGCGCCTGCAGGCCCTGTACGGCAGCGGCTACGGCCAGCGCCCCGACGTCTTGCTGATGACGGAAGGATCCGGCCTGTCCCGTGAACAGCGCACCACCGGTGCCGGCATGATGCACATCCTGGAGGTATTCCGGCCCCATGCCGAGCTACTGGACAAGGTCGATGGTATCTACCGCAAGAGTGGCACCCTGACTGGTGTATACAACTTTGCCGGTTACATTCCCGGACCCGACGGCCTGTATCCCTTCGTGATTCTGACCCGACAGGCCGCCAACCGGCGTGCGGAAATTCTGCGGGCCCTGCAGTCCCGGGTCGCGCTTCAGGCTGCAGCTCAGGCCCGGATGCGGAACAGGGCGGCCACCTCCACGCAGGCATTGAGCGGCAGGCTGCTGGCCCCCACGGCGATCCGGCTGTGGCGCCCGCGCTCCCCGAACACCGCCTGCATCAGATCGGAGGCGCCGTTGACAACAGCGGACTGTTGCGTGAAAGTCTCGCTGCCGGCCACATAACCCTCCAGTCGCAGGCAGCGCTCGACCCGGCCCAGGTCTCCATCGCAGGCGGCATTCACGGCCGCCAGGATGTTGATCGCACACTGACGCGCCGCTTCCATTCCCTGTTTCACGGTCACATCCACCGGTAACTTCCCGGGGTATAGCAGCTTCCCGTCGCGCAGCGGCAATTGCCCGGACACATGAACCTGATTACCGCTGACAACATAGGGCACATAGCTGGCCAGCGGAGGCTCAAGTCCGGGCAGGGTAATGCCCAGTTCCTCCAGGCGTGCTGTTGCGGCCCGGTCGGTCTGGCCTCGCACTGTCATCGATGCGCCGCTGACGCCCAGGGCGGCGAGGCCCGCCAGCCCCTTGATCAGCCGGCGGCGTGGAAAGCGGCTGTTGTGCATGTTTTTCCCTCTGACTTCGGTGGCATCAGCCATAGAGGCTGCGATAGACCTGTGCCACGTAGCGCATTTCTTCCGGCGTCTGCATGCTGATCCGCGCCCAGGTCCGGAACGGTGGGAACGGACGCCCGATCAGGATGCCGGCCTCACGCATGCGCTGCCTGACCTCATCGATATCGTGGCCGGTCTCGATGAACGTGAAGTTGGCCTGCGATGGCACGTAGCGCGCGCCGATTTCATCACACATGCCGTTCATGATCGCCAGCGATTCCCGGTTCTTTTCCAGGGTATAGTCCTGAAAGTCCTGGTCCTGGTAGCTGACATGAGCGGCGTGCATGCCCAGGATGTTGAGCTGGCCGGTCATCTTGTGGTTCAGCTCGGTGATCAGATCCGGGTGCGCGAAACCGAACCCGACCCGCAGGCCGGCCAGGCCGTGGATCTTGGAGGCGGTGCGGGAGACGATGATGTTGTTGTGACCTTCCCGGATCAGGGACAGCATGGACTCGTAGTCCGGATCATGGACGAACTCGTGGTAGGCCTCGTCGACGAACACCAGTCGGTCACGGGACACACTCAGCACGAAATCCCGCAACGCGTCGTGGCCGATGGTGTTGGGGATCGGGTTGTTGGGGTTGCACACGTAGACCATACTGGTGTCCGGCCGGATCGCGTCGTACATGGCGTTCAGGTCGGTCCGCAGGTTGTCATCGACCGGCACGCGAATCAGCTCCGAGCCCATGTTCCCGACATATCTTGTCAGGCCCTCGAAGGTCGGATCCGGGCACACTACCGAGCCACCATCAATACTGCCGAGCAGACCGCCCACGCTCAACAGCTCGCCGGACCCGGAACTCACCGTGACATGGTCTTCCGGCAGGTTCTCCAGACGCGCCATCAGGGCGATCATCTCGTCGGTGATGCCGCCGTACTTGTTGGCGTCATCCAGGCCCGCGGCAATGGCCTGCAGCGCCCGACGCGATGGTCCGTAGGGGTTCTCGTTGCTGCTGGCCCGGATCAGATGGTCGGGCCGCGGCATGTCAGCGGCCCGGGCCCGTGCCAGCAGACCGGGCGCTCCGGTGCTCCATCCGGCGGTCAATCCGGCGCCCAGCAATCCGGCACCACCCAGCAACAGTTGTCTGCGGTTCAGCATGATCGTTCTCCCGTCTGGCCCACCAGGGGCGTTGTTGTTGTGATGAGGAGGAATCCCTTCGTGAACGACTGTCCTGTTCTATCCCTTTACTGTCCGTCAAGCAGGAACTGTACCATCAAGTGGCGCGGGCGTCTTCAGGGCGTGAGTCGATGGACCCGGACCCTGTCCAGGTGTGTCATAATGGTGCCTCTTTCATGACGGTGCCCCATATCCGGGAGCCACCAGGCAGTACTCAACCAGCTCGACGAGGCAGGAAGCAGTGAAAGGGATCTCCGACAAGACCGCGGTTCTGGTGGCGCTGATGGGCGTCTGTCAGAGCGCCAGCGCCGATGTGTTCGCCGTGTTCCGCGAACAGGATGGCAGCACCAACTGGCAGTATGTGGCCAACACCAGCGCCAGCCTGTTGATTCTGATCCTTCTGGTGGTGCTGGTTTTCCTGATCCGGGCCCACCTGCGGGCAAAGCGCTCCAACCAGGCGCTGACGGAGATCAAGGAGACCCTGGAAGAGCGCGTGACGCGGCGCACCGAAGTGTTGCAACAGACCGCCGAACAGCTGCGCCAGCGCGAGGCCTATATTGCCAGTATCGTCAATTCCATGCCGGTGATGCTGATCGGACTGAACGAACAGCTGCAGGTCACCCAGTGGAACCGCACGGCGGAAGACATCACCGGGCGTCCGTTCGAGGATGTTAAGGGGATGGATCTCTGGAAAGCCTACCCCGCGATCACGCTGAGCGAGGACCAGGTGCGCGACGTGCTGGTCAGCGGAGAAACCGGACATCTGAAGCACACGCAACAGGGGCAGTACAGCTTCGACATTACCCTCTACAGGCTCAGGGACCATGATGATACCGGCGTGGTCATCCTGGTTTCCGACATCACCAGGCAGGTCAATGCGGAGAACAGTGTGGCCGAGCGCGACAAGCTGTCGGCGCTGGGCGAGCTGGCCTCCGCCATGGCCTACGACATCAGTCTGCCGGTCAACAGCATCTCCCGGCATGCAGCCAGCGCCCGCCACCAGATCGAGGCCAGCGATCCCGGCGCAGTGCAAGAGTCCCTGTTGGAAGAAGTGAATGTCGTCGGGTCGAGTGCCCGCCAGGCCAGCGCCATCGTCGGCAATCTGCTCAACCTTGCCCGCAGTCACCATGACACGAAACAGCGCAGCGATGTGCCGGCCATCATGGACCGCAGTATCGCGCTGGCGTCGGAACTGTTCATTGACGCGGACAGTCTGGCGTTCAGTGACATCGCCATCGAGCGCCAATACGCGGCATCCCTGCCCCAGGTCTCCTGTTTTCCGGATGAGCTGGCCCAGGTCTTCACGCGCCTGCTTCGCAGTGCCTTCTACGCACTGAAAGACAGGAAAGAGGGCCCGGGCGATCCACGTATCCGGATTGTCATAGAACGTTTCGTAGAGTCTCTCTGGATTCGGGTAGAGCACAATGGGACGTGCCTGAGTCCAAGCGCGCAGGTGGAGATTTTCGAGCCGTATTTCCTCAGTTCCGAGCAGGATGGGCGCTATCCGGTGGAGCATCGCCTCTCCTACCCCCATTTCATCATTACCGACCACCACGGCGGCCATCTGGCCGTGACTTCGGACGAGCAGCTGGGTACCTGCTTCAATATCCAGTTGCCCCTGGACTGATCGGCTGTCGGATCAGCTGCGGAAGCGGGCCAGGCTGACCCGATGGCGATGGAAGTCCCGCCAGGGGTCCTGTCTGGCCCCGAGGCGCCGGAAAATGTTGTCCAGGCGCCAGCGGTCCGGTTGGCAGTCGCGCCGCTCGAGTTCCTTCCATTCGATCGGGGCAGCGACGGGGGCGTCTGGTCGGGCTCGCAGAGAGTAGGGGGCGACAGCCGTCATGCCACCGTCATTACGCAGGTAGTCGATAAACACCCGGTCCCCGCGTTTGTTCTTGCGGGTCTCCATCGTGGCAATCTCCGGACAGCGCTCCAGCAGATCCTCCGCGAGCCGCCTTGCCGCCGGCTTGACCTCATCGAACGGGGCCTCCCCGCGCATGGGTATGTGAACATGCACGCCCCGTGAGCCGGTGGTCTTCACGAAAGAATGCAGGTCCCTGCCCTCGAGCAGCCGACGCAGCGCCAGCGCCAGCTCCCGGACCTTGCCAAAGTCTTCGTCGGAAGGGTCGAGGTCGATAATCATCTGGTCGGGGCACTCCAGCCGGTCCCGGGTCGACAGTGCCGCGTGAATCTCGACGGTGTTCTGGCTGGCCAGGTACCACAGGTCCTTCGCCTCGTCGGCCGCCACCATCTGCATGCTTCGGCCTTTCTGGCTGTGCATGGGTACTGCTATGCGCTCGACGTGCTCCGGGAAATGCTCCGGTGCGTGCTTCAGGAAGAACCCCTCCTCCCCGATCCCTTCCGGGAAGCAGCGCAGTGTCAGCGGCCTGCCCTGTACGTGGGGCAGCATGGCATCGGCAATTTTCCGATAGTAGTTGGCCACCTGCTGCTTGGTGATCTCCGCACCGGGAAAGATCACCCGGTTTCCATGGCTGACCTCGTGGCGATCGTCTGATTCTCCGTCTTCGCTCATGGCTTGCTCCGTCAGTTCTGGCCCGCATTGTCATTGTTATCCGTATATATGACAATCGGGCCAATACTACATGGATTGGCGAAGGCCCATGATATGGCGTGGGCGCCGTGGACATTCAGGAGGAGGCATCAGCATGCGGGAACGTATACGGTACCGGCTTGGCCCCCGACGCCCATGGCTTTGGCTGCTGCTCGCATTACTACTGTACACCCTGGGAGGGTTTCTTCTGGCTCCCTGGCTGGTCGAGCGACAACTGGTCAGCATGTCCGCCGAACGGGCCGATCTGACCACCACCGTCGACAACATTGACATCAATCCCTACACCTTCACTTTCACCATGGAGGGGCTGGACGTCACCGCCAGTGACTCGGAGCCACTGGTGGCGCTGGAGCGTCTGTTCATCAACTTCGAGCTGGGCAGTATCGTGCGCTGGGCCTGGAGCTTTGATGAGGTGCATGTCATGGGCCTGGAGGTGGCGCTGGAGCGCTACAGTGATGGTGGCACCAACGTGGGTGTGGTCGCTGAGCGCTGGGCGGCCACCGCGGAGCCGCAAGAGGAGGAACCGCAGGAAGGCGGCGGACTGGTGCGGCTGGTGATTGCCGATCTGCTGGTGGATTCGGCGTTGCTGTCAGTGGTGGACAACGTGCCGGCGGCGCGTTTCCAGACACGGGTCGACCCGCTGAATCTGCAGGTAGAGAACCTGAGCACCCTGCCGGAGGACAGCGCGGACCAGGATCTGACCCTGTCGGTGGGAGAGGACGCGGTATTCACCTGGTCGGGCTCCTCATCGCTGAATCCACTGCGCTCAGAGGGCCGTGTCACCCTGCAGGGGGCCTACCCGGCCCTGGTTTACGAGTACTTCCGGGAACAGTTGCCGTTTGACATGAGCGGCGGTGATATCACCGCGGAAATGAGTTACCGTGCCGGCGTCGTTGCCGATGATTCCTTCTCGGTGGACCTCACCGATATCCAGTTCAGCATGGCTGAGACCGGGCTGTCCGACCCCGGCGGGCAACTGCTGGCCAGTCTGCCGGAACTGAGCCTGGAGAACGGCCGGATGGAGTGGCCCGCCAATACCGTCAGCCTGGATGCCGTGCGTCTGCGTGAGTTCGAATTTCATCCCGTGCGGGAGCAGGACGGGACCATCAATTTCGCCGCTTTGATAGAGGAGATGACAGCGGGGCAGAGTGAGTCCGGGGCTGACGATGCCACTGACCCGGCCGATGAGTCCGATCCATGGCAAGTCAGTGTGGGCGAGCTCTTGTTGGACGACTGGCAGATCGCCTTCGAGGATCGGGTACCGGAACAGGACGCCACCGTCGAGCTGGGCCTGGATGCGACGCTGACGGGCATCAATACCGCTCAGGATGCCCAGATGCAGCTGGATTCCAGCGTCAATGTGGCCAGCGGAGGCATGTTGTCTCTGGGAGGCACTCTGGTGGCGCGGCCGGCATTCCAGTTCAACGGTCAGGTTGGTCTGGACGGCCTGGAGCTGGGCTTTCTGCAGCCCTATGTCCCGCCTTTCGCCCGGGTTTCGATTGATGACGGGCGTGTGGCAGCCGACGGCACGGTGGCGGTGAGTGCCTCGAGTCAGCGCTACCAGGGCAGTGCAGCGCTCCGTGACCTGGCCCTGACGGACCAGATCGAGGACGGTTTGCTGTTCAGTATTGACACTCTTCAGGTCAACGGGATCGCACTGGAACAGAGTGAGGAAGCCCGGCTTGATGTGGAGGAGATCCGCCTTGAATCGCCCTATGCCCGGGTGGAGATCGAGGAGGATGGCAGCACCAATATCGGCCAGGTGCTGGTGTCCTCCGCTGCCGAGGAAAGCGGGTCGGACAACACCGGACCGGACAGCTCCGACAACTCCGCCGAGGCCACGGAGGAGGCGCCGGCAGCCGGAATGCCCATCACGGTGGACAGCTTTATAGTGGACGGGGCCAGCGCGGACTTTGCCGACTGGTCCCTGCCGTTGCCCTTCTCGGTGGCGATCACCAGCCTGGAGGGGGACATATCGTCGCTCGCGACGCAGTCGCAGCAGCCGGCACGTATGGCGCTGGAAGGGCAGGTAGGCGAGTTCGGCATGGTGAACATCGATGGTGAGCTGCTGCCCCTGGCGCTTGAGGAGCAGACACAGGTGGACCTGGTATTCCGCAATGTCGACATGCCACAGATGTCTCCGTATGTGATCCGCTTTGCCGGCCGCGAGATCGACGAAGGCAATCTGGATGTGGATCTGTCCTATCGCATCGAGAACGGTCAGTTGAATGGGGACAATGGGGTGGTGATGCGCGACCTGGTCCTGGGTGAAGAGGTTTCCCATCCGGATGCGGCGGATCTGCCGCTGGGTATTGCCGTCGCTTTGCTGAAAGATCGCAATGGCGTCATCGACCTGGCGATTCCCGTCACCGGGGATGTCGACGATCCGGAATTCAACCTGGGCGGCGTGATCGGCAGGGCCGTCACCAGCGCTCTGACCAATATCGCCACCGCGCCGTTCCGCTTTCTGGCAGGGCTGGTCGGCTTCGAGGGTGAGGACCTGGCGGTTGTCGGCTTTGACCCGGGACGCAGCAACGTGAGGCCGCCGCAGCGGGAAAAACTCGTGAACCTGGCCGAGGCTCTGGAGCAGCGGCCGCAGTTGCGCTTGCGGGTGCCGCCGGTCTACGCGGAACAGGCGGATGAGGAGGCCCTGGCCGCGGTGCTGCTTGACGAGCGGATCGAGTCTCGTATCAGCAGCGCCGAGGCATCCGGGTCGGAACAGACAACGGCCACTGCACGCCGGATCGCCATACTGGAAGAGCTGCTGGTGGAGGAAGGCCGGGTCGTGGAGGAAATGCCGTTCGCCGATTTCGGTGACGAGCCGGCCTCTGCAGGCGATGAGGGTACCGCCACGCTGGCCATGCTGCGGTTGCTGCACATGGTGCCGGCGGCGGAGACCGGCGAGGCAAGACTGGATGAGGCGGCTTATGTCGACACGCTGCGCAGCCGTCTGCTGGAACAGCAGTCCGTGCCACGGGAAGCGCTGGAGGCGCTGGCGCGGCAGCGCGCGGAACAGGTGCTGGCGGTGATCACGGAGTCCAGTTCAGAGTTGGAGCAACAGACCAGTATGGCGGATGTGCGCGAGGTGGATGCGGGTGAGGATGGTCAGGTTGGCGTGACCCTGGAACTGGAAACTGCGGACTGAATCCGGTGCATCATCTCTTTATGTTGACTATCGGCTACGCCACCAAACCGATCGATACTTACCTCGAACAACTCTGCCATCATGGCGTGGGTGTGGTGGCCGATATCCGCTGGGTCCCCTACAGCCGCGCTACAGGCGCCTTGAGCTGCGTAGCACTCGCTTGAATTGGCGACCGCCAGGCCTGCGCTCGCGCGCCTTGTTCAAGGCGCCTGTAGCACGGCTGAACGTTACAGTATTATCCGCATGGCCCACTAGAACAGGCCCAGTGCCGCGGCGCACTGGACATGGCCCGGTTTCGTCGATACCTTCATCTTCATGGGCTGTTGTGGAGCGGCCTGGCCGCCGGAATGAGGCAGATCCGACTCCAAAGGGGGATGCCATGAGTGAGGACAGGCTGTCCGGCTATCGCAAGAAGCGCAACTTCAGCCGTACCACCGAGCCTCGGGCCGGGGAGCGCTCCGGCGCGTCGGGGCGGGGGCGGTGCTTCGTCATCCAGAAACACGATGCCTCGAGTCTGCACTATGATTTCCGTCTGGAAGTGGACGGCGTACTGGTGTCCTGGGCGGTTCCCAAGGGCCCGTCCACCGACCCTTCCGACAAGCGTCTTGCCATCCAGACCGAGGATCACCCGCTGGACTATGCCGGGTTCGAGGGCTGTATACCCTCCGGTGAATACGGGGCCGGTACGGTCATGGTGTGGGACACCGGGGCGTACCGTAACCTGCGGGCCAGCAAGGGAAACCGCTCGATGAGCATGGAAGCTTCGCTGGAGGAGGGTCTGGTGGAGGTCTGGCTTGACGGTGAAAAGCTGCAGGGAGGCTATGCATTGAAACGGACCCGCGGTGGTGACAAGCCGCGGTGGCTGCTGATAAAAATGCATGACGAGTGCGCCGATGCGCGTCGTAACCCGGTGTCCACGCAGCCTGATTCAGCCCTGTCCGGCCGCTCCCTGTCCCGGATCGCCCGGGAGGAAGGCGACCCTGATGACTGACTGGCGCGAAGGACTGAATAGTGGTCAACGGGATCTGATCGAGAGGAAACCCTTTCCGGACTGGATGGATGCCATGAAGGCCACCCTCACCCATACCGCCTTTTCCTCGCCCGACTGGATCTATGAGCCCAAGCTGGACGGGGAGCGGTTGCTGGTTTTCCTCCAGTCCGGCCGCCCGTGCCTGTATTCCCGTAACCGCAAGGCACTCAATGGCGCCTACCCGGAGTTGGTGGATGCCCTGTCCGAGCAAGCCCCGACCGACATGGTTCTGGATGGAGAAGTGGTGGCCTTCGACGGAGCGCTCAGCAGCTTTGCCCGCCTCCAGGGTCGCATCGGGCTGAAGGACCCCGACGAGGCCCGCAACAGCGGCATAGACGTGTTCCTGTACCTTTTCGATCTGCTCTACTTTGACGGTCATGATGTGCGGGCGCTGCCTCTGAGGCGGCGCAAGCAGCTGCTCCGGCAGGCGCTGCACTTTGCCGATCCTCTGCGCTTCACCAGCCATCGCAATGAGCTGGGCGAGTCGTATTACCGGGAAGCGTGCCGAAAGGGCTGGGAGGGGGTGATCGCCAAGCGGGCGGACAGTCCCTATCGCCGCGCGCGCTCCAGGGACTGGCTGAAGTTCAAGTGCGTCAATCGGCAGGAGCTGGTGATCGCCGGCTATACCGACCCGAAGGGCCAGCGGACCGGTTTCGGCGCCCTGTTGCTGGGCTATTACGAGAATGGCCGGTTCTGCTACGCAGGACGTGTGGGCACGGGGTTCGATGAAGCCATGCTCGAGCGTCTTCACCGCATGCTGTCGAAACGGGTGCGACGCAGCAGCCCATTCGATGACGATGCGCCGGGCGAGCCGGAGCATACGCACTGGGTCACCCCCGAGCTGGTCTGTGAGATCGGCTTCACCGAGTGGACCAGGGATGGGCGACTGCGACACCCGCGCTTCCTCGGTTTGCGCGAGGACAAGCCGGCGACTGATGTGAGGCGTGAACGGACCTGACATCGGAAGGGAGCACGGCGGCTCCTTGAACGGGCTACGCAGGCCAGCTAGACTCCTCGTGAAGAGCGTGGAAAAGAGGCGCTCTGATTCCCGCCGCTTTCCGAACGGCGAGGCTACGCGACGAGCGCAATAATGCGACAGAGCAATGATTCAAGAACGAGGAGATCAGCGTGCTGCATGTCGATCTGGATGAAACCGAAGCGATGGCGACTCTAAGTCCCGAGGGTTCCCTGACAGAGTCCGATTTTGAACACGCGGCCAACATGGTCGACCAGTATCTGGAGAACCATTCGGCGTTGAAGGGCCTGATCATCAACCGCCGGGAGTTCGATGGCTGGCACTCCTTCTCCGCGCTGCTTCAGCATCTGCGTTTCATACGGGATCATCAACGGCAGATCAGCCGCGTTGCCCTGGTGACCGACTCGCCGGTGGGACCACTGGGGGACAAGCTTGCCGATCATTTCGTGGCGGCCGAAATCCGCAGCTTCCCGTTCGACGACATGCTCGATGCCCGGCGCTGGATCGCGGAAGCGCCTCGGGACTGAAGCCCGCCTCGCTATACCCGTTGCGACTTGCGCAGGAAAAGACCGGAGGTAGTGCGAGCTGGGCATCGTGCACGAGTGGCCTCCCGGTTCTTTCTCAGAGTCCGAACGGGTAGGTGTCCGGCATTCCCTGCAGTGTCCGGGTGTTCAGCGGAGTGACAGCGCGGGTCCGGTCGAACCAGATGTATTCATCGAACTGCTCAGCCAGCCGGGCTTTGAAGTAATGGCTGGCCCTCTCGGTGTCCGGCCGGTAGATGACGCCGATGGCCCGCTCCAGCCGGGTATCAAGCAGGCGCTCGTCCAGCACCCTGGAGGGCGGGTGGCGCAGTGGCAGGCGGAATGCCGGCAGCCGGGTGTCGTGGCACAGCCGCTCCCAGCTCTCGGGCAGCGAAGGCCGTACTTCCTTGACTTCCATCGGGTCGCCCCAGTCAGAGGCTGCCGCCACCGTCCCGGTATGAGTGCCGAAGCCGATCAGGTACGCATCGTTGCCGTAGGCTTCGCGGCACAGCTGACCCACGTTATGCTGGCCGCGCGCGCTCATGTCGGTGGCGCTGGCATTGCCGATGTGGGAGTTGTGCTCCCAGACCACGGCCCGGGTATCCTCGCCGCCCCAGGCCAGAAGCGCCTCCAGGGTATCGAACATGTGCTGATCACGGAGGTTCCACGAGTCACTGTACCCGCTGTACATGCTGCGGTAGTAGCGCTCGGCGTTGGCGACCAGACGGGCGTTCTGCACGGCATCCATGAACCGGGAGCCGTCCCGTTGCGTGTACTCCAGCCGCTTGTCGAGCAGCTCGGTCAACATGTCCACCACGTCATCCTCGCATTCGCGGTAGCGGCCGGTCAGCGCTGCCCGGCCATAGGTGGCCGGATCCGCCTGGAAGGGCGTCAGGCAGCCGTAGCGCTCCCGGGCCACAGCCGCGGTTTCTGCATCAACCTGGTCCAGATAGCCCAGTACCGCGTCAATGGAAGTGAACAGACTGTAGAGATCCAGGCCGTAGAAGCCCACGCGCCGGTCGGCATCGCTGATGCCGGCATTGTGCTCGCGCAGCCAGTCGACGAACTCGCGTACTTCCTCATTACGCCACATCCAGGTCGGAAAGCGCGTGAAGGCGGTCCATTCGGCAGGCGGTGTCTGTCTGTCGCGGACGTAGTGATCGATCCGGCTGGCGTCGGGCCAGTCGGCTTCGACCGCGACAAAATTGAAACCCTTTTTCTCGATCAGCGCACGGGTGATCCGCGCGCGGTAACGGTAGAACTCGGAAGTGCCATGCGAGGCCTCGCCGATGAGCACGATACGCGAGTCGCCGATGCGATCGAGCAGGGCCTCCATCTTGTCGTCATCGGCATCCTCGATGTGCTCCGCCACCCGGGCAATCAGTTCGCTGGTGGTGGACTGGTGCGCGGTCTTCAGCGTCGAGCGCCCCGGGTCGGGATCAACCTCGCGGGCACCGGGGGCAGGTTTGCGCTCGGGCAGCACTCTGGCCCGGGCCACGCCTGGGCCGCCACCGCTTGTGCCGGCCTTCCGATCGGGCCACCCGGCTTCACCCACCAGTGGCACGAAACGCACTTGCGAGAGGCGTTCCTCACGGAACTCGCCCGTGGGCATACGCGTCACGCGCACCAGCGACTGGCCGGTCTCCGAGTCCCCCACCGGCATCACCAGCCGGCCTCCCTTGGCCAGTTGTTCCTTGAAGGCCGGCGGAACCTCCGGGCCGCCGGCGGCCACGACAATGGCGTCATAGGGCGCGCCATCGGGCCAGCCCAGCGTGCCGTCGGTGTGAATCACTTCCACATTGTCATAGTCGAGCTGGCGCAGCGTCTCGCGCGCGCTGTCGGCCAGGGAGCGGTGGCGCTCCAGGGTGATCACCCGATCGGCGATTTCTCCGAGGATGGCCGCAGCGTAGCCGGAGCCGGTACCGACTTCCAGTACCGTGCCCCCGCCGGTGAGCTGAAGGGCCTCCACCATGTAGGCGACGATATACGGCTGGGAGATCGTCTGTTCCTCGGAAATCGGCAGCGGCGAGTCCTCGTAGGCGAATTCGCGCATCGCCGGGGAGAGAAACGACTCTCGGGGCACGCGGCGCATGGCATCCAGAACCAGAGGCGAATCGATGCCTCTTCTGGCGATCTGGTAGTCCACCATGGCCCGGCGTCTGTCTCTGTAGCGGGTCTGCTGTTCGGCGTCTTTACTCATGGGGGGTACTCCTGCGGCAGAAATCAGTTCCGGAACGCGTCTGCTCACATGGGCGGATGGGTGTTGAGTTCCTGGCAGGAGTAGCCGTGTTGCTCCAGCCCTTCCCGCAAGGCGTCGGCGAGCAGTGGGTGGTCAATCAGGTACTGTGCCGTGTCGGGGGTCCATTGCTCCTTCGCCTGTTGAACCACGTTATCCCATTCTGCCACGGCGTAATCTCCCCTGCCGAGCCAGAGCAGGGCCACCACTTCCTGCTGCTGGTCCGCGTCGAGTTCATTGATGATCGATGCGAACTCGTCGTAGCTGGAATTGTCCTTGTGATCCGCCAGCATCTGCTGCGACCAGTCATCCACCGCATTGCTGCCTTCCTCGGGAATGCTGGTCTGCTCCTTCACATGGTAGCTCTGCGCCAGCTCGATCAGTCGGCAGACGATTTCCGGGTTGACCTGCAACATAGACTACCCTCACTCCATTTTATTGAACGGCTATACGTAGACACCTTGGTCCGGGCCGGAGGGATTTCAACCGTGCCAGGCTTTTTTGTGAGACGGGCTGTTGAAATGGGGGTTTCCGCCCGCACAACAAGGTAATGAAACGTGAAATGTCCAGCATTGCCCGCGTGCCATGCCCCAGCGGGCGTCCATGCTCGATGAAGGATGGCGCCTGCCACAGGGAGTGATGGAATTTCGCCGGATGAGGAGACAAACACATGTCAGGATCTGACCGTGCGAAAGACCGCGGAAAATGGTCACGGCAGGTGACCCGTGACAGTGATGCACTGGATCTCGAGGAGGGAGTATTCTCTCTCGACGACCCGCGGGCCATCGCCCGATCGTTGAAACAGTCGGCGGAGGATAGTGATCGGCGCAAGTCGGATCCCTTCCAGTCCGCCATGTCAATGTTGACTTTCTACATGAACCGGGCCGGCAGCCAGCTCTCCGAAAGCCGGAAGGCGTGCCTTGAGCAAGCCAAGGATGAACTGCGCGAGTTGTGCGGCAGGCCCCGCAAGAACGACGGAGCCAGCTGATGGGATCACGCAATGACAATCGCAATGATGCGCAGGCCTCCGGTGGCGTGGGCAGCCACAGCCTGCGACTGTTCCGGCTTTTCGGTATCGAAATCCGCCTCGATATCAGTGTGCTGATCATCTTCGCGCTGATCGTCTTCAGCCTGGGTAGCGGTGTGCTGCCGCAGTGGCATCCGGAGTGGAGTGCCTCCCTGTTATGGAGCACGGCCATCGCGTCGGGGCTCGTGTTCTTCGTTTCGCTGCTGGCGCATGAGCTTTCGCATGCGGTGGTGTCCATGCACTACGGGATTGCAGTGCCGCGCATCACCCTGTTTCTGTTTGGCGGCATGGCTGAGCCCGAGCGCGAACCGGACCGGCCGAAAGTGGAGTTCCTGGTGGCCATCGTCGGGCCCCTGATGAGTTTCCTTATTGCCTTTGTCTGCATCAATCTGGCCTTCTGGCTGGTGGATGATCCCGACGCGCTGGAGTCGCTGAATGCCGGTGACATGGAAGCAATGAGCGCGTTCGGAGCGGTGGCCACCTCGCTGCTCTGGCTGGGCATGATCAACACGATCATTGCCATCTTCAACATGTTACCGGGTTTTCCCATGGACGGTGGGCGGGTATTCCGCGCCGTGATCTGGGCGATCACGGGTGACCTGCTCAAGGCCACGCGCTGGGCCAGCAATATCGGCCGCTACTTTGGCTGGACACTGATGTTTCTGGGGATCTACAGTCTGCTGAGTGGCCAGGGGCTGGGTGGTCTGTGGTGGATACTGATCGGCTGGTTCATATCCGGTCTGGCCGCGATGAGTTACCGGCAGCAGGTGATGGAAGGCGAGCTGCGTGACCGCAAGGTGTCCGACCTGATGCGCACGCATTTCGAGTCGGTCGAGGCGGGTGTGCCACTACCTGAATTTGTCGATCAGTACCTGCTGCGCAGCACGCAGGAGCTATGGCCGGTGCTGGACAACGATGAGCTGGTGGGCGTGACCTCCCTGGCCCGGGTCACGGCCCTGCCGCCAGAGCAGCGCAATGACAGGGTGGTCCGGGATGTCACCGTGCCGGTCGCCACCATGGACTCGCTGGATGCCGAGGAATCCGCGCGCAAGGCCATGCAGCGACTGGGGCAGGGTGGTGACGAAGCCCTGCCGGTGGTCCGCTCGGGGCAGGTGGTCGGCCTGCTGAAACACAGTGATGTGGTGAAGTGGATGAGTCTGACACGGCATGGCGACCCTCAATCCGGGAGTCTGAAGTCCCAGTCGCGTACGTCGTCCATGTAGTCCCGCGCCGTCCAGTCAAAGCGCAGAGGAGTAATGGTGACAAAGCCCTGCTGGTAAGACCAGGTATCACTGTTTTCATCAGAGGCCGTCACGCGAAATCGATTGCGCTCGTAGACGCGCCGTGCTCCCTGCTCTTCTGTCAATGTGTAGTCGGAGCCCAGGTAGGACTCACCCATGGGGCGCACCACCACCCCCCGCAGATCTCCGGCGGGAACATTGACAGACAGCAGCACGCC
>JAWLFN010000193.1:0-5342 GCA_041685555.1 Gammaproteobacteria bacterium | reverse complement strand
CGAACGCAACTCCGCGCCCGGTTATCGCGGCTTCGTCGTCAACGCCTCCCCTGACGTCACCCTGGAAGAGGACCTGCAGCGCCGCGACCTGACCATCAACGCCATGGCACAGGACACCGAGGGCCGGCTCATCGACCCCTGGGGCGGATACCGTGACCTCGAGAACCGCCTGCTACGCCATGTGTCTCCGGCCTTTGTGGAAGACCCGCTACGGGTGCTGCGCGTGGCCCGTTTCGCGGCCCGGTTCGCCCCCCTCGGTTTCACCGTGGCCGACGAGACCCGGCGGCTGATGCGACAGATGGTGGACGACGGCGAACTCGAGCATCTGGTGCCCGAGCGGGTCTGGCAGGAAACCGCGCGCGCCCTGGCCGAGGCCGATCCAGCGATCTACGTGCGGGTGCTGCGTGACTGCGGCGCCCTGGCCGTGATCCTGCCCGAGGTCGACCGCCTGTTCGGCGTGCCACAGCCCGAGGCCCACCACCCCGAGATCGACACCGGCGAACACGTGCTGCTGTGCCTGCGCCAGGCGGCCCGTCTCGACGCCGATACCACCGTGCGCTTCGCGGTGCTGATGCACGACCTGGGCAAGGGCCTGACTCCGAGGGACAACTGGCCCCACCACTACGGCCACGAGCAACTCGGCGTGCCCGCCATCGAGGCCGTCTGCGACCGGCTGCGCGTGCCCAATGAACACCGCGCCCTGGCCATCATGAGCGCCCGGTTTCACACCCATTGCCACCGCATGCCCGACATGAAGCCCGCCACGGTGGAGAAACTGCTGGAGCAGCTGGACGCCTTCCGCCGCCCACAGCGTTTCGAGTCCTTCCTGCTGTGTTGCGAGGCCGACGCCAGCGGCCGCACCGGTTTCGAGGACCGACCCTATCCCCAGGCGGACTGGTTGCGGCGCTGCCGGCAGGCCGCCGCCGACATCGACCAGCGCGCCATCGTCCAGGCTCTGCCCCCGGAACGACGCCAGGGCGAGGCCATCCGCCAGGCCATCCAGCGCGCCCGCCAGAGCGCGGTAGCGCCAGTACTGACAGAGATCCGCAAGCAGCGGGCGACGATCGAGGCGTCGAAAACCCATGACTGATGTAGTACTGCTCACCGGCGCCGCGCGGCGCATCGGCGGCGCCACCGCGCTGCACTTCCATCGTGCCGGGTATCGTGTCCTGGTGCACTGCCACCGCTCGGTCCGGGAGGGACAGGCACTGGTGGAGGGCATGAACCGTCAGCGCTCCGGTTCCGCCGCCCTGCTTCAGGCTGACCTGAACGAGCACGACGCCGTGCTCCGGCTGGCCCGGGAGGCCGCTGCCTGCTTCGGCCGGCTCGACGTGCTGGTCCACAATGCCAGCCGCTTCTATCCCACCGCCTGCGGCGACAGCACACTGGCGCACTGGGACGACCTGATGAACAGCAACGCACGTTCTGCCTGGTTCTTGTCGCAGGCACTGCAACCCGCGCTGCGTGAACGTCGGGGCAACATCGTCAGTCTGGTGGACATCAACGCAGCCCGGGGCATGGCCGGTTTCGTTCCCTACACCATGGCCAAGGCGGCGCTGGAAGCCATGACCCGCTCCCTGGCCCGGGAACTGGCACCGCATGTCCGTGTCAATGCCGTGGCGCCCGGCGCCATCCTGTGGCCCGAACACATGGATGACAGCGGTGACGCCAATGCCGAACAGCAACGGATGCTGGATGGCATCCCGCTGGGCCGACTGGGCACCATGGAGGATATCGCCGCGGCCGTGTACTTCCTGGCGTGCGAAGCCCACTACGTCACCGGCCAGACTCTGCGCGTGGATGGCGGGCGAGCCCTGGCGCCGGCCTGATACTCCTCATCACTACCGCTTATAACACGTTGAAACGCCGCCGGATTCCGTCCAGATGACTTCCCCGGCCCCGGAATGTCGAGTAGCATGCCCGAAGGGATGCGGTACCGGACACATGGCGCACCGCCCCAACCGAACGGCCAACAAGACCAAACAAGAGACACGCCTATGCTACCCAAACGCGCCCATGGTGAGGTCCAGCCCGGTATCCAGTGGGGCCCCTTCACACTCCGCATCCCGTTCATCCACACGCGCTTTGCGCTGCCCGAGGTCCTGCAGGGCATCTGCGTGGCCGGCGCCACCGGCCTGGCCCTGGTGCCAGTGATGACCGCCTCGTTCGGACTGACCTTCGACGAAGCCGTGACCATGGCCATGCTGCACACCATGCTGATCGCCTCGGCCTGGTTCTTCTTCGGCGACCCGTACGCCCCCGGCTGGCTGACGCCGGCGCTGCCGTTCATCTTCGCCTTCGTGATCAGCCCGGACCGCAGTCCGGAGGAACAGTTCCAGCTGATGACGGCCCTGTCGATCAATTTTGCCGCCCTGCTGGTGTTCCTGGGGATCACCGGCCTGGGCGGCAAGCTGGTCAAACTGGTGCCCGATGTACTCAAGGGCGGCATCATCCTGGGCGCCGCCATTGCCGCTTTCCTGCGCATCTTCGACATGGATGATCCGGCCGGCGCCCTGGTCACGGCCCCGATCGCCGCCATCGCCGCGCTGGCGCTGTGCATGTTCCTGGCCTTCTCCAGGCCGTTCCAGCGCGCCGCCGTGGGCCGCCCCTGGCTGACGCGGCTGGCCAGCCTGGGCCTGCTGCCGGCCTTTCTCGCCGCCGGCGTGGTGGGCTGGCTGACCGGAGAGATGGATTTCAATATCCGCACAGGATTGCTGGACGTGCCGACCCATGCCACCTCCATGTGGGCCAAGGCCTCGCCGCTGGTGATCGGCTGGCCCGATCTGCAAATGCACCTCGCCGCCCTGCCACTGGCCTTCATCACCTATATCCTGTTCTTCGGGGACCTGGTGACCGGCGACGCCATGATCAAGAACGCCGCGGAACTGCGCCCGGACGAGAAGCTGGACGTAAACAACAACCGCGCCCACATGGCCACCGGCATCCGTAACGGCGTGATGGGCCTGATCGCTCCGTTCTTCGGCACGCAGGGCGTGCTGTGGACCGGCATCCAGGTGATCGTGCTGAAGCGCTGGGTGACCGGCCGCGACAAGATGGACTCCATCTACGACGGCATCTCGGCCTACTACGTGTACGGCTTCCCGGTGCTGTTCATCGTGCTGCCGATTGTCACGCTGCTGCAGCCGCTGCTGCCCATCGCCCTGGCCGTGACGCTGCTGTTGACCGGCTTTGCCTGCGCCACGCTGGCCATGACCTACGTAACCGACTCCACCGAGCGCGGCGCCATGGTGCTGACCGCCATGGCCTTCGCCCTGTTCGATCCGTGGACCGGCCTGCTGGCCGGCCTGGCCACCATCTTCGTGGTGGTGGGCCCGCATGTGTTCATGCAGCGCAAGCAGATGCTGGACGAGGAAGGTGAAGCGGGGATAAAGGATATGGCGCCCGAGAAGGCGAAGCCTCGCACAGAGTCCTAGGACATCAGTCGGCCGCCCGGGAAATCGGGCGACCGTTCCACTCGAAGTCGACCGGCCACAGGCGTTGCCGCGAGCGGTCGTAGTCTTGCCAGAGCTGACGGTAGGTGCGCTCCTCCCCGGGGTGCATCGCATCCGGCAACACCTCGCTGAGCGGCCACAGCACGAAGGCATTCTTCAGCACCTCGGGCCGCGGCAGGGTCATGCCTTCGTGCTCCCCCCGCAGATCGTCGTAGGTGAGGATGTCCACGTCCAGGGTCCGGCTGCTGAAGCGGGCCTGATCGCGGCGCCGGCCCTTGTCGTCCTCCAGGGTCTTGATCCAGTGCGACAGCCCGGCCAATGGCAGCGACGTGCGCAGCGCCACCACCATGTTGAGGAAATTGCTGCCGTCGAACCCCACCGCCTCGCTTTCATAGACCCGCGACAGGGTCAGCTCACCGAAGCGATCGTGCAGCGCATCCAGCGCCGCCCGGGTGTGGTGGTCGGGCTCAACATTGCTGCCGATACTCAGCGTGACGGTGACGGGCGAATGGCTCATGCCACCTCCGGTCTGCGACCCCGCTCGATGACCACGCCCACATCCCGGGCGCCGGTCACGGCGCCGGGCTTGCCCACCCGCAGCCGCAGCCAGGGTACCTCGAACTCTTCCAGCACAATGGCGGCGATGTGCTCCGCCAGGGTCTCGATCAGCAGGAACTCACTCCCACCCACGAAGGCGATCAGGCGCTTGGACACGGCCTTGTAGTCCAGCGCCAGCCCGATGTCCTCGCTGGCCGCGGCCGCCCGGATGTCGGTGGCCATGTCCAGGTCCAGACTGACGGTCTGGCGGATCTGCCGCTCCCAGTCGTAGATGCCGATGACGGTGTCGATCTCCAGCTCACGTATGTAGACGATATCCATGCAGGCTCCGGCCCCGGTTCATTGGTTGTCAGTTGGCAGCGGCGGCAGGCTTTCCAGCGACCAGCGCGGCCTCACCTCCACCGCCAGGTCCGAGGACAGCCCGCCCATCAGGCGTCGACAGCCGGCATAGGCGATCATCGCGCCATTATCGGTGCAGAAGCGCAGCTGCGCGTAGTACAGCCGCGCCCGCTCCTTCTCCGTCATTGCGCCGAGCTGCTCGCGCAGGCGCAGGTTGGCACTGACTCCGCCAGCGATCACCAGCCCTTTCATACCGGTCTGCTGCAGCGCCCGCCGGCATTTGATGGTCAGGGTCTGCGCCACCGCCTCCTCGAAGGCCAGTGCGATGTCGGCCCGGGTCTGCTCGCCGGGCTCGCCGCCGGCGGCCTCAGACTGCTCCTCCAGCGTGTTGCGCACGAAGGTCTTCAGGCCGCTGAAACTGAAATCCAGCCCCGGCCGGTTGGTCATGGGCCGGGGAAACACGAAACGCCCCGGCGCCCCGCGCGTGGCCAGTTCCGCCACCCGCGGCCCGCCCGGATAGGCCAGGCCCAGCATCTTGGCCACCTTGTCGAAGGCCTCCCCGGCCGCGTCATCCAGCGATTCGCCCAGCAGGCGGTAGCGGCCGATGCCCTCCACCGCCACCAGCTGCGTGTGCCCGCCCGACACCAACAGGGCCACGAACGGGAAGGACGGCGGGTCCGGCTCCAGCATGGGCGCCAGCAGATGGCCCTCCATGTGATGCACACCAATGGCCGGCACGCCCCAGCCGTAGGCCAGCGAACGTCCCAGCATGGCGCCGACCAAGAGCGCCCCGACCAGACCGGGTCCGGCGGTATAGGCGACGCCATCGATATCGCCCGCCCGCAGGCCGGCCTCGGCCATAACCTGCTCGATCATGGGCAGCGTGCGTCGCACATGATCGCGCGAAGCCAGCTCGGGGATCACCCCGCCATAGACCGCGTGCAGATCCACCTGACTGTAGAGCGCATCGGCCAGCAGGCCACGCTCACTGTC
>JAWLFN010000192.1:0-5382 GCA_041685555.1 Gammaproteobacteria bacterium | reverse complement strand
CGGGCCATCCCCGGCGACAGCTTCGTCTCGGCCATGACCCGCGGGCTGCACCAGGGCCAGCCGGTTGAGGTCGCGTTCCGCTACGGCGTGGCTGCGGCGGCCGCGGCCATCAGTACGTCAGGCAATCAGTTGCGTGACAGGGACTGGCTGGAACAGCTCTACCAGCGCACCCGGGACGATTGACGGTCCACCGGGCCACCGTTCTTACCAGCTGACCGGCCGGCCATCCCAGTCGATGAACGACAATTCGCCATCCATCAGCGCAGCATCCATGTGTTCCAGCAGGCGCCGGGCCACATACTCTGGCGTAAACAGCCGGTTTTCCGGAACACGGCGCTGGAAAGGACGTGACAGGGGCGTGTCTACCGTGCCCGGATGGAATGCCATCAGTTTCACATTGCTGGCACGACGGGCATATTCGATGGCGGCCGTTTTCATCAGCATGTTCAGCGCCGCCTTGGAGGCACGGTAGCTATACCAGCCGCCCTTGCGATTATCGGAGATGCTGCCGACCCGGGCACTGAAAACGGTCAACACACAATCACTGTCACCCCGTAGCAACGGCAGCAGTCGGCTGACCCACATCATGGGACCGACCGCATTGACGTCGAACAGCTGGTGCAGCACGGCGGCATCCAGTTCCTCCAACCGCTTCTCCGGCATGATGGTCTCTGAATGCAGCATACCTTGGGCAATGATCACCCGGCGCAGGCGCCCTTGCAGGCCTTGTAACGCCTCCACAACGCGCTCGATGTCCTCCACCGAATTGTCACAGACCAGATGGCTGACACCGGGCCGGGCCGCTTGCACGGAACGGCTGACGGTGACCACCCGCAGATCATCCGGGTCATCCAGTATGGCGGATACCGCCGCGCCCGCGATAGCGCTGCCCGCGCCGATCACCAGTGCCGCATCGTGCTTCGCATCGATCAGGACAGAGTCTCCAGTGCGTCCTGAACGATCCGCAGGCCTTCTTCGAGCACTTCCTCCTCGATCGTCACTGGCATCAGGAACCGGACAGTGTTGCCGTACATGCCGCAGCTCAGCAGGATCAGGCCATGTTCCTTGGCATGAGCCACCACCGCGGCCGCCAGGTCGGGACGAGGTTCCCGGCTCTCCTTGTCGGACACCAGTTCAATGGCCGCCATGGCACCCAGGTTACGTACGTTGTCCACCTGCGGATACCGCAATTCCCACTGATGGAAGCGCGCCTGCAGCCGGTCACCAAGGCGCTGGCTCTGGCCGAGGATATCTTCTGTCTCGAATACTTCCAGCACGGCCAGCGCCGCGGCGCAGGCCGTTGGACTGCCAGTATAGGTGCCACCCAGAGAGTTGGGGCCGGAGGCATCCATGTGCCTGTCGGTACCCACGATGGCCGAGATCGGCATGCCATCGGCCATGCTCTTCGCCATGGTCATGATGTCTGGCTCGATACCGCTGTGCTCGATGGCGAACAGCTTGCCCGTGCGCCCGAAACCACTCTGCACCTCGTCCACGATCATCAGAATGCCGTGCTCGTCGCAGATCTCGCGAACCGCACGCAGGAACTCGGGAGAAGCCGCATAGAAACCGCCTTCACCGAGCACCGGTTCAATGACGATGGCCGCCGTGTCGGCACCGGGCGAGTCGGTTTTCATGGTCATTTTCAGACCACGCAGGGCCTCCTCCTCGCTGACCCCGTGGTACGGCACCGGATACGGCGCCCGGTATACCGTGCCCGGCATGGGGCCGAAATCCACCTGGTAGGGCGCGGCCTTGCCGTTCATGGCCATGGTGTAGAACGTGCGACCGTGATACCCGCCATCAAAGCAGATCACATTGCTGCGACCGGTCGAGGCCCGGGCGATTTTGACCGCATTCTCCAGCGCCTCGGCGCCGCTGTTGGCCAGCATGACCTTGGCATGGCCGCGCACCGGTGTCACGCCACTGAGCTTCTCAGCCAGCCGGACATAGCCGGCGTACGGCATCACCGTCTGACAGGTGTGCATAAGCCGGTCGAGCTGCTCCTTGACCGCTTCCACCACCTTCGGATGCCGATGACCGATGTTCAAGACGCCGATGCCCCCGGCGAAATCGATCAGGCGGTTGCCGTCCGCGTCCCATACCTCGGCATTGCGGGCGTGATTGGCGAACAGCTCGTTCGGACTGGCGGCGCCGGCGGCAACGTATTTTTCTTTCAGGGCCTGCAGTTGTTCATTGGTCATGTCATTATCTCCGGGCATGCTTGTCTTTCCTCGAATCCATAAGCTATATACTCATGATGACAGTTCTACGGAAACGCGGCAACGACGGGTCACCACCATAGCCCGGTAATGGCGCATCCCGGGATTGCAGGCCGACGGCGTTTTTGCGAGGATAGCGCCCTTTCCGGCCACGCAGCAGTACCCACCCCTATGTCACGCAAAACGCGCTCCGATACACCGGCCACGGGCAGCTTCCGGCAGGCCTTGCGGGACACCCTGAACGGCCGGGAATTCGCCACGTTCGAGGAACTGCAGGAGGTCATCCGGGAACAGGAGAGTCGCCACAATGCCCTGGCGGGGGATGACCGGCAGGGCCTGTCGCCCGCACAGATGCACAGTCTGTTGCAGACGCCGTTCGAGGTTCCCGAGCTGGTCCGGTTCGCGGACAACCCGGATTCGGTCGGGGAGGCGCCGATGATGCGTCTGTTTCTGTTGCTGGCCACCACCCTGCAGTCGGCGCGACTGAAAGCCACGACCAAGGGCAACCTGCCCAGACAAACAGTCCGGGACACTGCGCGGGCCTACTGGTCCCCGGCCGAATATGAACACCGCGCGCGGTTATCCAGCTTCAGTTCCGAGGACGACTTCGACGACCTCCATACCGTGCGACTGGTGGCCCAGCAGGCCGGGCTGATCCGCCGCTACAAGGGGCATTTCCAGCTGACCCGGCGCGGCACCGGATTACTGGAGCCGGACCAGCACGGTCGTCTTTACATGAGCCTGTTCCGGGCCTGGTGCGAGCGCTTCAACTGGGCCTACCGGGACCTGTATCCGGAGCTGCCCATCGTGCAGCATTCCTTTGTTTTCACCCTGCTTCTGCTGCGACGGGCATTGGACAGCCGGCTGCGACTGTCGGACTACAGCCGGGCCTTTCTGCGGGCCTTTCCCCAGGCCACGGAAGAAGTGGAGGACTCGCTGTTCGACACCTCGCGAGAGGAAGCCGTCAGGCGCTGCTACGAGCTGCGCGCACTCCGGCGTTTCGCGGTACCCTGCGGATTGGCCAGACTGACACCCTCGGCGCACGCCGACCTCGATCTGCTGAAAGACCACCAGGTACAGGTGCTGCCGCTGCTGCGGAAAGTGGTGCGGTTCCCCGGCCTGGCGGGGAACCGCAGCCAGAACTGACACTGCCCCCTGTCCCGCGCGGCGTGGCTGGCCGATCAGGCCGCGCCCATGCCACCGTCGATCCGGTATTGCGAACCGGATACAAAGCCACTTTCGTCCGAGGCCAGAAACAGCACCGCGTTGGCCACATCAATGGACTCGCCATAGCGCCCCAGCGGAATACGCTGCTCCAGTCCCTGCTTCGCTTCCTCGGCGTGCCCCGGCGCAAACCCCTCTTCCAGTGAACGCATCATCCGGGTGTTGATCGGCGACGGGTGCACCGAATTGACGCGCACCCCGTGCGGACCGGCTTCCAGCGCCGCCGAGCGGGTCATCCCCACCACGGCATGCTTGGATGTCACATACGGCGCCACATCCGCGCTGCCATCCAGGCCGGCCACCGAGGACATGTTGATGACACTGCCGCTGCCGGCCCGGTACATCACCGGCAGCACATGCTTGAGCCCCAGGAACACGCCCCGCACATTGACCGCCATGACCCGGTCGAAGTCCTCGGTGTGCTGCTCTTGCAGGGGCGCCACGCGCCCTTCAATGCCAGCGTTATTGAAGAATACATCGATGCCACCGAAATGTTCGAAGCAGGCTTCCACGTACCGCTTTACATCCTCTTCCCGTGACACATCCGCCGCCACTGTCCGGAGCCGCTCACCTCCATCCAACTCGCTGGCGGCCTCAGCCAGAGCACTGTCCTCCAGATCCACGATCAATACACTGGCCCCTTCCCGCAGAAAGAGCTCTGCCGTAACCTTGCCAATCCCGCCGGCACCGCCGGTGATGATGGCCACCTTGTCCTTGAGTCGCTGCATGTCTACCTCCTGAACGTTTCCATCGGAACCTGATCAGTCGCAGTGTGCAATGCTTTGCGCGGATTATCCAGCCACTTCCTGTGCATGGCATCGGACGTGCATACTACCCGTGAAAATCCGACCGGAGAGCGACCCATGAAATCCCTCATTACCCGACGTGACTTTCTGAACGGCGTGAGCCTGGGCATCGGCGGCCTGGCCATGCCAGGCTCCCTGTTGCGGGCACAGTCCGGACAGGCCCCCTACCCCCCGGGCCTGACCGGACTGCGCGGCAGCCATCCCGGCTCCTTCGAGGCAGCGCACGCACTGCGCGACGGGCTGTCCTTCAATGCAACGGATAGCGGGGAACATTATGATCTGGTGGTGGTCGGAGCCGGCATCAGTGGACTCGCCGCCGCCTGGTTCTTCCGCCAGAGCGCCGGGCCCGATGCCCGCATACTGCTCCTGGACAACCATGACGACTTCGGCGGACACGCCAAACGCAACGAATTCACGCTCGATGGCCGCCGGATCCTCGTCAACGGAGGCACGCTCAACATGGAGCAGCCTTCTCTGTACAGCCCCGTGGCGCGCAGCCTGATCCACGAGCTGGGCATCGATGTGGAGGCCTATCAGCAGCGCACGGAGGAGGCCCGTAACCACCACCGCAATCAGGGTCTGGACCCGGCCACCTTCTTTGACCGGGAGACCTTCGGTGAAGACCGCCTGGTCCCCCGGCCCCGCTATCTTTCATGGGAAGACTTCGCTGCCCGGACACCGCTGGCCGAGCAGGCCCGTCGCGACCTGGCCAGACTGAACGATCCGCGGGGCCTGCCGGACTATCTGCCCGGTCTTGATGATGAACAGAAGAAAATGTACCTGGCACAACTGAGCTACCGGGACTACCTGATTGATCTCGTGGGCGTACATCCGGATGTCATACGCTTCTACCAGACCCGGCCGCATTTCACTTTCTACATGGGCCCCGAACAGGTGCCCGCGCTGTATGCCTGGCAACTGGATTATCCGGGATTTCAGGGACTGGGACTGCGACCCTCTTCGCCCGTGAGTCCGCTGGCGCATCTGGGCGGCCCACATCATGGTCGCGAGCATGAGTATGG
Organism: Gammaproteobacteria bacterium; assembly: GCA_041685555.1. Classification (GTDB taxonomy): domain Bacteria; phylum Pseudomonadota; class Gammaproteobacteria; order Pseudomonadales; family Pseudohongiellaceae; genus PWQG01. The sequence continues at coordinate 108 of JAWLFN010000192.1, read as the reverse complement.
GGAGGATTCGGTCTATTTCCCCGACGGCAATGCCACTCTCACACGGCTGCTGGTGCGAGACCTGATACCGGACGCCCTGCCCGGCAGCGGCTTCGAGGACTCGATCAC
>JAWLFN010000013.1:0-22290 GCA_041685555.1 Gammaproteobacteria bacterium | reverse complement strand
GGGAGAATCCTGTTTCTGCCAGTAGACACTGAAGCCACGACTGACCCCATCCGGCGTGTAATAGGGATCGACGTAGGAAAACTGGACACTGCTCTGGAAAAAGCTGCGGTTCACGCCAATATTGACCCGACGACCGGTACCCAGGAAGTTCTGCGCCTCGAGATTGGTGGACACGAACCAGTTACCGCCCCCGCCCGAACCCAGGCTGAAGGAAACACTGCCGAAGTTCTGCTCCTCGACATCGAAATTCACATCTACCTGGTCGGTAGTGCCGGGCACCTCCACCGTGTCCACTTCCACGGTGCTGAAGTATCCCAGTCGCTCCAGGCGGACCCGGGACAGCTCGATCTGCTGGCTGGACGCCGGCGCGCTTTCCAGTTGTCGCATTTCGCGGCGCAGTACATCGTCCGCCGTGGAGACATTGCCGCGGAAATTGATTCGATTTACGTAGGTGCGACTGCCCGGCTCCACATAGAAAATCACATCGACCGTCTCGTCTTCCTCGTTGATCTCCGGCACGCCCTCAACCTCGGCAAAGGCATACCCCAGATTGCCGAGAATCTGCGTCATGTACTCTTCACTCGCGGTCACGAGAGCCTGGGAAAACGTCTGCCCGGGTCCCACCAGCATGTAGGCTCGCAACAGGGATTCGGCATTGACCAGATCCCCCACCAGGTCGACTTCATTGACCGTGTAGGGTTCCCCTTCCGACAGATTGATGGTGATGTAGATCTCTTCATTGTCGGGAGTAATGGAGATCGGCGTGGAATCCACACTGAACTGGACGTAGCCATTGTCCAGGTAATGCGACTCGAGACGTTCCAGGTCACCAGTGAGCTGTTCTCTCGAGTACCGGTCGCGCCCACTGAAGGGGTTGTACCAGGGCTTCAATCCGAGCTCGAACAGATCCAGCAGCTCTTCCTCTTCGAAGGCCTCGTTGCCGATCACGTTGATGTCACTGATCCGGCTTTCACTGCCTTCATTGATCTGCAGGTCGATGGCAACGCGATTTCGCGGCTGCTCGGTGACATCAATTTCCACGGTCGTGCCATAACGCCCCCGTGAAGAGTAGACCTCCTGGATGCCCTGCCGAATCGCCTCCATGGTGGCACGGGTGAATATGCCACCCTCGACGATTTCCGCCGAAGCCATGTTTTCCCTTATGTCTTCGGATTGCAGCACGCTGTTGCCGGATATGTTGATCTCGCTGACAGACGGTCTCTCCTGTACCGAGATGATCAACACATCACCTTCGCGCGCTACCTCGACCTCCTCGAAATACTGCGACTCCGTCACCGAACGGATGATCTGTGCCGCGACGCCGGGCGACACTTCGTCCCCGATGCCGACCGGCAGCAGATTGAACACCACGCCAGGCGAGACCCGTTGCAGGCCGTCAATCCGAATGTCCGAAATGGTGAAACTGCTCTGCGCCTGCACTGCCGATACCAGGCATAGCAGCAGGCAGGTCGTGACTAGAATTCTGGTCATGTAATTCCTGAAGCCCTGCCCGTCTGGCAGGGAACTGCGCTGCGTGAAAATGTCGTGTAGCCCGGCTAGAATAGCCTGTTAAGGTCATTGTAAATGGCCAACACCATGATGCCCGTAATGACGACCAGTCCGATTTGCAGACCCATGGCCTGCACCCGCTCCGGCACCGGACGGCGTATGATAGCTTCTATGGTGTAATACAACAAATGTCCTCCATCGAGCATCGGAATCGGCAGCAGGTTCAGCACGCCGAGACTGATACTGAGTATCGCCAGAAAGCCGAGATAGACCTCAAGTCCATAACCGGCCGTTTCACCCGCCACCTGGGCAATGGTGATGGGACCATTGACATTACGGTAGGAGATCAACCCCACCACCATCTTCTGAATGGATTCGAGTACGAACACGGATTTCTGCCAGGTCTCCTGCAATGCCGGCAGGACCGCACTGGCAGGATTGAACTGCAGTTCCCGGCGCAACTCCTCGGGCACGTCATACGGCCTGGCCATGGCACCGATGAAACCGACTTCGTTGCCTTCCGCGTCAGTGCCTCTCTCGGGCACCAGAGTCAGGTCTACCGTCGCTTCAGCCCGTTGGACTGTGACATCCAGGGAAAGTTCCGGATGCGCCTGTATGATGCCAACCCATTCCATCCAGCTGTCCACCGGCTCTCCGGCCGCCCGGATCACCCGGTCACCGGATTGCAACCCGGCTTCCCTCGCCCTGCCGTCGTCGGTGACACCATCGATCACCGGAGGAATCACGAAACGTTCCAGCCCCAGTGAGCGGATCGGGTCCGGCTCCGTGCTACCCGCCAGCCAGTTCTGAACCGGAATCCGGTATTCACGAGCGGAGATCTCACCCTCTGGGATGGCCTCCATCACCAGATCTCCGCTCTCGCCCAGTCTCCCCAGCAATTGCATGGTCACCTGCTGCCAGATATTGACCGGCTCGCCATCCACGGCCACGATCTCGCCGCCACTGCGAAGACCAGCCTCCCAGGCCGGAGACCCGGATTCCACATCCGTGATGACCGGTGCCACGCCGCGCTGACCATACATCACATTGATCAGCCAGAATATCAGTATGGCCAACAGGAAATTGGCCAGGGGCCCGGCCGAAACGATCGCGAAACGTTGCCACAGCGGTTTGTGATTAAAGCTCTGCTCGCGCTCTTCGACATTGATGTCCCGGTCCGCGGAAGTATCGAGATCGTCCTGTCCCAGCATGCGGACGTATCCCCCGAGGGGAATCGGAGCGATGGCGTATTCCGTTCCATCCTTGCCGTACCAGGAGTACAGCGGTTTGCCAAAACCGATGGAAAAACGCAATACCTTGACACCACAGCGCCGGGCCACCCAGAAGTGGCCGAACTCGTGGAAGGTCACCAGTATACCCAGTGTGACAACCAGGGCGAGGATGTTGACGATCAGGGACTGAAACATGTCTTACTCTCTGAGTGGATGCGTCTGTCAGGACCGGCCGGCGATGCCAGACAGTTCACGCGCCTGCGCGCGCGCGAGTCGGTCTATGGCCAACACGTCTTCAAGCTCCCTGACCGGATCATCCGCCGCGCTCTCCGGGCCGTGCAGGACGGACTCGATGATAGCAGGGATTTCCATGAAGCCGATAGCGCCAGCCAGAAACGCCTCGACCGCCACTTCATTGGCGGCATTGAGCCGAATGATGGCAGCGGGGCCCGCCCGGGCGGCTTCCCGCCCCAGTCGCAGGCAGGGAAACTGGACGGGATCCGGCTCTCTGAACTGCAGGTCACCGGCCCTGACCAGATCGAGGAAATCAGCGCCGGATGGCTGACGCCCCGGCCAGGCGAGCGCATGCGCGATCGGAACGCGCATGTCGGGACTGCCCAGCTGTGCCAGCATGGAACCATCGCAATACTCGACCAGAGAATGCACGGTGCTCTGGGGATGGATCAGGACATCGACCTGATGCGGGGGCAAGGCAAACAGGTAACAGGCCTCGATCAGCTCCAGCCCCTTGTTCATCATGGTCGCCGAGTCGACCGAAATCTTCTGACCCATGGACCAGTTGGGATGACGACAGGCTTCCGCCACCGTCACTGCAGGCAGCTGCTCGGCGGGCAGATCCAGAAACGGCCCCCCGGAAGCGGTCAGTACGATGCGACGCACCTCCCGCGAAGGCTCGATCCGACCCGGCAGGCGGTTATTATCAGGAAGACACTGGAATACCGCGTTATGCTCACTATCTATGGGCAACAACACGGCACCGCAGTCACGCACAGCCGCCATGAACAGCGGCCCGGCCATGATCAATGCCTCCTTGTTGGCCAACAGTACTTTCTTGCCGTGACGGGCCGCGGCGAGCGTGGCCGGCAGACCCGCGGCTCCCACAATCGCGGCCATGACCGAATCGACAGCCGGATCGACTGCCACCCGGAGCAGTGCATCCTGCCCGGACAGCACCCGGGTCCGCGGGGCCACGGTGGTCAGCGAGGCCTCCAGCCGCCGCGCTGCATCCGGATCCACCATGACTGCATATTCCGGCTGCCACATCGCACATTGCTCGCGCATACGCTCATGATCGGAACAAGCGGTCAATGCGAATACCCGATGACTGTCATGTCGCGACAGGACGTCCAGCGTGTTCTGCCCGATCGAACCAGTGGAACCCAACAATGTGATGTTCGGACGCACACTCATAGCCAGGTCACCCGGGACGCAAGAAACCAGGCGCCGAGTGTAAATACCGGTGTAGCCGCGAGCAGGCTGTCAATGCGATCCAGCAGTCCCCCATGACCGGGCAGGGTATTGCCGCTGTCTTTCACGCCACGCTGTCTCTTCAGCATACTTTCGAACAGATCGCCCGCTACGCTGAGGACACCCATCAACGCCGCAAGGGACAGCAGTCCCAGCCAGGTAAGCCATTCCAGCGGCTGCCGCGCGACATGAATGGCCAGCACCAGCAACGCAGCCAGTGTCACTGTCGCCACAAGCCCCCCCCAGAACCCGGCCCAGGATTTATTAGGACTCAGCGATGGCGCCAGCTTGCTGCGCCCCCACGCCCGACCGGAAAAGTAGGCGCCAATATCCACCACGCTGACCAGGGCGATCAATGCGAACACCAGCAGTCCGCCCGGGTCGAGCCACTTCAGATAGATCAGGTTCCACCAGGCTGGCAGCAAAGTGAGCCCACCGGCGATACCAAGTACCCAGGGGCGGTCCCAGAGACCGGCACCTTCGGGGAAAGAGCGGATTGCTGCCAGCACCGCGATCCAGAACAACACGGCCACACCGTTCAGCAACAGCACCCAGTCCGCGCCACGTATCAGCAGCGACAGGCGGGCATCCGAAAAACTGGATAACCAGACCGTCGATGCCATCAGCAGATAGAACAGAACCACCAGCCCCCATCGCCAGAGCGGCGTGGTCATACCGGACAAGCGAGCCCACTCCAACAACGCAGGCAATAACACCAGCGCCAGTACGGCCGCGAAACCGGTCACCGGTAACCATGCGGTAGCAACATAAAGCACCGCCAGCATGAGCACGGCCGTGACGACCCGTTCTCTAAGCAATGTCCGGACCTCCCCTGTCGGAAGGCAGGCGTTGTCGTCCGGACGCCTCCGCCATGGAGGGCAGATGCCCGCCGAACCGACGCTGCCGACGCGAAAACTCATCCAGCGCGCGCTGTAGTTCCGCATCGTCAAAATCCGGCCAGTAACAGGGCGTGAAATACAGTTCCGAGTACGCCATCTGCCAGAGCAGGAAATTACTGATCCTCAACTCACCCCCAGTCCTGATACACAGATCGGGATCGGGCACATCGGCGAGGCTGAGACGGTTCTGCACCTGCGCAACATCCACTGACTCCGGTGACAGCGTACCGGCGGCAACGTCCTCGGCCACTGCCCGACAGGCCATGGCAATATCCCATCGCCCGCCGTAGTCGGCCGCCACATTCACTGTGGTACCGGTGTTGCCGCGGGTCAGTCGTTCCACCTCTCGCATGTAGCGTTGCAGCCGCTCGGAAAACGCACCCCGGTTGCCGATGAACCTCAGACGCACATTACGCTCGTGCAGCTCCCGGATCTCGCGGCGTTTCAGTACGTTGATAAACAGAGCGAGCAGACCCTTCACCTCCCGGCTGGGTCGCATCCAGTTCTCGCTGCTGAATGCAAACAGGGTCAACCAGGGAATCTCACGATCGATACAGCCGAACACCAGTCGCTTGGCCGCCTCCGCCCCCGCCCGGTGGCCGGACAGGCCACCAAGCTCGCGGGAACGGGCCCAGCGATTGTTGCCATCCATAATGACAGCGACATGCCGCACATCGGTTCCGGCATGGATGATGCCACTGCTGTCGCCGGTCTCACTGCTCATACGACCACTGACTCCGCGTTTGGGTCTACCGAATGGTGCTCCCCCGGCCCGGGCGCGGGACTGCTCACTCGATCAGATCGACAGCAGGTCCTTTTCCTTCGAAGCATAGGCGCTGTCGATGACAGCGATGTACTTGTCCGTAAGTTTCTGAATGCGCTCTTCAGCCCGACGCTCCTCATCCTCACTGATTTCCTTCTCCTTCAACAGATCCTTGACATCGCCATTGGCGTCGCGCCGGATATTCCGGACGGCCACTCGGGCATGCTCGGCCTCGGCCTTGGCCTGCCGAGTGTATTCACGGCGGGTTTCCTCTGTCAAAGCGGGCATCGGCAAACGGATAAGATCACCGTTGTTGGAGGGGTTCAGACCGAGGTCGGACTTGAGAATGGCCTTTTCCACATCCCCGATAAGGCTTTTTTCCCATGGCGAAATGGTCAGCTGTCTGCCATCCTCCACAGTAATATTGGCCAACTGGTTGAGCGGCGTTTCCGCTCCGTAGTAGGGCACCGTAATCCCGTCCAGTATCGATGGATGGGCACGTCCGGTACGGATCTTGTTGAAAGCCGATTCCAGCGCCTGGGCGGACTTGTCCATGCGCTCCTCGGCATCCTTGAGAATCTCGTCGATCATGTTGTCTCGTCCTCTGTCCCGGGCCGGCGTGAAACACCACCCCCGATGTCAATTCCCCGGCGTGTCGATCCGGGTCTCAATCAATGTGCCATCCGAGGTGCCCATTACATTATTCAGCAGCGCACCGGGCTTCTGCATGTTGAACACGCGCACCGGGATACCGTGATCGCGCACCAGGCAGATGGCAGTAAGGTCCATGACACCCAGCTTCTTCTCCAGCACTTCGTCGAAGGTGAGGCGCTCGTACTTGACCGCATCCGGCACCAGGGTCGGATCGGCGGAGTAGACGCCATCAACCTTGGTGGCCTTGAGAACCAGCTCGGCATCGATCTCGATGCCCCGCAGACAGGCTGCCGAATCCGTGGTGAAAAACGGATTGCCGGTACCGGCCGCGAATATCACCACATCCCCGGACTTCAGGTGACGGATGGCGGTTCTGCGATCATAGTGCTCCACCACCCCGCTCATCGGAATCGCCGACATCACCCGCGTCGGAATGCTGGCCCGCTCCAGGGCATCACGCATGGCCAGCGCATTCATGACCGTGGCCAACATGCCCATGTGATCGCCGGTGACCCGTTCCATGCCGGCGGCATGCAATGCCGCGCCACGAAACAGATTGCCGCCGCCGATCACCATGCCGATCTCGACCCCCAGACCCACCAGTTGACCGACTTCCACGGCAATACGATCCAGCACCTTGGGATCGATACCAAAATCCACATCACCCATCAGGGCTTCACCACTGAGCTTCAGCAGTATACGTTTGTACTTTCTGTCCTGTCGGCCCATCGTGGTGCTCCCGAGTGTATTCTGATCAGTAGCGGGAATCGACAGGATTCACCCCTGGCCGCCGGCCTGCGCCGCCACCTCTTCCGCGAAATCCACTTCTTCCTTCTCGATACCCTCACCCACTTCATAACGCACAAAGCTGACCACGTCGGCTCCGGCCTTCTTCAGCAGATCGGCGACCGTGACATCGGGATCCTTTACGAACGGCTGGTCCACCAGACTCAGTTCCGCCACGAATTTGCGCAACCGTCCCTCGATCATCTTTTCGACGATTTCCGGCGGCTTGCCACTGTCCTTGGCCTGGGCCGCGTAGATGTCCTTTTCCTTGTCGAGTACATCCCGCGGCATATCCGAGCCACGTATGACCATCGGATTGGCCGCCGCCACATGCATGGCAACATCACGGGCCAGTTCGGCATCGCCGCCTTTCAGACCAACCAGCGCGGCAATCCGGTGGTTGCCGTGGACGTAGGCGCCCACGACACCGCCCTCACCCGCTGCCACCACGGCTACGCGACGCACATTGATGTTCTCACCGATCTTCTGGACCAGCGCCTCGCGAGCGGCTTCCAGGCCATCCGCCATCAGTGCCGCCACATCCTTTTCCCGGCTGTCGAAGGCCTTCGCCAGCACAGCATCCGCGAAAGACAGGAAGTTGTCGTCGCGGGCCACGAAATCGGTCTCACTGTTGATTTCCACGGCCACGCCGTAGCTACCATCATCCGCCTGCCGGGTCACCACCACCCCTTCGGCGGCGGTACGACCGGCTTTTTTGGCCGCCTTCAGCCCGCTGGCCTTGCGCAGGTCCTCGATCGCCTTCTCCAGGTCACCGTCGGCCGCCACCAGCGCCTTCTTGCAGTCCATCATGCCCAGTCCGGTGCGCTCGCGGAGCTCCTTCACCATTGCTGCAGTAATATTCGCCATTCTACCCTTGCCTCTCAATCTGTCTGGATATCTGAATCAAATCTGCAATGTCGGCAGAGGCACGGGGGGCCAGCTGCCGTCACTGCATGTACCTGGTGGATCAGGCTGACGGTGCGGCACCGGCCGGCTTGTCGGCGGTATCCGTAGCGACCGGCTGGTCCTCGCTGACCTCCACGAACTCGCTTTCACTGCCGGTCATGGCATTGCCCTCGTTCTTGCCGGCCAGACAGGCATCGGCGAACATGCGTCCATACAGGCGAATGGCCCGGATGGCATCATCATTGCCGGGGATCGGGTAATCGACACCATCCGGATCACTGTTGGTATCCACGATACCGATGACCGGAATACGCAGACTGTTAGCCTCGGTCACCGCGATCCGCTCATGGTCGACATCGATCACAAACAGTGCATCGGGCAGGCCGTTCATGTCCTTGATCCCGCCAATGCTGCGGTTGAGCTTCTCCATGGCACGACGGCGCATCAGGGCTTCCTTCTTGGTCAGACGGTCGAAGGTACCGTCCGTCTCCTGTGCTTCCAGGTCACGCAGACGCTTGATCGATCCACGGATGGTCTTGTAGTTGGTGAGCATGCCACCGAGCCAGCGGTGGTCGACGTACGGCATGCCGGCCCGCTCGGCTTCCGCGCGGATGATCTTGCTGGCGGCACGCTTGGTGCCGACAAACAGCACCTGCTTGTTCTGGGAGGCCAGCCGCTTCACCGCTTCCAGCGCGGAGTCCAGCATGGGCACGGTCTGTTCCAGATTGATGATATGGATCTTGTTGCGGGCACCGAAAATGTATTGGCGCATTTTCGGGTTCCAGTAGCGGGTCTGGTGACCGAAATGGACACCCGCCTGAAGCATTTCTTTCATGGATACTGTCATGTTCATCTACCTTCGCTGTTCGGGTTGAGCCTCCACACACCCCATGACCAGACCCGTCGCAGCAATGCTTCGTCGGGCACCCAAGGCACATGTGCCGGTGTATGTGTGACATTCTGATTGCAGACACCGGGACATCCGGAGCTGCTCGTTCACTACCAATGCCGTACACGCCCATCGCGATACGACCACCTGTCAACGCCCTTTCAGGCGGGCAGCTTTATACCACATAACGCCATGGATATAAAGCAGAACCCGGCCCGGGTCCGGATGCATTTGCCGTAGCTGTCCTTTACAATATGCATCCAACTTTGACGTAACAGAACCACTATACATGGCCATCAGTATCAAGACACCCGACGAAATCGAGAAAATGCGTGTGGCCGGCCGCCTGGCTTCCGAAGTACTGGAGATGATCGGCGATCATGTCCAGCCCGGGATCAGCACCGGGGAACTGGACCGCATTTGCCACGACCACATCGTCAACGTCCAGGGAGCCATCCCGGCGCCCCTGAACTATAACGGCTTTCCCAAATCCATCTGCACTTCACTGAATCATGTGATATGCCATGGTATCCCCAGTGACAGCAAGATCCTCAAAAACGGTGATATCCTCAATATAGACATCACTGTGATCAAGGACGGCTACCACGGTGATACCAGCAAGATGTTCCTGGTCGGCGAAGTGGCCCCGCACGCGAAGCGTCTGGTGAGAATCACCCAGGAGTGTCTGTATCGCGCCATCGAAATCGTCCGCCCGGGAGCCCAGCTGGGAGATATCGGACATGTCATCCAGGGCCATGCCGAGAGCCACAATTACTCGGTGGTCCGCGAATATTGTGGTCACGGTATCGGGCTCGGCTTTCACGAAGAGCCCCAGGTACTGCACTACGGGCGCCCCGGCACAGGCATCACCCTGAAACAGGGGATGACTTTCACCATAGAACCCATGCTCAATGCAGGCAGTCGGCACACTAAACTGAACAAGGCGGATGGCTGGACCGTGACCACCCGCGACCGTCGACTGTCAGCTCAATGGGAGCACACGCTGGCCGTGACAGCGGATGGCTGCGAGGTGTTGACCCGACGCGGCGAAGAGTCCTTCGGGTGAGTGAATCCATGCCATCACCGACCCGGAGCGATGCCATCCCGCTGTTCGATACGGAACAGATGGATACCTGGCTGCGGGAGAAGCCGGACGCGCTGACCGCCTACCGGCACTGCATTGCCGTCACTGAAACAGCACTGGCTGAACGCTACCGGGCCGGAATCGACATCACCGCGCTGGTCCATGGCCGTGCCCGCTTCGTCGACCAGTTACTGCACCATATATGGGTGCGTCATGAGTGGTCGGAGCCAGACACCCTGGCGTTGATCGCCGTTGGCGGCTACGGTCGTGGCGAGTTGCACCCCCACTCCGATGTCGATTTGCTGCTGCTGGACAACGGTAATGGTAATCCATCGGATCGACAGAAGCTGAGCGAGTTCTTTACCTTCCTCTGGGACCTGAACCTGGAGATCGGACACAGCGTACGTTCCATCGAGCAGTGTCGTGAAGAGGCCCGTAAGGACATCACGGTGGTCACCAGCCTGATGGAATCGCGCACCATTGCCGGTCCCGACCACCTGCGCCAGCAGATGATGGAAATCACCAGCGCGGACGATATCTGGCCGACCCGCGCGTTCTTCCGGGCCAAACGTGACGAGCAGATCGCCCGACATCGCAAATACTACGATATCGACTACGCACTCGAACCCAATGTGAAGACGTCACCGGGCGGACTGCGCGATATCCAGACCATTGCCTGGACAGCCAAACGCCACTATAACGCCAACAATCTGGAAGACCTGGTACGACTCGATTTTCTGCTCCCCAGCGAATTCCGGTTATTGCAGCGTAGCGAGCAGTTGCTCTGGAGCCTGCGATGGGGCCTGCACCTGCTGGCCGGGCGCAAGGAAGACCGTCTGTTGTTCGACAAGCAGAAAGAACTGGCCGATCTGTTCGGATACCACGATGACGAGCGCAGTCTCGGTGTCGAAAAGCTGATGCAGAGCTACTATCGGGCCGTGGCCACTGTGCGCGAACTCAATGACATGCTGCTGCAGCATTTTGACGAAGCCATTCTGCGGGCCGGCGAGGATGCCGAGGTGCATGACCTGAACAAGCGCTTCCGGATCCGCAATGACTATATTGAAGTGACTTCGGACACCGTATTCAGCCGCTTTCCTTTTGCCCTGATCGAGGTCTTCGTGTTGATGGCTCAGCATCCTGAAGTCCAGGGTGTGCGCGCAGCCACCATCCGACAGATCCGTGAGCACCGCAACCTCATCGATGAGGATTTCCGTCATGACCTGCGCAATGTGACTCTGTTCATGGAGCTGTTGAGGTCCCCTCACGACTTCACCCGGCAGCTGCGCCGTATGGCCCGCTATGGAGTCCTGGGCCGTTATCTGCCGGAGTTCGGTGCCATCACCGGCAAGATGCAACACGACCTGTTCCATATCTACACCGTAGATGCACACACTCTGCAGGTAGTCGAGAACATGCGTCGATTCCGCCTGCCCGATGCAGAGGAAGACTATCCGATCGCCGCGCATATTGTCCGGCGTCTGCCCAAGATCGAACTGCTCTACATCGCCGGCCTCTATCACGATATCGCCAAAGGCCGTGGCGGCGACCACTCCGAGCTGGGCATGGAGGATGCGACAAGATTCTGCGCGCGACACCATCTCAGCACATGGGACGCCAATCTGGTTTCCTGGCTTATCGGCCGGCACCTGCTGATGTCCATGACCGCACAGCGCAAGGACATCATGGATCCGGAAGTGATCCATGAATTTGCCCGCGAGGTCGGCGACAAGCTGCACCTGGACTACCTGTATGCTTTGACCGTGGCCGACATCAACGCCACCAACCCGACCTTGTGGAACGCGTGGCGCGCTTCCCTGCTGCGCCAGCTGTATCTCAACACCAAACGCGCCCTGCGACGCGGACTGGAAAACCCCATCGACCGGGACGAAAGAATTCGGGACAAGCAGGAGAGCGCCCTGCCCAAACTGATGGACAAAGGCCTGACACGGGAGCAGGTGCTGCAGATCTGGGATACCACCGACGATGAATACTTCGTGCGCGAGTCCGTCAGTAACATCGTCTGGCACACTGAGGCCATCGCACGCCATGATGGCGACGAAACACTGGTGCTGGTGCAGGACACCACCGATACGCTGGCGGAAGGTGCCACGCACATTTTCATTTACACCATCAACCGGCCTTACCTGTTTGCCAGCAGCGCGGCCGCAATGGATCAGCTTGGCCTCAATATCCAGGACGCTCGTATTTTCACGTCGCAGAAAAACTATTGCATGAACACTTATTCGGTGCTCGAAAGCGATGGCACGGCCATTGATGAGCGTCCCCGCCGGATCGAGGAGATCAAACGGACATTGTCCGGCCATCTGCGTGATCCGGCAGCCAACCTGCGAACTACCGACAAGCGGACGCCTCGCAAACTCCGGCACTTTGATCAATTCGTTGACACTGAACTGATCAATCAGGAAGACAACCCGTACACCATCCTCGAACTGAGCTGTATCGACCGGCCCGGTATTCTGGCTGCAATCGGCAAGGTCTTCGCGGAACAGGACATCCAACTGCTCAACGCGCGGATTGCCACACTCGGTGAACGGGTGGAAGACCTGTTCTTCATCACCGACCTGAATGACAGGCCATTACTGGACGAAGCACGCAATGAGCAATTGAAGCGGGCTCTGGAAGACGCGCTGATCCAGTGACCGGTGATCGCCGGCCACTCATTACACCAATGCCTTGACAAGGATTTCCTGAAATGACTCAGACCATACACAGTTTCGCCCTTGGTACCGCCACCCTCAACCGTGAAGGTAAACTGATTGAAGCCTGGTATCCGGCCCCGATGCTGAATCCGGAACCCGAACTGATCAGCGCCATCCGCGAAGCCTGTGGATACCGTGGCGGCAATCAGGCGATCGTACTGGAGCCCTCCAGACTGGAAGCGCTGGAGACCTCCATCGATCAGAACAGACACCCCGCGCTGAGGAAACTGGTCCACTCCCTGCAGTCCAGCCGCCGGGAGACCGTTGCCACCTTTCTGGAGACCGACGACGCTCCTGTTTCAGTGGCCGAAGTGTATCTGAAGCTACATCTGCTCTCACACCGTCTGTGCCGGCCACATGAGCTGAATCTGGACGGCGCCTTTGGCGTTCTGCACAACATCGCCTGGACTGATGAAGGCCCGGTGGACCTGCCCGAGCTGCCCGAACGACAGTTGCGGGCAAGACTGGACGGCCGCGCGCTGTCGGTGAACTGTGTGGACAAGTTCCCGAAGATGTCCGACTACGTCATCCCGCCCGGCATCCGCATCGCCGATACCGCCCGCGTCCGGCTGGGCGCGCATGTCGGAGAAGGCACCACGGTCATGCATGAAGGATTCATCAATTTCAATGCCGGCACGCTGGGTCCGGCGATGATCGAGGGCCGCATATCGGCGGGCGTGATCATCGGCGAGGGCAGCGACCTGGGGGGCGGCAGCAGCACCATGGGCACACTGTCCGGTGGCGGCAAGGAGATCATCTCGGTCGGCAAGGACTGTCTGATTGGCGCCAATGCCGGAATCGGCATCGCCCTCGGGGATCATTGTGTGGTGGAAGCCGGCCTCTATGTGACCGCCGGCACCAAGGTGCGGCTACTGGACAAGGACAACCAGCTGGTACGCACAGTCAAGGCAAGAGAGCTTTCGGGTCAGTCCGACCTGCTGTTCCGACGCAACTCGGCCACGGGCGCCGTGGAATGCCGCGGCAACAGCACACAGATCGAGCTGAATGAAGAACTGCATCGACACAACTGAGGCCGACCACGATGAACAACCGGGATACCCCGACCCTGGAACTGACCCGAGAACTTGTCCGCCGCGCCTCTGTGACGCCAGATGATGCTGGCTGTAATGCGTTGTTGGCCCGGCGCCTGCAGGCGCTGGGTTTTACAATCGAAGTCATCAATCAGGGCGGAGTGCGTAATTTCTGGGCCCGACTCGGAAGCAGCGGTCCGGTGCTCTGTTTTGCCGGCCATACCGATGTCGTGCCTCCGGGCCCTCTGGATGCATGGCATTCGCCCCCGTTTGAACCGGAAATTCGCGACGACAGACTCTATGGCCGCGGCACTGCCGACATGAAGGGCAGCCTGGCGGCCATGATCACAGCTTGCGAGCGGTTCTGCAGCCGCTACCCGGCGGAGCGGCACCCACTGCATGGCTCACTGGCCTTCCTGATCACCAGCGACGAGGAAGGTCCAGCCCGGGATGGAACGCGGGCCGTCATCGAGCGGCTGCGGAAACGCGATGAACAGATCGACTATTGTGTCGTGGGAGAGCCCAGCAGTCAGTCGGAACTCGGTGACGTCATCAAGATCGGACGCCGCGGATCGCTGCACGGCCGGCTCGTGTTCCACGGTGTGCAGGGGCATATCGCCTACCCCCACCTGGCACACAACCCCATCCATGACTGTCTTGCCCCGCTGCGGGAACTGTGCAGCACGGTATGGGACGAGGGAAACGAAGGCTTTCCACCCACATCATTCCAGATCTCCAATATCCATGGCGGTACCGGCGCGGACAACGTGATTCCGGGGGAGCTGGAGGTGATCTTCAACTTCCGTTACTCCACGGAATCCTCGCGTGATTCACTGACACAACGCACGGAAGCCATACTGGAACGCCATGGTATCCGCTGTTCGCTGACCTGGAGCCTGTCGGGAGAACCGTTCCTGACGCTCGACAGTGCCTTCGTCGATACCGTCGCTAACGCGATCACTACGGTGACCGGTCTGACGCCGCAACGCTCGACCTCGGGGGGTACATCGGACGGTCGATTCATTGCCCCGACCGGAGCCCACCTGGTGGAGCTTGGTCCATGCAACGACAGCATTCACAAGATCGACGAGCATGTACGTGTTGCCGACCTGGAGACGCTGTCAGTCATTTATGAAAAGATCATGCAGGATGTACTGCTGCCCCCTCAAGCGGATACCGCATAGACATCAAAGCGACCGGAACGCCCGCGCAATTGCCAGTCCGGCTTGCGCCCGCCCAGATTACCCGCCAGTTTTGGTCGTTTGACCACGACGCGCCGCGTGGCCGAAGACAGGGCCGGTTCAAGAAGAGCGTCCCCGTCCTCCTGCTGGCCCAACAAGCGTCCCAGCAGGTACATTTCCTTTTTTACCTGGGCGGCTTTCCTGCGCGCAGGGAACATGGGATCAAGGCAGACCACGTCAGCATGATGCTCCCGCATCCAGTGCATCGCGTCGCATGACTGCAAAGACATGCGGGACACCGCCTCTACCAGATCCGCATCCTCACTGCGCCGGGCCCGATGTAATCCATCATCCAGCAGGGCCCTGACCACCGGCGAGCGCTCCAGCATGGTCACGTGAAAACCGGCCGTGGCAAGAAGCAACGCGTCACGTCCCAGGCCCGCGGTAGCATCGATGACCGTCTGACCGGCGGCTCGAAGACCACCCGCTGCTTTCACAAGCAGTTCGCCGCCTACCGGTTGGCGCCGACGATACCCCAGCGCCCCCGAATCGAAAGTGGCGGCAACCTGGATACCGCTGGTGGTCTCCATCAGGCACAACGCATCATCAACGGTCCGGCGGCACAGAAGAATGTCCATGGCAGGCTGCCCGGGAGACTGGCGCCGGCTTACCAACGGGAGATGCAGTGATTCCGACAGCTCATGGACAGCAGTGGATCCATCGTCCAGCACAGCAATCGATATCAGACCCTGCGAGGAGCGGCTCATCAGTCTATCGGCATACCAGACTTGCGGTATTCCAGATCGTCCTTGATATAGACCGGAGCCACGGCGGACGGCGACATCAGCGTTTCCGGGTCATGCTGGATCATCCTCGCAGCAAGACGTGCCAGCAACCCCGCATCGGTTGCCACAACGGTTTTCGGCGCAGCCACGTCAAAACGGGATTCCGCTTGCAGTACGGCTGCCGTGTCCGCGTCACAGACCAGCCGTTCATCACCGCGATGGACCATATCGTCCAGACGGCCAACACGGGTCTGGCCGGACAACTCAGGCAGTCCTCGAGTAGTACAGTAGCTGGCGTGATAATACTCACCAGGGCGGGCCCTGATCAGGCAGCAGAAACGGCTCAACTCCCCTTGCTCTCTGGCCGCCATGGCCAGCAGGGCCAATGAAGAGACCTGCACTACAGGGACCTGTGCGGCAAAAGCCAGGCCCTGCACCACTGAAGCACCGATTCGCAGGCCGGTAAAGGAACCGGGACCGCTGATCACCGCCATCGCTTGCAGCGCCCCGACATCAGTGCCACTTTCCGTCAGCACTTCATCCACGAGACTCAGTACCTCCAGTGCATGACGCTTCTGTCCGGTTCCCTGCTTCCGGAACACCTCATCCGGAGCAAGGGACAGCGCCACGGAGCAACGGGTGGATACTGTGTCCACCGCAAGCAGAGGGTAGTGATCATTCATGAGTTACCGGGATTCTCCAGTTCCAGACGGATACGGTCAGGAGAGTGACCAAACCCCCGCAGCATACCACGGGGGTCTGACGGAAATGAGGCGTCGCCTACACCGATACTCACCAGCGTGACCATGGCAGGTGCTACGCAATCAGCCAGTGGTTTTCTTTGCGGCCGTTTTCTTTGCAGCTGACTTCTTTGCAGCTGACTTCTTTGGAGCCGACTTCTTTGGAGCCGACTTCTTGCTGGCCGTTTTACCCGTGCTCGCTTTGGGACTGGCGGTCTTCTTGCTGGCGGTCTTCTTGCTGGCGGTCTTGCTGGCTGCTTTTCTGGGGCGACCGGGCGACTTGCGCTCGGTAGTCGTACTGGCAGTTGTGGTTTTCTTTCCCGTTACTTTACGTGTCGTCTTTTTTGCAGCCGTTCTGGCCTTCGCCGCCTTCTTCTTAGCGGCTGCCTTGGCCTTGGCGGCGGCTTTTTTCGCGGCCTCCTTCTCTTTCGCCGCTTCCTTCTTCAGGATTGCAGCCTCTTTTCTGGCATCGGCGCGAGCGCGCTTCTTTTTCCATTGCTCGGTGAATCGGCTCACGGCTTTCTGCAGATCCGATTCCGCCTTGGCGGCCATGCGCTCGCGGCGAGCCTGTGCCGCTGCCTCACGACGGGCCGCCGCAGCCTTGGCCCGCGCCGCTTCCTGTGCTGCCTTCAGATTCGACTGGGCAACCGCTATACGGTCATTCACATCAGCCACATTGTCTGCCGCCTTTGACACAGCTGACTCGGCATTGACCAATGATTTTTTGGCCGCTTCCGTCGCATTGCGTGCGACCCGATCCGTTGCTGCCTTCAATTTCTGCCGCGCGGCTTTCAGCCTGGACTGTTTGGTCGCCAGATCCGTACGCAATCGTTCCAATGCTGACTCTGCTTTCTTCAGTGCCGCATCTTCACCCTGCCGGGTTGTCGTTGCTGGAGTCGCTCTCCTTGTTTTTGTTCCGGCTTTCGCCTTCGCTTTCTTCGTAGCCATACTCACTAATCTCCCAAACGGTGGATGAAACCACTGTAAAAAGCAACGTCATACGAGTTGCGTTTGTGCGGAACATAGCATAATTTCATGTTTGCATACAGCCACCCGGATCGATTCCGGCAATCGATCATTCACACTGCTTCAGAACATCCTCGATCTGCGCACGGATCACATCCACTTCGTTCTTGCCGTCGATAGTGAAAACCCGTACGCCACCGCCCTGCTTTTCCAGTTTTCTGTAGAAACCCAGCAGCGGACTGGTCTGCTCATGATAGATCCGCAGACGCTTGCGTACGGTTTCTTCGCGATCATCATCCCGCTGCACCAGGGGTTCGCCGGTCTCATCATCCTTGCCTGGTTCACGAGGCGGCTGGTGGGTGACATGATACACACGACCCGAAGGCGGATGGACACGACGACCACTCAATCGATTGACGATCTCTTCGTCGTCCACGTCGATATTGATCACCGCGTCGACATCGATTCCCGCGTCCACCATGGCCTCCGCCTGGGGAATGGTGCGCGGGAAGCCGTCCAGCAGAAACCCGCCCTGGCAATCAGCTTCGGAGATGCGTTCCCTGACCAGAGCGATGATGATGTCATCGGTCACCAACGCTCCACTGTTCATTACCTCTTCCACCTGGCGGCCAAGGGGTGTGCCGGCCTTGACGGCCGCCCGCAACATGTCTCCGGTAGAGATCTGGGGAATGCCCAGTTGCTCCGTGATGAATTTCGCCTGGGTACCTTTGCCGGCCCCCGGTGCTCCCAACAGAATGATCCGCATACCCACTCCTGCTCGATTGACAAAGGGGCTGACAATACACGAAGTCAACCTGTAAAGACAAGAAACGTCGTCGCGCTACCCCACCCGCCACGGCCACCCCGATCCCGGACCAGCCGCTTCACTCACCGGCCTCTTTGGCCTCCCGCCACCATGCCTCCAGCGTCTCGGAAGATGATGCAGCAACGCCGACCTTGGTGGCATCAGCCTGAGCTTCGACATACCTGAAACGTTTTTGAAAACGACGATTACAGTCACGCAATGCCTGCTCAGCGTCTACTTTCAGGTGGCGTGACAGATTCACACAGGTGAAGAGCAGATCACCCAACTCATGGGCTTGCTCCGATCGGGTACCAGCATCGACCGCCTGCCTTAGCTCGTCCAGTTCTTCCTGCAGTTTGTCGAGCACCTCTCCGGCATCACTCCAGTCAAATCCGACCGAAGCCACGCGTCCCTGAATTTTGGCTGCCCGCTGCACAGCAGGCAATGCCGACGGAATGTCATCCATCACACTGACCGGCACCTTGCTGCGCCGCTCGCGCTCCGCATTCTTGATGGACTCCCAGTTGCTCTCGACCTCCTCGGGTGTTAGCCCGGTGTCATTCTGCCCGAAGCTCTCCAGCGTCCCATCGGGAAACACGTGAGGGTGACGCTTCAATAATTTGTTGAATACCGAATCGGCGACGGCGGCAAAATCGAACCGCCCATTCTCATTCGCTATCCGGGCATAGAAGACAATCTGAAACAGAAGATCGCCGAGTTCATCTCGTACATCATCCGGCGAACCATTTTCCACCGCATCGATGACCTCATGTACTTCCTCCAGCGTATGCGGTGTCAATGACTCCATCGTCTGCTTCAGATCCCAACGACAGCCGTGCTCGGGATCCCGAAGCCGGTCCATGAGATCAAGAAGACGCTGCGTGGCAGCGCCGGCCTGTTGTTGTTCGGACATCATTCGCCTCTCGCGGGTTTAAACGGGGTAACACGACCGTCTTCGATCATGGCGGGTGTCGTCATCCTGCCAGCATCCACCCGATGCGCCTCGATGACATGATCCAGATGAGCGATCCGGTCCAGCACCCGCGACAGCAAGTGGTAGGAGGACATGGTCATGCTCAGTTCCATGGTGGCGCTGCCCCGGCCCGGATCCGTCCGAGTGGTCATCTGCTCCACTGTAATCGTCTCATCGGCCAGAATCGTGCTGACGTCCCTGAGCAGGCCCGCGCGGTCAATGGCAGTGATATGCAAGGTGACCGGCATGCCATCCGGAATACCGGACCGTTCATCGGGCCCGATCAATGAGCCCTGCCGCGGCCGGCCATCTGTGTCATTGAACAGCATACCCAGGGAATGGGCTGTTTCCAGCACATCCTCCAGACAGATCGCCCCCACCCCCACGGACACATGGAAGCTGTCTGTGTTGCGACACCCCATCTTTCTGGCTATGGCCGCCACGTCCAGTCCGGACACTCCCAGTCTACGGAACTCGTTGTATAGCATTTCGCGACCATGCCACCGGTTCTCTTCCTGACTGCGGGTACGGAACCACTGAACGAGCTTGGCCCGGGCGCGGGGTGTATTGACAAAACCCAGATGCGGCTTCAGCCACTCACGGCTGGGTTGATTGGTTTCGCTGGACAGGACCTCGACCCGATCTCCGGTCCGGAGCTGATAATTCAGAGGTATCGGTCTCCCGTTGACCCTGGCCCCGCTGCACTGATGTCCAACCTCAGTGTGCACATAGTAGGCAAAATCCAGCGGTGTGGCTCCACGGGTCATGTCGACGACGTGTCCCTCCGGGGTGAAGACATAGACCCGCTCGGAATCACCTGAATCGGAGCGTAATTGTTCCGCAAGGCCACCAATCATGCCCATCTCGTCATGCCAGGCCAGAATCTGCCTGAGCCACTCGACCTTTTCTCCGAACGGGTCCCTGACATCCGGCTCCAGGATCCCTTCCTTATACCGCCAGTGCGCACAGACCCCGAGTTCCGCATCCTCATCCATGGCAAAGGTACGGATCTGGATCTCGAACACCTTGCCATCCGGACCTATGACCGCCGTGTGGAGGGATTGATAGCCATTGGGTTTCGGGCTGGCAATGTAGTCATCGAACTCGTTGGGTACAACCCGCCATAAATTGTGCACAATACCGAGTGTCGCATAACAATCCCGCACTTCCGGTACCAGAATGCGGACAGCCCTGACATCAAAAATCTGTGCGAAATCGAGCTTCTTGCGCTGCATCTTGCGCCAGATACTGTAAATACTCTTAGCTCGCCCACTGACTTCGGCATCAATGCGCGCACTCATCAGGCGTTCACGCAATAGTTCCGTCACCTGCGTGATAAAGCGTTCCCGATCGATGCGCCGTTCATCCAGCAGGTGGGCGATACGTTTATATTGGTCTTCTTCAAGATAACGGAAAGCCAGATCCTCCAGTTCCCACTTGATCTGTCCGATTCCCAGTCGATGCGCCAGAGGCGCGTAAATATCGAACACTTCGCGGGCCACCCGCTGTCTCTTTTCCGGTTTTGCACTTTTCACCGCCCGGATGGCACAGGTTCGCTCGGCAATCTTGATCAAGGCTACCCGGACGTCGTCGATGAGTGCCAGCAACAACTTACGGACATTCTCCACCTGATGATTGCTCTGCCCCAGCACCCGTGTCCTGCTGGTATCGGTCTCGTTGATTGCGGCCATCCGCAATACACCCTGTACCAGCCGGGCGACCGGCTCTCCAAACCCGTCACGCACCGCCTCCAGTGAAAGGCGCTCCTCCCTGACCGGGCGATACAGAATAGAGGAAATAATGGCATGACTGTCCAGATGAAGCTGAGCCAGAATCTCTGCCATTTCCAGCCCGGTACGGTAGCTGCTGACACCGGGTGACCAGATGTTTTCCGCGGCGATGGCCTGCTGTTCGACTTCCCAGCTCAGGTCACAGGCAGTGCGGATGAGATCATGGTGCTCCAGTCGCCCATGGGACTCGAGGCGCTCCAGCCAGTGACAGAAGTTGACACTGCCATCGGCATTGAATGAGTACTCTTCTCTGACCTTGACCATACTCAATCCTGGCGGATACAGACGAATTCGGCAATCGATTCCACGTGGGCTGTATGCGGAAACATGTCCATGATTCCCGCCCGTCGCAGTCGATACCCCTGTTCCAGCAACAGACCGGCATCTCTGGCCAGCGTCACGGGATTACAGGAAATGTAGACTATTTTTTCCGGTTTTAATTCCCCGATCAGTGGAATCAGCTCTGCTGCACCGGAACGGGGAGGGTCAAGCAGGACGCGGTCCCAGTGGGGCTGCGCCCAGTCCTCGCCAACCATGCTCCGGGTCAGGTCCGCCGCCCGGAAACGTACATTGTCGATGCCATTGGCCTGTGCATTCTCACGGCCGCGTTTGACCATCTCGCCGCTGCCCTCAACCCCGACGACTTCCCGACACTGTCGTGCCGCCGCCAATGTGAAGTTTCCCAAACCACAGAACAGATCCAGCATTCGATCACCTGGCGCCAGATCGAGCAGTTCCATGGCCAGTTGCACCATGCGACGGTTGATATCACCATTGACCTGGGTGAAATCCATTGGATGGAAGCCCATCCGGAGGTCATGAGCGGGCATTCGATAGTAGAGCCGGGATGGGCCCGCGGAGGCATCCAGTGGCCTGACAGTATCCGGACCACCGGACTGCAGGTACCATCGCAGGTTGTGCTCCTCTGCAAACAGTGTGAGCGCCTGCAGATCATCGGCCGGCAGAGGGGTCATATGGCGCAGCACCAGCGCCACTTCCGATGCTTCCAGACTGTCGCCAGGCTCCCCGGCGGCCACTTCGATCTGCGGTACCGCTGCTCCGGCCGACAATCCGGTCAGCAGTTGC
>JAWLFN010000191.1:0-5464 GCA_041685555.1 Gammaproteobacteria bacterium | reverse complement strand
CCCTTTTTCATGACCAAACAGCTCGCTTTCCAGCAGATCCGGCGGTATGGCGCCGCAGTTGATGGGTACAAACGGCTTGCCCGCGCGCGGTGAATTCGCATGCAGATTGCGGGCGACCACTTCCTTGCCGGTGCCGGATTCACCAGTGATGAGCACTGTCACCTCGGTATTGGCCACATGCCCCATGATCTGGCGGATGCGCTGGATGGCCCCACTGCGCCCCACCAGACTGCGGAACATATTGTAGTCGCGCACCCCGCCAACGTCCTGCAGGCGCTCGTAATACTCACGGTAGACCTTTGCCTTGTGCAGGGCATCCAGTACCGGCTGGTGGCTCAACGGCAGGGGCACCGTGGCCGTGACGCGATTGCGCATACGATCGGACAGGCCGTCCAGCACATCGTGATTGCCGATCAATACCAGCGGTACACCACCATACCACTCGTCCACTTCACCTAGCAGCCGCTCCAGTGTGCGCGGCCGGTAAGCGCCGATCAGCACCAGCTTCACACTGGAAGGATCCAGCTGCTCGCGTCCAACCGCCTCCAGCCAGTCATTGCGATTGCTGGGAACGACTTCTTCCCCGAGGAACTCCAGAACGACTACGGTGTCATGACTGGTTTTGCGACTCTCCTCGATCAACAGGATGCGCCTGCGCCGCACATCCCCGTCCGCTTCCGGTTCCTGCTCCATCATGCCTGCTTCCGTACACAACGTTGATAACGATTTCTTTATCCATCTTTCGTACGTACTGATAATGGAGCGTCATTACATCCCAAGCGCTGGTGACAGTCAAATCCGTGCCGGTGCCGCGGCGAACAGGCAACGGTGGCTCGTCAGGCAGCATCAACCGCTTACCCGGCCGCCGCCGGTGTCAGCTCGTCCCAGCCAGACTTGATGGTCTGCAACAGATCGCGGACTTCCTCGATCCCGTCGGCGTCGTTGTCGATATTGGCCTGCAGCAGGCGACGCTGCATATAGCCGTACAGATTGTCCAGGTTATCGCACAGTTCAGGGGCCTGCTCCCGGTCCAGCGCAGCCTGCAGGCCACCGATGATGGACAGTGCCTTGCCCAGCCGTTCGCCTTTGGCTGCCAGGTCATTCTGCTCCAGCGCGTAGCGCGCCTGCGCCAGTCGCTCCAGACCACCGGCCATCAACAGCTGGATCAGTCGATGCGGATCCGCGCCATTGACCGCGCTCTCTGTGTTGATCTTCTGGTACTGCGCCAGTGCAGCCTTGTTTCCGTACATGAGGGGATACTCCCGCTGTTGTGTCAGTCAGTGGATGGTTATCGGATTATTGATTGTCGCCCGACCCCGGTGATGCCAGTGATTCCAGCATCTGCAGCTGGGAAGACAGGAAGTCGGCGTCGGCATTGATGCGGTTGATGATCTGGTCATTGGCCAGGAAAGAACTCCTGAGCCGCTCTTCCGAACGCTCCATGCGTTCATCCAGCTTGGTGCGCTCCTCGGCGATCTCGCGTATCTCGCGCTGCAGCGACTCATCACGGCCGGCCAGCAGCCCGTCCGGTCCCAGGTAGCGCTCCATGACGCTGTTCATCTGCTCGGCGATGCCCTCGATGTAGGTGGCCGTGCCACGCTCACCCAGTGGACCACCAGTGACGCGCAATCGCAGCCCGGCGGAGGGATCCGGCTCGCCACTGGCATCGGCACCGACCTTGCCGAACTCGCCGCGGCCGAGAGCAAACCCGAGAATGTCGCCGGTATTGCCCTGCAGGTCAGTGACGCGCACGCTGGAAGACGCGCCGGTGGTGCTGGAAATGATGCCAAACCCCCCGGTATTGGTGTCGTACTCGACCCGCACGCTGACATCCGCGGCCATCAGTTCCGTATTGTTGTTGATCGCCGCCTGGATGGCGCTGGCGACAGCATCAGGGTCGGTGTTGCTGAACGAACCCAGCGTGATGTCGCCCGATTCCACGCCATCGACTTCCACGCGGAAGGAGTCCGAGGCCGTGCCGGCGCTCAGGTCACCATAGGGACCATTGGCATAGAATCCCGGCTGCGCCGGGATATTTCCCGACGCGGCCCGCAGATACTGACCGGAGCCGGTCGCCTCCACGCCGTTGATCAGCCCCTCCACATCATCACCGGCCATGGAGCGGGTCGCGGCACCGTTGCCATCGAACAGACCCAGCGTGCCGAAGGCCTCGTCCGTGGTGGCCCCGACCGAGATACGATCGGACGCATCATCACCCGTGAAGGTCAGGCGCCCGTAGCCGGTGTCCGGGTCCTGTGCGAAACCCACCGTGACCGTCTTGCCGGTGCCGGCCATGGCCGCATCGACCTCGGTCTGCATGGCATCAATCAGTTCCTGCGGCGTATTGTAGGTCACCGGTGTGGCGGCATCACCGGGCACCGTGACTGTGGTCGAAGCCTCCCCGCCCACGTTCAGCGTGAAACCCGTATCGACCGCCAATGTGACAGGCGTGTTGAACGCATCGGTGGCGGTCCCTCCGGTGGTGCCCAGCGACGCCAGCTGATTGCCCCGATACGGCCCTTCTCCCTCGCGCAGCAGACCTAGCGTGTCCGCCACGGCGGCATCGGCGTCGGTGAAGCGGATACTGGACTCGGAGCCGTAGCGGTCGGAGGTCAGCTCCAGTCGCTGCCCGGCCGCATCATAATCGACCGAGACCCGGTAGTCGTTGTCCACCATGCGGGAATGGCCATTGATCTGCGCCTCGATCTGTTGCGCCAGATCATCGGCCGTGGCATAGATGCCCTGCTCCAGCGTGATCTCCGCACCAGTGCCGTTGACGTCAATGACAAAGCGGTCATTGCTGTCATCGATGGTGATGCTGCCGGTATCCAGCGCCGCCACGCCCAAGCCCTCATACCGTCCCCGGGTGGCATGACCGGTAACCTCCACATCATAGGTGCCGGGCCGGGTGTCCCTGCCGGCACTGGCATACTGGACCTGCGCATCGGTGGTGCGACCGTCGGTGGCGAACAGGGCCAGGATATCATCCGGACTCTCGTTGAACGCCTGGTTGAACGTCAGCTGATCAAACTGCAGCCGGTAGTCATTGTCCTGGTCGGTGGTGATGCCGATCTCGGCCAGAGACTGTGGGCCGCCACTGAGCCCCGCTACACTGCCGCGCATCATGCGCTGCACGTCGGAAGCCATGCTGCGCAGCAGCGAGTCGCCGGTCAGCAGGCTGCCCTCGCCGTTGTCGCCGGCACCCGGATCGAACATCGTCAGCTCGTCGGTGACGCCCTTGAGGGCATTATAGGCATCGACGAACTCCTGCAGAGGACCACTGAGCTCCGACGGATCACGGGACACGTTGATCGTGGACAGTCCTGTGTCCTTGAGCTGCAGGGTGGTGCCCGCGATCACTCCGCTGACCTCATTGCTGCCGCGGGTGATGCTCAGGCCATTGACGGTGAAGGCGGCATCAGTGGCCGCGACCGTCTGCGTCATGGCCTGGCTGCCGGCATTGAAGGCGAGCGTGTCAAGGCCGGCGTCGCCGTCGACGCTGATCTCCATGCTGTTATCCGCCCCGCTCTCGGCGCTGCTGAACAGCAGCCGGTAACCACTGCCATCATCGACCAGCGAGGCCTGCACCCCGATATCGGCGCCATTGACCGCATCACGGATGCCAGCCAGGGTGTTGTTGCTGGAATCGATGGTGACACTGCGACTGACGTTGTCGGCATTGGGCTCGAACCCGAGATAGTCGCCCTGGCCGTCGATGTCGGTGGTACCGAAGCGGAAACTCAGCGTGCCGGTGCCGACCTCGTCGTTGACGTCCTGATAGGTGGCGCTGGCCAGACTCTGCGACCGGGCCAGCTGGCTGACATCCACGCTGTAGCTGCCCGGCTCCGCGGTTCGCTCCGCCGTGGCCGAGACCACGGACTCGTTCGAACTGTCCGCAGTGTTGACGTTGAAGCTCGAGCGCCGCGACAGCGCATTGGTGGCCTCCGCGAACACCGACATGGCACTGCGGACCTCCCCGAACGCGGAGATCTTGGCCTCGGCCACAGCCTCTTCGTTATTGAGACGTCGCTCAACCGGAGAGCGTTCGGCTTCCAGCAGCCCGTCCAGCAGCTCCGTGGTCAACAGACCGGAGCCGATTCCCAGTGATTGTACCGCCATGCTCGCCCTGTTCCTGAATCGCGTGCCTGAACCGCGCCCCGCACCACCATGCGGGCCCTTCACACGGTCGACGCTGTTACAAGTATCATGCCAGAACCACCGGCACTGGCCGGTGCCCGCGCCGTGCCGTCACCCCCTGTATCGGCCGGCCCTGTCGGTACTTGAAAGTCGACATGACTTGCCGCCGTGGCGGCAAGTCCCTGCCACCCGTTCACCGCCAGTGCAGTAAAATTGAGACCGACTGAGGACAGGGTTACAATGCCAGCGAGGTCTGATACCACACAGGGGAAACGATAATGAAAGCAACAACCCGACCATTGGCCGCCGCGGTCCTGCTGCTGAGCGGCGCCGCGGCCGCACCACTGACCAGCGCGCAGGTCGTCGAGGAAGGCTATGAAGTGCCACGCACCCATTACGGCGTGCCGGACTTCCAGGGCAACTGGCGCAATCCGCAGATCATTTCCCTGCAGCGCCCCGAGGAACTGGGCGAACAGCGCGCCTACACACAGGAAGAAGCCCGGGCCATCGAACGTGCCGCCCAGCAGGCCGTGGAGCAGGACAACGAACCCCTGGACCCGGACCGCCCCCCACCGGCGGCGGAGGCGTTGCCACCAGTGGGCAACTATGATCTGTTCTGGACCGACCGCGGCATGAACATGCCCACCATTGACGGCGAATACCGCACGTCCATCATCATCGACCCACCGGACGGGCGGATTCCGGATTATACCGAGGACTTCCGCGCACGTCGCGCCGAGGAGCGGGCCAACTCGCCCGGCTCGCTGGACGGGCCGGAAGGCCGTCCGCTGGGCGAGCGCTGCCTGCTGTCCTTCGGCTCACTGTCTGGACCGCCGATGCTGCCGGTGATGTACAACAGCCACTACCAGATCGTGCAGTCTCCGGGCTATGTGGTCATCGTGGCGGAAATGGTGCATGACGCGCGCATCATCCGCATTGACGACGAACATGGTGTGAACGCGAAACTGGACAAGTGGATGGGCGATTCGGTGGGCCGCTGGGAAGGCGATACGCTGGTCATCGAGACGCAGCACTTCAATCCACAGCAGGATTTCCGGGGAGCCTCGGAAAACCTGCAGGTGACCGAGTACCTGACCCGGGTCGGCGAGGACAAGATCCATTACCGTTTCGAGGTCAGTGATCAGAGCACTTTCCAGGAGGACTTCGCCGGTGAGCTGGCGCTGCAGTCCTACGACGAACCGTTGTTCGAGTATGCCTGCCATGAGGGCAACTATGCCTTGCCGGGGACGCTTGGCGGAGCGCGGCAAGAAGAGGCCGAAGCCGCACGGATGCAGCAGTAGGATCTGGTCGGATGCAGGGGCGGGAG
>JAWLFN010000190.1:0-5491 GCA_041685555.1 Gammaproteobacteria bacterium | reverse complement strand
CCGACGCTCCGCCAACGCGATGCCCGCCCACAAGACTCTACTGTCTGTGCCGGACTCAATGTCCGGAGTCTTTCTCTACATCACTCCAACCTGCCTGCTACATCAATCCGGTTTGACAGCTGCGAATCGTATGCGGACGTAGTCTGCTGTCCAGTTGCCCTGGTTGTCGCAAAGCTTCGGCTTCAGTCGTTCGACCACTGAGGCGATGAACTTTTCACGCTCTGATTCCGGCAGCAGACTGGTGTAGGGTTGGGCGAACGTTCTGAGCCAGCCGCCGGCAATCACCGCCTCCGGCCCGGTCATCCAGTGCAGCGCTGCATTGGCAAACACTGCATCAAACTCACTGCTAAACGGCAATTCGTGCCCATCACAGACGAACGCATTCAATCCATCTGCTTTCGCGGCTTCAATCATCTCCGGACTGGAATCGACACCCACCACCTCACAGCCCATACCAGAGAGTCTCTGGGCCAGCGTTCCATCCCCACAACCCAGATCGAGAATGCGCTCCCCGCCCGACGGAGCAAGCCAGTCCAGACCCGGCACCCCCAACTCCGACACGAACCCCGCGCTCTCACGGTAGTCCCGCGGACTCCACGTCTGCCTGCTGTCCGTATTCATCATCTTCTCTCCCTGAACCCTGCACCAATCCTGAATGCACCATTCGCCAGCCCGCCTTCCCGCCCCGCCAGCACTGACGAGGCCGATTCGTTGGCACAGGCAGAGAACGGACGGGGCGTCTTCCGAGCCAGCCTGTCGCCCCGTCCGTTCGGGCCAGAGCCCCACCCCGAAGGCCCCGTCAATGCTCCCGGGTCGCCCGGAAGCGGACCTCCGGCCAGCGCTCCTCCATCAGCGACAGATTCACCCGCGTCGGCGGCAGATACGCCAGGTGATCACCGCCGTCCAGCGCCAGGTTGTCATAGGCTTTCTTCTTGAACTCCTCGAACTTCGCCCGGTCGTCGCAATCCACCCAGCGGGCGCTGTAGACGTTGATCGGTTCATAGATGGCTTCCACTTTATACTCATCCTTCAGTCGCCAGGCCACCACCTCGAACTGCAGGGTGCCCACCGCGCCGACGATCAGGTCATTGTTGCGCATTGGCATGAACACCTGGACCGAGCCCTCCTCGGCCAGTTGCCGCAGCCCCTTCTGCAGCTGCTTGGTCTTCAATGGATCCTTCAGGCGGATGCGACGGAACAATTCCGGAGCAAAGTGAGGTATGCCGGTGAACTGCAGAGCCTCTCCTTCAGTAAAGGTGTCACCGATCTGGATGGTGCCATGATTGTGGAAACCGACGATATCTCCGGATACCGCTGTATCGGCGGCCTCGCGGTCGCCGGCCCGGAAGGTGACGGCGTCACTGATGCGCACTTCCTTCCCCAGACGGGTGTGACGCAGCTTCATGCCCTTGCTGAACTGGCCGGAGCACAGGCGCAGAAAGGCGATGCGGTCACGGTGATTGGGATCCATATTGGCCTGAATCTTGAAGACGAAAGCGCTGAACCGGTCCTCATCGGGCTGCACAATGCGAGTCTCGGTTTCGCGCGGCCTGGGCGGCGGAGCGTACTCAACAAACTCCTCCAGCATCTCTCGAACTCCGAAGTTGCCCAACGCCGTGCCGAAATAGACCGGCGTCATACGCCCCGCCAGGTACTCCTCCACATCGAACTGGTGACTGGCGCCCCGCACCAATTCAATCTCGTCCTTCACGTCATCGGCATAGGCGCCCAGCAGTTCGCGGGCCTCGGGACTGTCCAGTCCTTCGATACGGACATCGTCCGGAATCCGGTTACCCTGGCCATGGCTGTATACGTGCAGTGTATCGGTATAGAGGTTGTACACACCCTGGAAAGCCTTGCCCATGCCTAGTGGCCAATAGACCGGCGCACACTTGATACCCAGGACAGTCTCGATCTCGTCCAGCACCTCGATGGGGTCGCGGACATCACGGTCCAGCTTGTTGACGAACGTGAAGATCGGCGTGTCACGCAGCCGGCAGACTTCCATCAGCTTGATGGTGCGTTCCTCTACCCCCTTGGCACCGTCCACCACCATCAGCGCCGAGTCGACGGCAGTCAGTACGCGATAGGTATCCTCGGAGAAATCCTCGTGACCCGGCGTATCCAGCAGATTGACGACACGGCCCTTGTAGGGGAACTGCATTACCGAGGAAGTCACCGAGATGCCGCGTTGCTGCTCCATGGCCATCCAGTCGGACGTGGCGTGCTTGTCGGCACGCTTGCTCTTGACGGAGCCCGCAGTCTGGATCAGACGCCCGAACAGCAGCAGTTTTTCCGTGATGGTGGTTTTGCCCGCGTCGGGATGCGAGATGATGGCGAAGGTACGTCTACTGCTCCAATCTGATGCTGCTTGCTGTTCCGGGGTCATTGACTACGTCTTCTCGGGCGCCTGTGCGTTGCTTGTCGGTGTTCAGGAAAGTGATACCGCGCGGCAGTATACCATCGATGCCGGCTGAAACGGGCCGCCCGGGGGTTCCGCTGTGCAATCAGCGCGCGGCGGTGCTGCGGACTTGTGACCATGCCGGGGCGACAATACTGTGCTCCAGAAGATCGTAGAGTCCACGCAGATGCCCTCTGCGGCTGCCACCGGGCTCGCTGTCGGAGGTGGCGACCACAACCATGTCCAGCTCATCCATGACGAATATCAACTGGCCACCGAACCCCCATGCCAGCGGCACCTGCAACCCACCCAGATTGCGCAGCCACCAGCCATAGCCGTAGAAGCGACCCTGGCCTCGGGGAGACCGGGCATAGGGCTGATGGGACCGCTCCACCCATCCGGCGGGCAGGATTCTCTTGCCGTCGTACATGCCGTCATTGAGGTACAGTTCGCCAAAGGCCAGCATCTGGCGGGGTGTCCACTCCATGTCATTACCCCCGAAATAGATACCCTGCGGATCCTGGCTCCAGTAGGCCATCGTGAAGCCGAGGGGCGTCGCCAGATGTTCCTGGGCGAACGCCTTGGTGCTCATTCCGGTGGCCCGGGTGAGGATGGCCGACAACAGGTGAGTGCTGCCGGTGCTGTAGATCATGTCGGTCCCCGGTCGGGCCACCATCGGCTGTTCCAGGGCCGTCCGCACCCAGTTGTCCGAAACCACCCAGGAGCCGTAGTTACGATTGCTGGTGCTGCGCAGGCCCGCCTGCATGGTCAGCAAATTCTCCACGGTGATGGTACGCTTGGTCTCCGGCACATCATCGCCGGAAAGCATGGGAAAGAAATCGGCAATCGACTGCTCTACACTCTTTATGTACCCCTGTTCGATGGCGATTCCCACCAGGGCCGAGATCACGCTCTTGGAAGCCGACTTCATGTTGGCGGGCTGATACCGACCCTGACCGTTGAAATACTCTTCCACGATCAACTCACCACGATGACTCACCAGTAGACTCTGCAGGCGGGGCATCCGTTGCGCGGCGGACAGCAATCCTTCCCGGTCAAATCCGGCGGCCGAGGATTCCGCCGCGAGGGGCGCGGCAGCGGCAAGGAGCGTGGTGAATGCCAGAATGGTCGTCAGGCAAGCGCGTCGAAACATCTTCAGGTCTCCCGGAATATCGTGAACTGGAACAGTATAGCGCTTCTGGGTCCCCGGGGTGCCTTTGTCCGAGCCGGCGCCAGACCGCACCCGGCTACTGTCACATAATCGTCATCATTGTGACATACCACTGTCGCGGGCTTCTGGCACTGTTCGCGTACAGCAGTTGCAGCTTTTCTGTATTGAAGATAGGGTGGATACCATGCATAAGACATTCCTGACCATCCGCCGGCTGGCAGACCTGGATACGCGGCTCTTTCTGAGTATCAACGCTGTGCATGACAGACTGCGATTGCAGCGGTTCAGTCGCGCGGTCTCATGGAGCGGCGACGGCTATTGTTACGCGTTGATCGCACTGGTATTGCCGTTCCTGTATGCCAGCGGCGAGCGCTGGCTGATCGCCGGCCTGCTGGGCTTCCTGATCGAACTGCCGGTATACTGGATGCTCAAGAATGCGTTTCGCAGGCGGCGCCCCTTCGACGTGGTCAGGGCACTTCACCCGGTATTACGCCCCTCCGACGAATTCAGTTTTCCCTCGGGACATACCACCGCTGCATTCATGGTGGCCTGCATCACCACCTTCCACTTCCCGGCCCTCGCCGTTCCCATGTATATGTGGGCGACGGCCATCGGGCTGTCCAGAGTCGTGCTGAAGGTGCACTTCGTCTCGGATATTCTGGCCGGCATGTTCATCGGCACCGGCATCGCCATGCTCAGCCTGTGGCTGATCGGGCTCTGAGCGCCGCTCTACCGCTAACTCCGCTTCCCTCTCCGTCATCATTGCGGGCATGACGATATTCCATCCAGATCAGAAACTGCAACCCGAACAGCAACGACGCTGTCAACAGGTGAATCGGCTGCGCGGCCGCCGGCATGCCCAGGTGGCTCAACGCGGCCCCGGAGATGATGGCGACCACCATCACGACCAGCATGGCCAGCGTGAACCGCGAAAGAACGTGGCGCTGCCCCACCGACTGCCACAACAGGTACAACACCCAGACCGCACAGGCCAACACCAGCGCAGAAAAGGAGCGGTGTACGAAGAAAAACCAGGGCATGGCGGCCACCCAGGCCGGACGCTCCAGTCCCGCGGTGTGGTTCAGGAAGTCATTGACCTCCCTGACCTGAGTGCCCATGACGACCTGTAGGGCGGTCATGACGATCAGCACGTTGAGCCAGCTGGAAAAGCGCTGATCCACGGCATCGACCGGCTGCGTCACCGCTGGATGGCGACGGGCTCGCGCCAGCGCGAACAGGAGAGTGGCAACGATGGCCAGAGCCATCACCATATGCAGTGTGATCATGCCCGGCTGCAGGTTGGACGCGACTACACGCGACCCCAGCCAGCCCTGAAACCCCACCATCAGGAAAGCGGCCACCGAGGCACGGAATATCCACGGATCATGGCGCCGACAGCTCCAGGACTTCCACGCGGTCAGGAAGATCAGCAGACCGATCGTGACGCCGACCAGTCGATTCACATACTCGGTCCAGGTCTTGACGACGTTGAACGGGGTATCCGCGTATCCGCGGTCCGCATAGATTTCCTGGTAATCATCCGGCAGCTGCGCCTCGCTGACCGGCGGCACCCAGCTACCGAAACAGGTAGGCCAGTCAGGACATCCCATGCCGGCACCCGAAGCACGCACGGTAGAGCCCACCAGGATCAGGAAGTAAACCGCCGCAATCGTGATCCACGCAATGCGACGGAAGGAGTTCAACGCACGATCTTCATTCATCAGTAATCACAACCATACCGAGGAGGACAACAGGCGATATTCTACCGCCGGGAACGCCGGGGCGCCATCCACTCTTTTACATCTCGCCTGAACGATATACGGATGGAGTGACTCCCTGGATGTCCTTGAAGGCCTTGTTGAACGATGACAGCGATACATAGCCGACCTCCAGCGCCACCGCCGATATCGACAGGCGCG
>JAWLFN010000189.1:0-5527 GCA_041685555.1 Gammaproteobacteria bacterium | reverse complement strand
CGCGGCGACCACCGCATCGATGCCCTGCGGATCGGCGGCCTCCATTTCACGGATATCGAGGCCGGACTGACTGTGGCAGACGGCCTTCTGGACCTGCAACTGCAGCCGGTGGGTCTTCATGGCGGAACACTGGCCAGCCGCGTGCAGATCGACAGCACCACCAGCCCACCACGCCTGGACAGTCGGATCACGGCCGAGAACATCAACGCACCGGGCCTGTCGGAACGCTTTCCGCTGCTGCGTCCGTTCACCGGTCGACTGGACCTGGATACCGAACACAGCGCCACGGGCGAAACCGTGGACGGACTGCTGGACAGCCTTACCGGTCTGACACGATTCGGCATGAGCGAAGGCACGGCTGACATTACTCTGATCAAACGCGTGTTCGACGCCATCTCTGTTTTGAGCCCGGACGGCGACATGACCGGCGACTGGCCCGACCGGGTGGAGTTCACCGAACTGGAAGGACAGTGGCTGCTGGCAGAGGGGCTGGCCGACGGTCAGGAAGTGACACTGCGCATGGACAACTTCGACCTCAATGGCAGCGGCGGCATTCTGCTGGATGAACAGCGTTTTGACTACCGCTTTGATTTCACCGTGCTGGGGGAGCCGACCCGTCAGATGATCCGTATCGATCCGGACTATCAGGACGTTGCCTGGCCGGTACGCTGTGACGCCGATTTTGATGCCCGCCCGCGGGAATACTGCTCACCCGACCTGCAACGGGTCCGCGAGGTCTTCACGCAGATTGCCCGGGACGAAGTGGAGCGGCGGGCCCGCGATGCCGTTTCCGACCAGGTCGACTCGCTGCGTGAAAGGGCCCGGGGTCTGCTGGACCGCCTGCAATAATGAGTGACGCGGGTTTCGCCGAGCAGGTGCTGGCCTGGTACCGACTGCATGGCCGCCATGATCTGCCCTGGCAACAGCGCCCGGATGCCTACCGCGTCTGGGTGTCGGAGATCATGCTGCAGCAGACCCGCGTCTCCACTGTGATCCCCTATTTCCACGAATTCATGTCCTGTTTTCCCACCGTGTCCGATCTGGCCGCGGCAGATCGGGACCGGGTTCTCCACCTGTGGACCGGGCTGGGCTACTACGCCCGGGCCCGCAACCTGCACCGCGCCGCTCGGCAGATCCGCGATCAGCATGGTGGCCGGTTCCCCGATGACCCGGTCGCGCTGCAGAGCCTGCCGGGCATCGGACGCTCCACCGCCGGCGCCATCCTGTCATTGGGCATGGGCATACCGGCCCCCATCCTGGATGGCAACGTGAAACGGGTGCTGGCGCGCTGCTTTGCCGTGGATGGCTGGCCGGGGCGCACCGCCGTGTCACGGGAATTGTGGGCGCTGAGCACATCCCTGACGCCAGGAGACGGGCGGGCCGCCGATTTCAACCAGGCCATGATGGACCTGGGCGCCACCCTGTGTACCCGAGGCCGACCGGACTGTCAGCGCTGCCCACTGGCAGAACGGTGCGTGGCACGGCGCGAGGACAGCATCGCACAGTATCCCGGCCGCAAGCCGAAACGGGCAATGCCGGTGCGGGCCACCTGCATGGTCATGATCACTGACGACGCTGACCGGGTATTGTTGAGACGACGGCCCCCGGACGGCATCTGGGGCGACCTGTGGAGCTTCCCCGAATGTGATTCCGTGGAGCACGCCAGTGACCGGGCGGCGACCCAACCCGTCAGAGAGGTCGTATCGACCCCGACACCATGGCCATCGCTACGACATACTTTCAGTCACTACCACCTGGATATCACCCCGGTGCGGATCATCGCCCGATCGCGGGATACAGTGGCTGAGTCCGACGACACTCTCTGGTATCCTCTGGATCATTCCATCCCGGTCGGGCTGGCGGCACCGGTGCGCCGCCTGCTCGATCGGCTGGCCATCGACAACGACAAGGAGCAGGCCGGATGAGCCGAACCGTATTCTGCAGGAAGTACCGCAAGGAGTTGCCGGGATTGCCCATGCCTCCGCTGCCCGGCCCCAAGGGCCAGGAAATCCATGAAAACGTCTCGCAACAGGCCTGGCAGGAATGGCAGCAGCAGCAGACCATGCTGATCAACGAAAAGCACCTCAGCCTGGCCTCGCCGGACGACCGGCGCTATCTACAGGAGCAGATGGACCGCTTCCTGGACAATGAAGACCACGACCAGGCCGAGGGGTATGTACCGCCAGCCGACTGACCCTTGACTCTGACGATGACAACAGGTTTAATACGCGCCTTGTTGTCATCCAACACCTTCGCCCAGATAGCTCAGTTGGTAGAGCAGGGGATTGAAAATCCCCGTGTCGGTGGTTCGATTCCGCCTCTGGGCACCACCTATCCCCGGTAAATCAACAACCTGAAAATACAGCCCTTGGGCGAAGCGGCGCTTGCCATAACCTTGCAGATGTCCACCTGGATACTGGTAGTGCCAGTCACCCTTTTCTCCTTACGATATGTATCAGCGCCATTACGGGAGCGTGACATGTCTGGCCACCGGACTGTATACTTTTCCATTGCGTGAAAGAAGCACCCATCAGAGGTGGCGGTCAGGTGGCCAAAGCGTCAGTTCATGGTGCGGCCCGGGTGTTATTTCCAATATTTACTTTTATGCTATCAAGGGCTTAGCGGACAGTTCGCTTTCCGCCTCTGAGCATCACATCATCGTCGTGCCACATGGTCGCTACCAATACTAAAAAAGGCGCCCGACGAAGATCCGGACATGGCGCGCGCAGGCGCGGCGGAAAGTCCGAATCGACGCTGGACATACCGACCCGAAGCCCGCTTCAGCGGCTCCGCCTGCCTTTCATTCTGACACTGCTCCTGTTCCTGCTGTCCTTCACTGCCCGAGTGCAGGAAAGCCCCGCGTTATTGCTGTCGTTTCACGGCGCCTGCGCCGCGCTGCTGGCATTCCAGGGATTGCTGTACTGGCAGTTCCGAAGCCGTCTGCGTGAGCAGACAGCAGACACCGAGGCAACAGGCCCCTCACTCGAGATCGCGCTGCGCCCCCAGCACTACGTGCAGGCTTCCGTCCAGGCCAGCGTGTTCGCGTACTGGGGCTACTACTGGCAACCGGTTTACGACCATATCCCGTTGTTGATCGGCCAGCTGCTGTTCGCCTATGTGTTCGACATGCTTTTGCACTGGTCGCGGCGCGCGAAGTACACACTGGGCTTCGGCCCCTTCCCGATCATCTTCAGCATCAACCTGTTCCTGTGGTTCCGTGACGACTGGTTCTACATGCAGTTTGTGATGATCGCCGCCGGCTTCCTGGGCAAGGAGTTCATCCGCTGGCAACGGGAAGGGCGCAGCACGCACATTTTCAACCCTTCGGCATTCACGCTGGGACTGTTCTCACTGGTGTTGATCGTCACCGGCACCACCGACCTGACGCACGGCCAGAACATCGCGTCGACGCTGACTTTGGCGCCGAACATCTACACGTTTCTGTTCCTGGTCGGCCTGATCGTCATGTACCTGTTCTCGATCACACTGGTGGCCGGGACGGCCGCGCTGGCGCTGTTCGGTCTCAGTGCGCTGTACTCGGCCACCACCGGCGTGCCGTATTTCGTTGACGCCGAGATTCCAGCCGCCGTGTTCCTGGGGCTCCACCTGCTGATATCGGATCCATCGACGTCACCACGCACTCCGGTGGGCAAGGCCATTTTCGGCACCGCTTACGGCCTGGGCGTATTCGCCCTGTACCGGATACTGGGCGAGATGGGCATTCCGACCTTCTATGACAAGCTGCTCTGCGTGCCGCTGCTCAACCTGCTGGTGCCGACCATCGACCGGGCCGTGCGCGGCCTTCACGCCCGCACCCCACTCAACATCGCCAATCAACGCCAGGTCTCGTCCCGGTCCAACGTCATTCTGATGGGCATCTGGGCCATGGTGTTCATTGCCATGAGTGCCACCGGCAAGACCGACGGCCGCCATACCGGGGACAGCGTCGTATTCTGGCAGCAGGCCTGCGCGGAAGGCCGGCCCGGTGCCTGCGAGACCCTGATCCAGCTGGAGACCACCTACTGCGATGACAACTCGGGCTGGGCCTGCAATGAGCTGGGTGTGCAGTTGCGGGAGGGCCAGGTCACGACGGCCGATCCGGCGCTGGCCCGGGGGTATTTTTCCCGCGCCTGCGAACTGCGCTTCCAGCCGGGTTGCGTCAATCTGCTGGACGAGGATGCCTCCGCACGGGCCACCCCCCGCCCGCTGGACCTGCAGCTGCTGTTGCGTGAAGGTGGCCGCAACCTGAGCGGGCTGTCGGAGGCCGCCCTGTACCAACGCGCCTGTGAACATGGCTGGGAATACGCCTGTGGACAGCAGGGGGCGCCATGAGTGACGAGTACACGGATGCACCGATCCTGAAAGGCTCCACCGGCGTGATGGTGCTGAGCACCCTGGTGGCCTTCATCGTCTCCTGGCTGTTCGTGCTGGGCGACCAGCCGGCAGCGGAATCGGAAGAGACGGCGGCCACTGACATCGTGTCATTACTGCCGGACAACGAGCTGGCCGGCTTTGTGCCGATCGAGGCCGGACCGTTCATCATGGGCAGCGACCCGACCACTGATCGCATGGCGTATGGCAATGAGCGCTGGTCACGGACCCGACGCCAGGGCGAGGTCAACCTGCCGCTGTACTACCTGGCCCGCCATGAAACCAACGTCGCCCAGTTCCGGGCTTTCGTCGACAGCACCAGCTACACGGTGGCAGGGGACGCCTGGCGGGGTCGCGATGCCCATCCGGTGACCCAGGTGGCCTGGGTCGATGCACTGAATTACGCACGGTGGTTGCAGGAGGAGTTGCTGGCTTCGGAGCGCACACCGGAAAGGGTACGGGAACGGCTTGCCGCCGGCTGGCGGATCACGCTGCCTTCGGAAGCAGAGTGGGAAAAAGGCGCACGGGGCACGGATGCAAGGATCTTTCCCTGGGGCTCCCAGCCACAACCGGGCTTCGCCAACTTCGACAACTCCGATACCGTGGCCGTCGGCAGCCTGACCTGCATCCGCTGCGCCTGGGGACTGCAGGACATGAGCGGCAATGTGTGGGAGCTGACGCGCAGCCCCATGCAGGATTACCCCTGGGATCCGTCCGATGATTTCGAGCAGCTGGACAGCGAGGCGCTGTGGGTGATGCGCGGCGGATCCTACAGCGACTCGATCAACAATGTCCGGGGCGCTGTGCGCGGCGCCGTGGATCCGGGCGCCCGCCGGGCCAATATCGGGTTCCGGCTGGCGCTGGTGCCGCCGGAGCATCTGCCCTGATCCTCCCTGGCGAAGGGAATTGGCTGGGGCACCAGGATTCGAACCTGGGTTGGCGGAGTCAGAGTCCGCAGTCCTGCCGCTAGTGGGCCAGCAGAAACCGGTCTCATCCAGCACCAGCCTGTTTACTCTAGCGGAGCTGACTGGTCGTTTTCAAGCAACTGCAGCGGCTTCCAGGGGAAATCCGGGTCACCCAGAGCCAGGAAATGCGGGTTCAGAAGACTGTCCTTGCCATTGTATCGCAACGGCTCGAAATCAGCGGTCACAATCTC
>JAWLFN010000188.1:0-5537 GCA_041685555.1 Gammaproteobacteria bacterium | reverse complement strand
GCTTCCGCCACGCGTTCCAGCTGGAAGTAACCTGTGTCCACAATACTGGCACTGTTGTCGCCAAAGAACACCGAGGCGTCCCAGAACCAGTCACCGAACTCGCCGGTCAGACCGCCCGTGATCTGGTGCGTGTCGGTGGTGTGGATCTGGTCTCGACCACCGGTCTCCACCATACGGCGGCGCCAGCGGTTCCGGCGCGATCAACCGGTTGGATTCGCGACGCGTGTACATGACCTCGCCATTGGCCTCAACGTTACGTATCAGGCCGAAGTCACCAAGATCATAGTTGCCGAAGGCGCTGAAACCCCAACGTTCACTGGGCGTCTGGTGATAGTTGGCCGGCGCGTAATTGTAAGGGTCCGCATTGCCGTCATAGGGCCGGAACTCACCGAATTCCTCGCCCCTTGTGACCGCTCCGTCCGGCATTCCGTAATAGCCCCATGGCGGCGCCGAGGAACCACCTTCAGCCTGCCCATCCGGGTCCCAGTACGGATTGAACCAGATTTCCACGTCCGAGAAGTCCCGGTCGCCGGCCCAGATCGGCTTCTGCTCGGTGTGATAGGCGTTGACCACGAAGTTGCCCCGATCACTGCTGGTACCGAAACTGAACTCGGTGGTCAGTTCCTCGCCGTCATCCTTTGTGGTCCTGCCGCTGGTGACACTCAGGTCCACCCCTTCGTAATCCTGCCGCGTGATGATGTTGACCACGCCCGCCACCGCGTCGGAGCCGTAGACGGCCGACGCGCCGTCCTTCAGCACTTCGACGCGTTCGATCATGTTGATCGGGATGTTGTTCAGGTCAACGGTGGCGTTGGCGCCCAACCCCGACGGCACGGCGCGGCGGCCGTTGATCAGCACCAACGTGCGGGCCGAACCCAGACCACGCAGCGAGAAATTGACGGCGCCGGAACCGCCGTTGTTGACCTGGGTGTTGAGCGCGCTGCCGGCCGAAAACGGCATCTGTTGCAGGACATCACCAATGCTGACCTGGCTCTGGCTCTGCAATTCCGAGCGATCGATCACACTGACCGGATTGGCACCGGACAGGTCGGCACGCTGGATCCTGGAACCGGTGACCACCACCTCCTCCAGTGTTTCCCCGGCCTGCCCGGTCTGCGCCAGCGTCTTGCCAGGCAATATCGCCGACCCGAGCCCCATCAACCCGCCAATGGCGAGATACAACCTGGACTGCTTCATCTTTCACTCCCCTATGTGATAGCCTTTCCTCGATGTCAGCAACAGACCAGCCGGATGGTATATATATACCGTCCAGTCCGTACATCTGTCGCTTGGCCGCTCTTTTACCTGATCATCGGGCGGAAATCAAACATTTCGTCACAGAAAATTCATATTTCTGCCACATTTCAATCCTGACTCCGACGCCTCGTCCGAAGCACTGAATTCTGCGATGAAGGCGGTTGCCGCCCACTCAGCCCGCACCGTACGCTGGTCCGATACCACCCACATCAGGACAGGCACGGAGAAGAAAACAACATGAACTTCCGTCAGAGCACCTTCACCGCACTGGGCGCGCTCGCCTTGGGTGGCATCGGGTCCGGAGCGGCCATCGCCCAGCCCGCCGTCGACTACAGCGAACCGGACAACTGGCTGTGCCGGCCCGACAATCCCCGCGCCTGTGCCATCGACATGGACAGCACCATCGTCCACGCGGACGGCAGACTGGCGCGGGAAGCGTTCGGGCGGCAGAGTGAGGCGGTGGTGGACTGCTTCTACGTCTACCCGACCGTATCCCAGGACAGTACCGCCAACAGCGACATGGAAGCCGGACCCGAGGAAATGAGCGTGATCCGCAGCCAGTTCGCCCGCATGGGCGCGGAGTGCCGTCAGTTCGCCCCGCTCTACCGGCAGGTCACACTGACCGCCCTCCGTGCCGGCATGAGCGGCGACAGCTCGATGTCACCGGATCGTGCACTGGGTTATGGCGACGTCCGCGATGCCTGGCATCATTACCTGGAAGAATACAACGACGGACGCGGCGTGGTGCTGGTCGGTCATTCCCAGGGTTCCGGCGTACTGGCGCGCCTGATCGCCGAGGAGATCGAGGGCACGGCAGTCCAGGACCGCATCCTGTCCGCCATGCTGATCGGTACCACCGTGCGGGTACCCGAAGGAGAGGTGGTCGGCGGCACCTTCCGGGAAATGCCGTTGTGCGAGGCCGGCGACCAGCTGGGCTGCATCATCACCTATGCCTCGTTCCGTTCCACCACGCCGCCCCCGGACGGCGCCCTGTTCGGTCGCGGCTCCGGGGACAGCATGGCCGCCTGCACCAACCCGGCCCGACTGGCCTACGGCCGCGACCGCCTGCATGCCTACATGAGCAACCAGGCGGCAGAAGGCTTTGCCTCCACCGGTCCTTCTTCCGCCTGGACCAGTGAGGAGGACAACATCAATACTCCGTTCGTCAGCCTGCCCGGACTGCTGTCGGCGGAGTGCGTCAACGAGGACGGGTTCCACTACCTGAGCGTCACGGTCAATGCCGACCCGGCGGATCCCCGCACGGATGAAATCAGTGGCGACGTGATGAATGCCGACGGTTCGATCAATGAAGGCTGGGGCCTGCACCTGATCGACATGAACATTGCCATGGGAGACCTGCAACGGATCATCCGGCGACAGACATCGGCCTGGCTGTCCCGATAAGGAAAGCGGAACCGGCACCGACGCGCATAAAAAGGGAGCGGCCCTTGCGGGGCGCTCCCTTTTTCATGGCTGTTGATACAGCGGTAGCGGGCACCGCTGCCGGCGCCCGTGTCACGTGCGGATCAGAACTCGTGGCTGAAGCGTGCGTAGAACACGCGACCCAGCGCGTCCTGCAACTCGCCCACGATACCCGACGTCATGCCGACTTTCTGCGGCTGACGGTCGAAGGCGTTACGCATGCCGAACGTCAGTGCCGTCTCCCCCTGCGACAGCTGCAGTCCGCGATACGTGTAGAACCAGTCCATCTGCGTCCAGGCACGGATGGTGTCCACGCTGCGGTAGTTGCTGTGCGGGAAGAACCGCTGGAAGCTGAAGTCAGTGGCATCGAACGTGACATCATCAACATAACGCACGGTCGCTGTGGCCAGGTGATCCCCCATGCTCCAGCGGAAACGCGCGTTGGCACGCCATTCCGGCATCGCCGGCACCGCGCCGAAGTCGTTGTTCTGATTGCCTACCGCTTCACGCACCGGATCCTGCGGCGACAGCTGGAACTCGTAGGTATCGACCATGGTGCCCGTCAGATTGGCTCCGAACGTACCCCAGTTATTGGTCACATAGCTGTAGTCCGCCTCGATGTCCAGCGCCTTGACCAGCATGCTGGAGGCGTTGGAGTCACTCTGCGTCACTTCAGTCACAAACGTGACATCGTTGCTGTCACGTTTGATGCGATCATCGGAACGTGGATCATTGATCCAGGCACGCAGCTGCTCCAGCGTCGGCTCCGGCTGGGCATCCGTGGGCTCGAAGCCGGTCGCCTGCCGGAAGTTGAAGAAGTCATTACGCATGATGTCCTGCGTCGTGGTGCTGACGATCCGGTCGGTGAAATCCGTCTCGCTCCAGGTCATGGACAACGTCAGATCGTCCATGGGCACCAGGTCAAAGCCGGCGGTCCAGCTCTCCGAGAACTCCGACTGCAGATCCGGATTACCGTCCTGACAGCTGTTGACGAAACCGGAGAACGTGGAGAACGGATCGTCAAAGTTGGTCAGACCACAGGACCGGGGAGAGGACAGCTGGTTCATGGTCGGTGCCAGGAACGCCTCGCCCCAGGTGGCGCGCAGGCCAAGCCAGTCAGTGGGCTCGTAGACGGCCCCGATCTTCATGATGGTGTCTTCCTGACCGCCACTGAAGCTCTCGTTGCGGGCCGCCAGATTGATCTCGAAGTTATCGAAGACCGGCAGCAGCATCTCACCCATGAAGGAATTCACATGACGACTACGCGAGAACGGATCGGTCTGGGTACCGAGCAGGCCATCCCCCTTGATGGAGAGCATATCCGGAATCCGCTCCAGCGACTCTTCCC
Source organism: Gammaproteobacteria bacterium (assembly GCA_041685555.1). Classification (GTDB taxonomy): domain Bacteria; phylum Pseudomonadota; class Gammaproteobacteria; order Pseudomonadales; family Pseudohongiellaceae; genus PWQG01. The sequence continues at coordinate 1,510 of JAWLFN010000188.1, read as the reverse complement.
GGCGCTGATAACCGACCGCCGCGCCGATCTCGCCGCCCGGCAGCTCGAAGTCACCCAGCGGAATCGTGCCATTGAACACGATGTCCAGGGTCTGCAGATCATCCGTGAAGCGACGACGCGGCTCCAGGCCGACCTGATCCATGACTTCCTGGGAGGTCAGGAAGCGGTCATCGGTGACGCCGAACGGGTTGAAACAGGCGTCGACATCATTGACGACATCACATTCCAGCCCCTGGGCGATGGCCGCAAAGTTCCAGACCTGGGACACGGTATTACGATCCCATGCCCGGGAGAAGGTGTAGCCGGCGGTACCTTCCCAGCCATCCAGGTACGGGACCGTGAAGTCGGCATCAAAGGCCATGCGCCAGTAGCGCCGATCCAGATGGTCCTGACGGGCACAGGAGGGGTCATCCGCATTCTGCACGGGGCAGGTATCGGCACGGCCCACGGCGCGCCAGGCCGAGAACGGCACATCTTCGTAGAACGGGACACCGCCCATCGGATCCGAATCGATGGAGGCGAACTGGTTCTGGGCCAGCACCACGCTCCCATCGTTCCCGCGCAAGGGCAGGGGACGGCCATAGCCATCAGTCATGATGTCGCCCTGCTCGTTCCGGCGCGGCTGGGCGAAGACCGGGTCACCGCTCGATGCCGTGGCGCGGAACGGGTTGCCAGGCAGCTCGCCACGGGCGATCGGCAGATCCGTGGTGCGTCCCCCCGGGTTGGAACTGGAACTGCGACGATCCGCCGTCTGGCGGCTGTACAGGAACTGGCCCGACAGGGTCAGGTCCGGATTGACATCCCAGGTGGCGTTGGTGAAGTACTGGGCGATGGTGTTTTCCTCGCGGAAATCACGCGTATCACCGAACTCCATCCAGCAGCGCCCCAGTGACTGGAAGCCGAACGGGTTGGCACCCAGCTGTGCCGGATTCTCGCGATCGGTGCCGCAGGATGGATCCGGGGTGAATGCGGACGATCCGGTCAACTGGCCGTTCTCGTCACGCTGCGGTACCTGGAAGTTACCGGGATTCGAAGTGCCCGACGAGGTCAGGCCGGCCCGCATCACGTCCGGGCGATCAATCCAGCGCAGCGGATCCGCGTCACGAACCGATACCGCGCCAACCACCTCGATCTCATTGGCAATGGTGGTGCCAAACAGGGCGGACAGCTGGGTCTCGCTGAAATCACCGGGGCCGTCGTCCTGCTCGTAGTAGCCCTCGACCTTGAAGCCGTCGTAGGAGGTCACCGGCACCATGTTGACCACACCGGCCACGGCATCGGTGCCGTACAGGGCGGCGGCGCCGTCGGTGACGATTTCCATGCGCTCCACAGCGATGCCGGGCATCAGCACGTTGACGTTATCCGTGGGCACGCGCTTGCCGTCCATCAGCTGCAGCGTGGCGCTGCTGCCCAGGCCGCGCAGGTTGAACTCGGTGGTGTTACTGGACGTACCCTGAATGGTGTTGGTCACCGCCGAGCCGGCGTTGAAGGTCATGTTCTGCACGACCTG
>JAWLFN010000187.1:0-5584 GCA_041685555.1 Gammaproteobacteria bacterium | reverse complement strand
GCGCGACGGTTTCGTGTTGTCCCTGGATGCCTCCGGAGACGGCCTGTTCGGCTATTTTCTGCGTCTGAACCTGGGTGGGTCGGTGGCCGATGGCACCATCCTCCCGGAAAAGGAGATCAGCCGGGAATGGGATGGATCCTGGCAGGGCTATACCGCGGTCAGCGACGACGGCTGGAGTGCCGAGATCTTCGTGCCCTGGTCGATGATGGCGCTACCCCGTTCCGAACGCGATGGCACCCGCCGCATCGGTGTCTACTTCGAGCGGGATGTCTCGCATCGCAATGAAAAATGGTCCTGGCCGGCGTTGCCGGATACCAACCCGGAATACCTGTCTGCTTTTCAGCCCTTCGAGCTGGAAGGGATCGACCCGGCCACGCAGTTCACCTTCTATCCCTACGGCTCGGCCACACGCGACAATCTCAGTGACGAGGTCGAATACCGGGCCGGCGCCGACCTGTACTGGCGGCCCAATGCCAACAGTCAGCTCTCGGCTACGTTGAACCCGGATTTCGGCACGGTGGAGTCGGATGACATTGTCGTCAACCTGGGCGCTTTCGAGACCTTTTTCTCGGACCAGAGGCCCTTCTTCGTGGAGGGTCAGGATGTGTTTGTGGCCACGCCCCGGGCTGGCGGGGGTGGTCCGTTCGGGCCGATCACGATGTTGAACACCCGTCGCATCGGTGCGTCGGCGCGTTTTGACGTGCCGGATGATGTGTCCGTGGATCCGGTGGAGCGCGCCCAGCCAACGGAGTTGCTGGGCGCGCTGAAGTCCACCGGGCAGACAGGCAGCTGGCGCTATGGTGCGCTGTTGGCGTCGGAGGATGACACGGTCATCACCGGCCGCGATGAGTCGGACGGACGGGTACCGGTGGAAGCCGCGGGGCGGGACTTTGCCATCGGTCGTCTATTGTACGAGGATACCACGGGCGGCGGGCGGCGGGGCATCGGCTGGATGGGCACACGACGGTCGCATCCGGACCGGGATGCCACTGCCAACGGTGTCGATCTGCACTATTTTTCCGCGGACACGCGCTGGATTTTTGACGGGCAGATCATGCACAGTGACAATGGCGAAGTGACGGGTCAGGGTGGCCTGTTCGATCTGGCCTATCGTCCCGGACAGGGCACACAGCACAGTTTCACCGGCACGTTCATGGATAGTGATTTCGACATCAATGACGTCGGTTTCCTGCAGCGCAATGACCACTATGTGCTGGATTACCGCTACAGCCGCACTGTCTCCGGGCTGGAGAACGCGCGCAACCGTACGCGGAGCATGAATGTCATCAATCAGTGGAACGGGGACGGGAGGCCAGTCCGTCTGGGGCTGTTTTTCGGCCAGAATCTGACGTTCTATGACAACACCGGTTTGGGGATCAATTTTCGCTATTTCCCGCCGCGAGTGGATGACCGCCTGAGCCGCGGTAACGGGAGTTACGAGATTCCAGCGCGGTACTCGGGCAATATCCGGTGGAACAGTGACCGGTCACGACCGCTGACACTCAATCTGCAGCTCAACAGCTCCCAGGAAGACGTGGGGCGCAGCAATGTGGCCTACACGGTGGGGCTGGACTGGCGTCCCAGCGACCGTATCTCGATCACCGGGGAGCTACAGTATCGTGACCGGGATGGCTGGCTGATTCATCAGGGGGGCGACCATATCGCTGCCTTCCAGGCCAATGGCTGGTTCCCCGAGCTGGACATGAGCTACTTCCTGTCGGCACGGCAGTATTTCAGTCTCCGGATGCAGTGGACGGGCATCAAGGCGAAGGAACACTACCACTACCGGGTCAATCAGACACGGGTGGACGAGCTGCAGCGGATCGCTCGTCCGGAGGGGGATTCCCGCGATTTCAGTATCAGCCGGATGACCTTTCAGGCCCGTTACCGCTGGGAAATCGCGCCGCTGTCGGACCTGTTCGTGGTTTACACCCGTGGCAGTAATCTGCCCCGTGACACCGAAGGCCCGTTCAATGATCTGTTCACGGAGTCGTGGTCGGAGCGGATCGCCGACAGCCTGGTGGTGAAACTGCGTTATCGACTGGGCGGTTGAACCGGTTGTCATTGCCGTGACACCTGCCGCTGGCATAATGGAGGTGTCACATCTCATGCAGGTCAGGAGTCGATTGTCATGTCGGACAGGATCAGAAGGTACAGACAGCTGGCGGGAGCATTGCTGATGACCATCACCGGTACCGTGGGGCTGAGCGTCCCGGCCTCGGCGCAGACGGCGGTCGATCGTGAACCCATCGTGGTGGCGCACCGCGGGGCCAGTGCCTACCTGCCCGAGCACACGCTGCCAGCGGTGGCCATGGCCTACGCCATGGGCGCCGACTACATGGAACAGGATGTGGTCATGACGAGGGATGACGCGCTCATCGTCTGGCATGACCTGACACTGGATCGCAACACCGACGTGGCAGAGCGTTTTCCGGGCCGGGCCAGAGACGATGGCCGTCACTATGTTGTCGATTTCACCCTGGAGGAGCTGCGTCAGCTGCGGGTCACCGAGGGCTATTCGGTCAACGGGGAGGGCGAGCAGCAGGCCAACTACCCGGACCGTTTTCCGCTGTGGCAATCGGACTTCCGGGTCCATACGCTGGCCGAGCAGCTGGAGATGGTGCAGGGCATGAACCGCTCCATGCAGCGGGACACGGGTATCTACCCCGAGATCAAGGACCCGGCGTTCCATCGCGAGCACGGCAAGGATCTGAGTCGCGCGGTACTGACCGAGCTGAAGCGGTTCGGCTACGACAGCCGTGACGACAATGTCTTTGTGCAGACCTTCGACCACGATGAGCTCAAGCGGGTCCACGACGAACTGTTTCCGGAAATGGGCATGGAGCTGAAACTGGTGCAGCTGATCGGCGGCGATGGATATGCCTGGATGCTGGACGAGGAGGGCATGGAAGAGCTGGGCCGCTACGCGGACGGGCTTGGCCCGCACTACTCGTTGATCATCGACGGGGATTCCACGCGGGACAACATCATCATCACCGATTTCGTGCGTCTGGCGCACGAGAATGGCATGGCGGTCCATCCCTATACGTTCCGGGCCGATGAAGGCCAGGTGCCGGACTATGCGCGGGATTTCGAGGATATGCTGGAACTGTTTTTCGAGCAGGCCGGGATCGACGGGGCGTTCTCGGACTTTCCGGACCGGGTGGTGAGGTATTTGAGGCATCACCAGCGCGAGAAATGAAATAGTAATGAGAATTATTGTCATTACGATGATCTTTGACTAGAATGCCGGCTCCATCTATTGCCGGATATTCAGTCAAGGAGAATGAACGTGATTCGATACCCCCGCCTCACCGCGGCAATCAGTGCCGTGGTAATGAGTCCTTTGCTGCACGCACAGGAGGGAGCTCCCGCCTCGGGAGCCGATACCATCGAGGAAGTGATGGTGATCGGACAATTGGGACGCTACTCAGCGACTAAATCCGACACCCCCATTCTGGAAACTGCCCGCTCGGTGTCCATCGAAACCGCCCTGGACCTCCGTGAGAAGGGAGCATTGAATGTCGCGGATGCCTATCTGTACTCGGCCGGCGTGTTTGGAGAGCGCTATGGTTTCGCAACCCGTGGTGACTGGGTCTCGGTGCGGGGGCTGGATGTACCTGAATATCGCGACAGTCTGCAGGCCCTGTTCGGTAACTACAACAATACACGACCTGATATCTATACCATCGAGCAGGTGGAAGTACTGAAAGGTCCTGCCTCGGTACTGTACGGCCAGGGTTCTCCGGGCGGGATTGTCAACGTGGTGAGCAAGACCCCGCGGAGTGAACCGTTCCGTGAACTGGTGGTTGAGGGTGGCAATTTCGATCGTCTCCAGCTGGCGGCTGACCTGACTGGGCCGCTGGATCAGGACGGGCAGTGGCTGTATCGGCTCAATGGGGTATATCGCAACACGGATACACAGGTGGACCACGTCAGCGAAGAGGCGCTGGTGTTTGCGCCATCGCTAAGCTGGACGCCGGATGATCGGACGCGGGTTACCGCATTACTGAACCTCCAGGACACTGACAGCGACACCGGTTCCCAGTTTCATCAGGTTGACGGAACACTCCGTCCCGCACCGGATGGTCGTTTTATCGACCAGAGTGCCTATACCGGGGAGCCGGGCTTCAATCGTTATGACACGGAGAACCGCTCGGTCACGTTGCTCGCTGACCGCTTCATCAACAGTACATGGAGCGTCGAGGGCACCGCGCGCTACACAGAGGGAGAGTCGGACTACCGGCAGGCCTGGGCATCATTCATTGGGGGAGATCGGTGGGTATATGACGAGGGTGGCGAGCTCTACCGGGACGGTATGGTGCCGCGTACCTTCTATGTCGCCGACAACACGTCCGAGCAGTTTGCCACCGACCTGCGCGCCAGGGGCAGCTTCAGCACCGGGCCATTCGAGCACGAGTTGATGATCGGTGCCATGCTTCAGGATGTGACCACTGACACGGATACGGCGTATCTGTATGCTTTGGGCTACGATTTTTCGACTGCCGGGCCCGACGAAGCGCCAGGAGACCGTTTCTGGATCAATCCGCTGGAGCCGGTTTACAACGGCAACATTCCCGACGGGGACCTCATTGACAGCTATTTCAATGACGCACCCGCAGCCAGTACCCGCGATCCCGGTTTCTACATCAACGACCAGATCACGGCGGGCAACTGGAATCTGCTGCTGGGACTGCGTCACGACAATGTGGAAACAGACAATGGTGTCACTGTGCAGGACGATGATGCCACCAGCTACAGTGTGGGCGTACTCTACGGCACGGAGATCGGACTGTTCCCCTACGTCAGCTATGCGGAATCGTTTGAACCGGTGGTGGGGACCGACAATGTCACCGGTGCGGCATTGAAACCACGGGATGGCGAGCAGATCGAGCTTGGCATCAAGTATCAACCGGGCAATGGCGGTGCATTTGCCACTCTGGCCTGGTTTGACATCGAGGAGTCCAATCTGTCCAACCCGAACGCCCTGGTCGGCGCCAACTCGCAGCAGGAAGGGGTGTCAACCATTCACGGCGTGGAGTTCGAGGCCTTCGTCCCCTTCGGGAACTTTCGCTGGGAAACCAATCTGAGCCGGGTGGAGACCGAAAATCCGGACGGTTACCGGTTTGCCAGTGTGCCGCGAGATCAGGCGTCCACATGGATCAGCTATCGGCCCGGCGGCGCCTGGCAGGGATTGAAGGCAGGAGCGGGGGTGCGTTATGTTGGCGATAGCTGGGATGGAGCCGATGCCTTGCGTACGCCTTCCTATACGCTGGCCGACCTGATGGTCGCATACGAGACGGAAGAGTGGCAGATGTCCCTCAATGTCACGAATGTTGGCAACAAGGAATATCAGGCGACCTGTCTGGCGCGCGGGGATTGTTTTCCGGGGGAGGCGCGCAGTGTGGTGGCGCGGTTTATACAGCGCTTCTGAGCCGGATGCGGATCACGTGACAAGCTGATAGGCTGGCGGCATCGTAGCAATAGAAGGCGACGCCATGCTTCTTCAGGGCAGTTTCATATTCTTCCTGCTGGTCTTTCTGCTGGTCGGCTTCTCGTCCGTCCTGGTCCGCCGCAAGCAGAG